>CAKTZP010000001.1 GCA_934636045.1 uncultured Oscillospiraceae bacterium
ATGCACGATGGGGATCGGCTCGCCCCAGTAGCGCTGACGGGAGAAGACCCAGTCGCGCAGCTTGTAGTTTTCCTTCTTCTGACCAATGCCCTTTTCGGTCAGATACGCGACGATGGCCTTTTTCGCCTCGTCGACGCTCATGCCGTCGAGGAAGCCGGAGTTGACCATCACGCCGGTGGCGCAGTCGGTAAAGGCCGCTTCTTCCACGTTGCCGCCCTTGACGACCTCGATGATCTCGCAGCCGAACTTCTTGGCAAACGCCCAGTCGCGGTCGTCATGCGCCGGAACGGCCATGATCGCGCCGGTGCCATAGGTGGAAAGGACGTAGTCGGAGATGAAGATCGGAATTTCCTTGCCGTTGACGGGGTTGATGCCCTTGACGCCTTGGAGCATCACGCCGGTCTTGTCCTTGACCAGCTCCGTGCGCTCAAAGTCGGACTTTGCCGCCGCCTCAGCCTGATAGGCCTTGATCTCGTCGACATTTTCCAGCTTGTCCATCCACTTGGCCACGAGCGCATGCTCCGGCGAGAGCACCATGTAGGTCGCGCCGAAGAGAGTGTCCGGACGGGTGGTGTAGATCAGGATATCGTCGCCGAGGGTCGAGGTGAAGCGCACCTCGGCGCCGGTGGAATGGCCGATCCAGTTACGCTGCTGCGCCTTGACGCGGTCGATGAAGTCCACGCCGTCCAGATCGTCCAGCAGCCGCTGGGCGTATTTCGTGATACGCAGCATCCACTGGCTCTGCTCGCGGCGAATGACGGGGCTGCCGCAGCGCTCGCAGACGTTGTCGACGACCTCCTCATTGGCCAACACGCACTTGCAGGAGGTGCACCAGTTGACGGGCATCTGCGCCTTGTAGGCAAGGCCGTGCTTGTACATTTGCAGGAAGATCCACTGCGTCCACTTATAATACTTCGGGTCGGTGGTGTTGATCTCGCGATCCCAGTCAAAGCTGTAGCCCAGCGCCTTGAGCTGAGAGCGGAAGGTCGCAATGTTATTTTTCGTTACAATGGCCGGATGGATGTGATTTTTGATGGCATAGTTCTCCGTGGGCAGGCCGAAAGCGTCGTAGCCCATCGGGAACAGGACGTTCTGTCCCTGCATGCGGTGCTTGCGGGCGATGACGTCCATGGCGGTGTAGGGACGGGCATGGCCGACGTGCAGACCGACGCCGGAGGGGTACGGGAACTCGATGAGTGCATAGAATTTTTCCTTGTCCGCGCCGGTTTCCGCCTTATAAAGCTGCTTTTCTTCCCAAATCCGGTGCCATTTTGCCTCAATGGCAGTAAAATCGTACTTCATTTAATTCTCCTCGAAATTCAACGGAATCTGTTTGGCGTCGTTCCAAAGGCGCTCCAAATTGTAAAACTCTCTCGTTTCATTGGTAAACACATGGACAACAAGGCAGCCGAAGTCCAGCAGCACCCATGTGCCGCCGCGGTGTCCCTCCCGGTGCAGCAGGGGTTCGCCCAGCTCATCGGTCACAACCGCCTCCACGCTGTCGCAGAGGGTCTTGACGTGCGTGCTGGAGGTGCCGGTGCAGATCAGAAAATAATCGGCAATGCTGGTCACATCCGCAACCTCCAGCAGCTTGATGGACAGACCCTTGCGGTCGTCAAGAACCTGCGCCGCCCGCAGGGCGAGCTCTTTCGGTGTATACACGCAAATTTCTCCTTTCCTATTACGGCTCCGTCGTCGGAGTGTCAGCAGTGGTATCGGCCGTGGTGTCGGCCTGCGTCGGCTCAGACGCGGTCTCGGACTCGGTGGTCTCCTCCGTCGCCTCGGTCTTGCGCGTAAAGCCGAAATCGGCAAAATCGCCCTCGGTGCTGCTGCCGGTCTTCTGGCGGAAGTTAAGGTCAAAGACGGTCAGCGGCTCTTCCAGCGGATTAAAGTTCGCGTTGATGAGCTCCAGCGCCTCATTGGGTTCAACCTGATAGAACGCATAGTCGCCGATGGCGATCTCCGTGCCGGGCAGGGCGCGGCTGAACGAGGCGGCAAAGCTCGTGTCCTTCAGCAGATACCCGAAATACATCAGATCCTGCGCCGTCAGGTCGGTATCCGCCGCAGCGGCAAGCGCTTCAGCGGCCTCCTGCACATGGGCCTGATCGGCCAGCAGCTTGTCCAGAATGGTCTGCAGCAGCGTGCGCTGCACGCGCGCGGGCTCGGTGCCCACGGTGGTATAGTCCTCGGAAAACTCCAGCAGCTGCATCGCGTCGGCCGCGGTGAGCTGTCTCGTGCCGGCAGGCAGGCCGGAATAGGCAGGCTCCTCCGGTACCTCAAAGGAGATTGGGCCGGTGGTTGTCAGCGCAGCCTGCAGGACCTGCTCATTGATGACGAAATAGTAATCCGGCTGGAAGCCGAACATGGCGCGGATCTGCTCCTTGAGCGCCTGCACGCCGCGCGTGCCGGACTCGGCGTAGACGCGGTCGAGCTTCGGCATTTGAAAATTGCCCGAAACGAAGGTATCCCGCGGAATGCTGAGCATACCAACTTCGGCGTTCTGCAAATTCACACTCAGAAGCAGCAGGGTATCCGTGCTCTGATTTTCCGGGTTCACAGCAAGCACCAAAATATTCAGCAGCTGCGAGCCGTTCACCCCCGGGGGCGCCTTCAGCTCCACCGGCGCGTCAACCTGCGGGGGCGGGTCGGAATCGACCACGTATTTGATGGTCTTTGGGCTCGTGCTTCCGCCGAGCTGAATGGGCTCTCCGCTTTTCTTGACGAGCGTGAGGCACACCGCCACGGTCGCCGCGAACAGCACAAGCGAGGCCAACAGCCAGATCACGCCGCGCGCCGTTGGGCTGAGGCGGCCGGTCGGTTCGTTTGCTTCGCGCTCCGGCTGCGGCGCTTGCGGCGCGTCATACGCGCGCGGCGCCGTTTCGGCTTCTGCGCGTCGAGGCGCAGCGGAGGACGGGCGGCGTTTCCGGTTACCAAAAATTTTCATATTTCAAATCCTTTCCGGGGCGCCGGAGGCTGCTGGGCAGCGCTCAGACGCATTCTTTCTGGAAATACCGATAGGCTGCAAGGGAGTCCGGGTCGATGGCGCTGCCCTTTTCGTGCAGCTGCTGCATCGTCATTTCAAGCCCGAGCAGCATCGCGGCGTCCAAATTTTTCCATGTCAGGCTGCGCAGCTCTCCGATGCCGTCAAAGTCGCGGCTCGGCTCCACATAATCGGCAAGATAGATGATCTTTTCCAGCAGCGACATTCCCGCGCGGCCGGTCGTGTGCCACTCGATGGCGCTGCAGACGGCCTCGTTCTCGCCGAACAGCCGCCGGGCAACGGCGGCGCCGGTTTTGGCATGCAGAAGCTTGGGATTCTCGTGCTCAAAATGATTTAATATCATACCATATTCTTCGCACAATTTCAACTGCTCCTCGCCGGTCAGCGCCTTGGTCACGTCGTGGAGCATGCCCGCGCGGGCGGCGTCGGTCACGTCCGCGCCGTAATGCTCCGCCAGTGCCGCCGCCGTCTCGCTGCACCCGATGACGTGGCGGACGCGCTGCGTCTTGAGCAGCGCCAGACCGACGGTGCGCAGCTCGTCAAATGGCAGGTTTTTCAGCGGCCGTCCGGTGTAATACAGGGCGTTTTGCCGGATGTAGTCCAGCACTGCAGGCTCCAGATAGCTCTCCGCGCAGCCGAAGGCCAGCATCGCGCGGACGGAGGTGGACGAATACGGCAGGCAGCGGTTTTCCACCAGCTGCACCCGCCCGCCGAAGCGTTCGGTCAGCGCTGCGGCACAGGCGCTCAGCTCGTCGAGCCGATCCTTTCCCCGGTGGGCGACGGCCAGCGTGGCCAGCTGCAAGATTTTCTCCGGCTGATACCAGCGCGAAAAGGTCAGCAGCATGTCCGTGCCCATGAGCAGCACCAGCTCGTCGTCGGGGTACTGCTCGCGCAGAGCGGTGAGGGTGTCGACGGTGTAGCTCTTCCCTTCCCGCTGCAGCTCGTTGTCCGAAACGCAGGCGTAGGGCAAATGCTGCACGGCAAGGCGCGTCATTTCCAGCCGCGTTTCGGGCGCGGGCGTATTCGCGCTGAGCGCCTTGTGCGGCGGCACGGCGGCAGGCACCAGCAGCACCGTGTCGAGCCCGAGCTTTTCCCGGAACTCCTGTACCGCCAGAACATGCCCCAAATGCGGCGGGTTAAAGCTCCCGCCGAAGATCCCGATCCTTGCCATGCTTGCCTGTCACCTCGAATTCAGTCTTTGTTTTTCCGCTTCTCGATGGCAGCCTGAATCGCCGCCTGACGGAAGTATTCGTTGCGGCGCTCACGCTCCTCATGGGCGCGCTTTCTGCGCTCCTGTGCGCCGCGGCGGACGGGATTGGCCGCCTTTTTCTGCGTGCGGCGCGCCTGTGCGGCCGCCTCCTGCGCCAGCTTTTCGGATTTTTTATAGATTACGAATTTTGAGCCGACGCATTGCACGCCGTCGGCGCCCGTGCCCTCGCAGATGGCATCGCAGGCCTCGCGCGCAGTCAGGAGCGCGCTTTCCAGCACGCGTCCCTTGACCAGCTCACGCGCCTCAAGCTGCGTCTTGGCCTCGTCAAGAACGCTTTGCGTCACGCCGCCCTTGCCGACCATGAGGGTCGTGTCAAGCGTGTTGGCCTCGGAACGTAGGTCGGCGCGTTGTTTACTTGTCAGCATAGTTCCACTCCTCTCGGATGCGCGCGGCGAGCAGCTGAAGCGCCCGGGCGCGATGGGAAATCTTGTTTTTTTCCTCTGCGGGCAGCTCGGCAAAGGTGCAGCCGCGCTCCGGGCAGAAGAAGATGGGGTCATAGCCAAAGCCGTTTTCGCCGTGCGGCTCGGTCAGGAGCACACCGGGGCACTCCCCGCGCGCCACAAGCTTGCGCCCGTCCGGGGTCAGGACGGTAATGACGCTGACGAACCTTGCCGCGCGGTTTTCCTTGCCCTCCATCTGCCGCAGCAGATAGCGCAGCCGGTCGCGGTCGGTTTTGCAGGCCGCGCCGCCGAAGCGTGCGGAGTAGACTCCCGGCGCGCCGTCCAGCGCCTCGACCATCAGGCCGGAATCGTCGGCCACGGCGGCCATGCCGCTTGCGTCAAGCACGGCCTTGGCTTTGATATAGGAATTCTCCTCAAACGTCGTCCCGTTTTCCTCCGGCTCGACGTGGACACCTGCCTCGCGCTGCGAGACGACCTCCATGCCCAGCTGAGACAGGATGGCGTTGAGCTCTTCAATTTTATGAGCATTATTGCTCGCAACGACCAGCTTCATTCCAGTCCTCCCAAGCAGCGGCGCTGCATCTGCGTGAGCACGGCGTTGCCCTTGCGGCACAGCGTAATGAGCTTCTTCTGCTCCTCCATGGTAAAGGGGCGACCCTCGCCCGTGGCCTGCAGCTCCACAATATCACCCTCGGCGGTCATGATGCAGTTCAGATCGACCAGCGCGCGCGAATCCTCCTCGTAGCACAGATCGAGCAGCGTCTCGTTGCGGACAATGCCCGCGGAAATGCCGGAAACATAGGTGCGCACGGGCATTTTTTCGATCAGTCCCTGCTCCATGAGCTTGCGGCAGGCCAGCGTCATGGCGATAAAGCCGCCGGTCACGGAGGCCGTGCGCGTGCCGCCGTCGGCCTGCAAAACGTCGCAGTCGACGGTGATGGTGCGCGGCCCGAGCAGCTGCATGTCCACGGCGCAGCGGAGGCTGCGGCCGATCAGGCGCTGAATTTCCGCGCTGCGCCCGGCCAGCTTGAGCTTGGAGATGTCGCGCTTGCTGCGCTCGCGGTTGGCGCGGGGCAGCATGGAATACTCCGCCGTAATCCAGCCTCCGCTGGTCACATGCGGCGGCACGCGTTCTTCGACCGAGGCGTTGCAGAGCACCATTGTGTCGCCCACCTCGATCAGGCAGCTGCCCTCGGCAAATTTGGAAAAGCCGAGCGTCGCCTTCACCTTCCGCATCTCATCTGCGGCTCTGCCATCGTTTCTCATGTGTAGGCCTCCAATTTTAAATCAGTGCGTCCACAAAGGCGCGGGCGTCAAAGGGCATCAGGTCATCCATTTGCTCACCCACACCGATGAATTTCACCGGAATCTGCAGGGCATCGGCCACGGCGATAACGATGCCGCCCTTGGCCGTGCCGTCAAGCTTCGTCAGGGCAATCGCCGTCACGCCGGCAATGGCCTTGAATTCCTTGGCCTGCATCAGGCCGTTCTGGCCGGTTGTTCCGTCAAGGACGAGCAGCACCTCCTTGTCCGCGCCGGGCAGCTCACGGTCGATGATGCGGGAAATTTTGCCCAGCTCGTTCATCAGGTTGGCCTTGTTGTGCAGCCGTCCGGCGGTATCGCAGAGAATCAGGTCGGTTCCCCGCGCCTTGGCCGCAGCGATTGCGTCAAACACGACGGCCGCCGGGTCGGCGCCCTCGTGCTGGCGGATGATCTCGACACCGCTGCGCCCCGCCCAGATTTCCAGCTGGTCAGCCGCCGCCGCGCGGAAGGTATCCGCCGCGCACAGCAGAACCTTTTTGCCCTCCTCGGTATAGCGGTGCGCCAGCTTGCCGATGGTCGTGGTCTTGCCGACGCCGTTGACGCCGATGACGAGCACGACCGAAGGCTTCGTGCCCATACGCAGCTCCGTCGGGCCGACCTCAAGCATCTGCACCAGAATGTCCTTGAGCGCATCGTGAATTTCCTCGGCGGATTTCAGCGTTTCCGCCTTGACGCGCTCGCGCAGCTGCTCGACGGCCTTGCAGGAGGTCTCCACGCCGATGTCGGCGAGGATCATACTCTCCTCCAGCTCCTCATAAAATTCCTCGTTTGCGCCGGAAAAGGCGGAGAAAATGCCGCCCAGCGTCGAGGCCATTGCCGTTCTGGTCTTTTTCAGACCATTTTTGATTTTTTCAAAAAAGCCCATGGGATCACTCCTCTGTTTTAATGCCCAATTGCTGCTCCATCTGGTTCAGATCCAGATGAAGGATCTTGGAAATGCCCTGCTCCTGCATCGTCACGCCGTAGAGCACGTCGGCGGCCTCCATTGTGCCGCGGCGGTGCGTGATGACGATGAACTGCGTCCTGCCGCTAAAGCCGCGCAGATAGCCCGCAAAGCGCTCCACGTTCCGGTCGTCCAGCGCCGCGTCGATCTCGTCGAGCATGCAGAACGGCGTCGGCCGTACCTTTAAAATTGCGAAATACAAGGCAATCGCGACAAACGCCTTCTCGCCGCCGGACAGGAGCGTGATGGTTTTCAGCTGCTTTCCCGGCGGCTGAACCTTGATCTCAATACCGCAGCTCAGCGGCTGGGTCTCGTCCTCCAATTCGAGCGAGGCCTTGCCGCCGCCGAACATTTCCGTGAAGGTCTCGCCAAAATATTGGTTGATCTTTGCAAATTCCGTTGTAAAAATCTCGGTCATCTGCGCGGTGATGTCGCTGATAATGCCCTCGAGGTCGCGTTTGGAGGTCATCACGTCGTCGCGCTGCTCCACCAGCGAGGTGTAGCGCTCGTTGACGCGGGCAAATTCGTCGATCGCGCCGAGGTTCGGCGTGCCGAGCGCAGAAATTTTGCGCTTGAGCTCCCCGCTGCGCTTCTGCGCGGCGGCAACGCTCTCAATTTCCGCAGCAGCCGCCGGGGCGGTTGTGCGGGTCAGCTCGTAGCTCTCCCACAGGCGGTCGAGAATCTGCTTTTCCTCCAGCTCGGCGGCATTCTTCCGTGCCTCCAGGCGGGCGCTTTCCCGCTCCATGTTGAGGATCTCGCGGCTCTTGCTCTGCGCGTCCTTTTCGGTCGCGGTCTTGCGCGCCTCGACCTGCATGCGCTCCTCGAGTGCCTTTTTCAGGTCGTCGCGGCGGGTCTGCACCTGCGCGTTCTGGGCGGCCAGCTCCGCCTCGCGCTGGGTGATCTCGCCCAGCAGACGGTCATTTTCCTGCCCATAGGAGGCCAGCAGCGCCAGCCTCTGCTCCCGGTCGCCGCGCATGGCCTGCTCCAGCCCGCGCAGACGCCCGATGGAGTCCACAGCGGTCGTTCGCTCGGCCTCCAGGGCGGCGATCTGCATGCGGATGGCGGTCATACGCTCGCTCAGCCGGGTCGACTGCTCGGCGGCAACGCTCTGCCCGTCGGAGACCATGGTCAGCTCCTGCTCCGCAGCGGAAATCTGCCGCTCCAATTCGGCGATCTGCTCAGTCAGCGTATCGCGGCGGGAAGCATCCTCGCGGCAGCGCTGCTCAATCGATTCCAGCTCGCGCTGCGAGCCGTTGATGGCGTCGGTGATTGCGTCGGCCAGCACGGAAAACTGCTTCCACTCGCCCTCGCGCCGCAGCGTCTCATCCTGCGCGGCGCGCAGGCGTGTTTCCTCGACGCTCAGCTCATAGGTGACCTCTGCCGTCAGGCGTTCGGCCTCGGCAAGCTCGGCGCGCAGCTTTTCCAGATTTTCCTGTGTCTGCCGCTGCTGCACCGTCAGGCGCTCAAGCTCGTTGGCGCGGGAAAGAATGCCCGCGCTGCGGGAGACCGAGCCGCCGGTCATCGCGCCGCCCGCGTTGAGCACCTGCCCGTCCAGCGTGACCAGGCGGAAGCGGTGGCCGTAGCGGTTGGCAATGGCAATGGCCGCGTCCAAGTCCTGCGCAATGACGGTCTTGCCCAGCAGATTGGCGATAATGCCGCGGTAGCCTTCGTCGCAGGACACCAGCTCGCTGGCCACACCGACAAAGCCGCGGCAGGCTTCCACGCCGCGCTCCTCCAGCCGCTTGCCGCGGATGACGTTCAGCGGCAAGAAGGTCGCGCGGCCGGAATCGGTGCGCTTTAAATATTGAATGGCCGCCTTGGCCGCCTGCTCGTCGCGCACGACGATCTGCTGCATGGCGCTGCCAAGCGCGATCTCGATGGCGACGGTATATTCGTCCTTGGTGCGGATCAGGGTCGAGACCGGCCCGTGGATGCCGCGCAGGGAGCGTTCCCTCTCCTGCATCACCACGCGGACGGCCTTGGAAAAGCCCTCGTATTCGCGCTGCATCTCTTCAAACAGCTTGCGGCGCGAGGACAGGGTCTGTAGGGCGACCTCAGCCTCGGTGACGCGCTTTTTCAGCCCGTCGCGGCGCTCGGCGCGCGTAGCCTCGCGCAGGCGGTAGCCCGCGATCGTGTTCTGCGCGGCGGTAACCTCCTCGCGCGCCTCCTCGAGCGCCTTGGCGCTGGAATCGCGCTTGGAAACGGCTTCCTCCTGCCGCTGCGCGGCGCCGGTACAGTCCGCCAGCACCTGCGCGCGGCGCTCGGTCTCCCGTTCGATGGAGTCCGTCGCCGCCGTCAGGTCGGAGCGTTTGCCGGAAAGCTCCGTACGCAGGCGCTCGGCCTCGCCGCGCACCTCCAGATAGCGGCGCGTCATGCCCTCGGCGGAGTCGGTAAGGCGCTTGCCCTCGGCCTCGGCCTCGCTGCGCTGCTGGGTGAGCGTCTGCGTCTCCTGCGCGATCTCGGCGATGCGTGCCTCGAGCGCGGTAATCTGTTCGCCGATGCCGCCGCTGCGGTTTTCCTGATCGGCCAGCTCATTTTTGACCCGGGAAATATTGGCGCAGCAGTTTTCGCTGTTCGTGCGCAGCACAGCCAGCTGCCCCGCAATGGACTGCGACAGTGCGTCGGCCTGATTGATCTCCTCACGGAGCTGGTCGGTCTGCATGTCGCGGTTGTGAAGATCGAAGGTCAGCGTCTCGGACGTGACGTACAGCTGATCGAGTGCATCGTGCTCCTGCTGCAAAATGAACGCCGCCGAGCGGTAGTCCTCCTCGGCCTTGCGCGCCGTGGCGCTGAGCTTGTCCAGCGAGCGCAGCCAGAGCGCAATCTCCAAGCCCTTGTATTCGTCGCGGTATTCCAGATATTTTTTTGCCTTTTCCGCCTGCTCGCGCAGAGGCTCGACCTGCAGCTCCAGCTCGGAAATGCGGTCGCCGATGCGCAAAAGGTTATCCTCGGTGTTGGCCAGACGGCGCTCGGTTTCCTCCTTGCGGTGCCGGTATTTGGAAATACCCGCCGCCTCCTCGAAGATCTCGCGCCGGTCCGTGCTTTTCAGCGACAGAATTTCGTCAATGCGGCCCTGACTGATGTTGGAATAGCCCTCGCGGCCGAGGCCGGTGTCCATGAACAGCTCATGGATGTCCTTGAGGCGGACGGAGTGTTTATTAATATAGTATTCACTCTCGCCGGAGCGGTAATACCGGCGGGTGATCATAAGCTCATCGGCATCGTAGCGAATGGCGCGATCGGAATTGTCCAGCACCAGCGTCGCCTCCGCAAAGCCGAGCTGCGCGCGCTTGACCGTGCCGCCAAAGATAACGTCCTCCATCTTCTGGCCGCGCAAGGAGCGGGAATTCTGCTCACCTACGACCCAGCGGATGGCATCGGAAATGTTCGATTTACCGCTGCCGTTCGGCCCGACGATCGCGGTAATATCGTGGCCAAAGGAGACGACCGTCTTATCCGCAAAGGATTTAAAGCCTTGGATCTCCAGCTGTTTCAGATACATCTGTACAATACTCCCATTGTATTTTCAATATAGGAGTTTACCACATATTGTGTCAAAAAGCAAGGGGCTTCCGCCTTTTGTGCCGGGCAAAGGGAAAAAACAGTGTCGATTTTTCGCCTCCGCGCATAGATTGATACCGAAGGGAGGCGGTAGCATGGCACGCTATGTGGATAAATTCGGCGGAAGCTCCGTTGCCGATGCCGAGCGGCTGTATGCGGCGGCGCGGAAGCTGGCTGCGGCACACCGGGCGGGAAACGAGGTCGTCGGCGTTCTTTCCGCACAGGCCGGGGCGACGGACGCGCTGCTGGCACGGGCCCGCGAGATCGACCCCGACTGCGGCGGGCGGGAGCTGGACGCGCTTCTGTCCACCGGAGAGCTTTGCAGCGTCAGCCTGTGCGCTATGGCGCTGCGGCGGCTGGGCGTTCCGGCAGTCAGTCTCTCCGGACGGCAAGCGGGGCTGCTGACCGAGTCACGGCACGGCGACGCGCGCGTTCTGCGGCTGAGCTCCGACCGGATAGCGCAAGAGCTGCGCGCAGGAAGGATCGTTCTGGTCGCAGGCTTTCAGGGCGTTGACGAAAACGGTGATGTGACCACGCTCGGCAGAGGCGGCTCAGACACGACGGCTGTGGCCTTGGCTGCATTTTTGCACGCCGACCGCTGCAGAATCTATACCGACGTGGACGGAGTGTACAACCGCGACCCGCGGAAATTTCCGGACGCGGTCAAGTATGAAACGCTTTCGTACAACGCCATGCTGACCCTCGCCCGCGGCGGCGCCAAGGTGCTGCACGACCGCTGCGTGGAGCTGGCGAAGCAGCACGGCGTCGTCATTGAGGTGCGTTCCAGCTTTCAGGATGTGCCGGGAACGCTGGTGTATGGATAAGGCAAGCGTACAGGAATATGGCAGGGACACCGCAAAACACAAGCTGCAGGGCCGCGTTTCGCGGCCTTTTTGCTGCGCAGCTGCTTTGAGCCTGCCGCGCTGTCAGGCGATTTTGCAGAAAAGCAAAAAATGTCCGAAAAATCCGGAAAAAACCGCAAAATTAGGATTGACGCGGGGTTGCATTTATGATAGAATAGTCGCACCTGCGAAAAAGGGGCTTTATTTTTGCGCCCATTTTTCACCCGCGGAGGCATGGGGTAGTTTCAATGCCGACTAAATTTTTTGATAGCCGCGGGCATACAGGGAGGCAAAATTTTAAGGAGGTGCCGAACAATGCGAGTAAAGATCACCCTTCGCTGCAACGAGTGCAAGCAGAGAAACTACAACACCATGAAAAACAAGAAGAACGATCCCGACCGTCTGGAAATGAAGAAGTATTGCAGGTTCTGTAGAAAGCATACCGTTCATACCGAAACGAAGTAAGCGAAAGGAAGAAAAACAATGGCAGAAGTTAACAAGAAGCCCAATTTCTTCGTCCGTACCGGCAGACGCTTCTCCAAATGGTTCCGCGAAATGCGCAGCGAGCTGAAGAAGGTCGTTTGGCCCAGTGGCAAGCAGCTTCTCAACAACACGCTGGTCGTCCTTGCTTCGGTTCTGGTCGTCGGCGTTATCGTTTGCCTGTTCGACTGGCTGGCCGGCGGCGGCATGTCTCTGCTGCGCGGATTGTTCAGCTGATTCGTTATGGCAGAAGCAGCAAAATGGTATGTTGTCCATACCTATTCCGGATACGAAAACACCGTTAAAATGACCATCGAAAAGACGGTCGAGACCCGTCAGCTGCAAGACATCATCCATCAGGTGTCCATTCCGATGGAAACCGTGACCGAGATCACCGACAACGGCCCGAAAACCTACGACCGCAAGGTGTTCCCCGGCTATGTGCTGGTCAAGATGGTGATGACGGACGACGCCTGGTATATCATCAAGAACGTCCGCGGCGTGACCGGGTTTATTACCTCGGGCAGCAACAAGCCCACCCCCCTGACGGAGGACGAGGTCTATCAGCTCGGCGTTGAAAAACGCGAGGTCGTCGTCGGCTACCAGCTCGGCGACACCGTCACCATCGTCGACGGCCCGCTCAACGGCTTTACCGGCGTGGTCGATCTGCTGGACATCGAGAAGAACAAGGTTCGCGTGACGGTTTCCATGTTCGGGCGCGAGACCCCGGTCGAGCTGGAGCTTGATCAGGTCGAGGCTGTCGAGGAATAAAAAACAGTCACAAGTGGGAGGGGTCTTCCCCCGCCAAGGATACGCTACGGCGTATTACCACATTTCTTATGGAGGTGCTGATCAATGGCACAGAAAGTTACTGGTTATATCAAGCTTCAGATTCCGGCTGCAAAAGCAACCGCTTCGCCCCCTGTCGGCCCGGCTCTCGGCCAGCATGGCGTCAACATCGCACAGTTCATCAAGGAGTTCAACGAGCGCACCAAGGATCAGGCCGGCTTTAAAATCCCTGTCGTGATCACGGTCTACTCCGATCGCAGCTTCTCCTTCATCACCAAGACCCCCCCGACCCCGACTCTGATCCTCAAGGCGATCGGTCAGGATAAGGGTTCCGGCGTTCCCAACAAGACCAAGGTCGGCACCATCACCGCCGCGCAGGTCCGCGAGATCGCCGAGCGCAAGATGCCCGACCTCACCGCCGCCACGATCGAGGCCGCGATCAGCCAGGTTGCAGGCACCTGCCGCTCCATGGGCATCACCGTTGTTGACTAAATAGGCTGCCGAGGTCGCGATGACCTCAATATGTGGGAGGATTTTCATTTCCGCATTTACCACTTTAAGGAGGATTTAACATTGTTTAGAGGTAAGAAATATAAGGACAGCGCGAAGCAAATCGATCGCTCCGTGCAGTACGAAGCAGCAGACGCTCTGGCACTGGTTGTCAAGACCGCCTCTGCAAAGTTCGACGAGACCGTCGAACTCCATGTCAAGCTCGGCGTTGACTCCCGTCACGCTGATCAGCAGGTCCGCGGCGCCATCGTTCTTCCGAACGGCACCGGCAAGACCCGCAAGGTTCTCGTGTTCGCCAAGGACGCCAAGGTCGACGAGGCTCTGGCAGCCGGCGCCGACTATGTCGGCGGCATGGACATGGTCGAAAAGATCACCAAGGAAAACTGGTTCGACTTCGACGTCGTCGTTGCCTCTCCTGATATGATGGGCATCGTCGGTCGTCTCGGTAAGGTTCTCGGCCCGAAGGGCCTCATGCCCTCCCCCAAGGCCGGCACCGTGACCCCCAACGTCGCGCAGGCCGTCAAGGAAGTCAAGGCCGGTAAGATCGAGTACCGTCTCGACAAGACCAACATCATTCACTGCCCCATCGGCAAGGTTTCCTTCGGTGCGGACAAGCTCAAGGAAAACTTTGACGCGCTCATCGGCGCCGTCATCAAAGCAAAGCCCGCCGCTGCAAAGGGTCAGTATATTCGCTCCTGCGTCGTCGCCTCCACCATGGGCCCCGGCGTCAAGGTCAGCGCTGCAAAGCTCTAATCTCAACCAAAACCCGAGCCGCTCCTGCATGGGAGCGGCTCGGGTTCGTCTGTCAAAAAACGCATGCTTTCGAGTAATGAAAGCATGCGTTTTTTGATGAATAAAGGCTGGAAGCAGGTTCACGGAACGCCCCCCGGCAGAAGGCGATGCGCTCGGCCGGGGCAGGATGCTGCACGCTACTGTGCAGCTTGGGCGGGGCGTTTTTTCCAGAATTTCAGGCGCTCAAGGCGGCGGCGCTTTTTTTGCGCCTTCAGGAGCATTTCGCGGGAAATTCCGGCCTGTTCTGCAAACGGGCCGAAATACGCCCAATCCTCGAGCGCTTCGTCGCCCTGCAGCGTCAGCTCCAAGAGCTCCTTGCGCTTGGTCAGCGCCTCGGTCATCTCCGCGCCGATCGGCAAGCGGCAGGCGCGGCGCGCAATGCGGATGTGCGGATACTGCGTCAGCAAGCCGTTGTCCTCCGCAATCTGCGCAGCGTTCTGGAGCAGCCGCAGCGTACCGAGAAAGAACTCCTCCGGAGCGGTCTCCAGTCCCTCGGTCTGCACGCTCAGCTCTCCGGCCTCGTCGAGCACCTGCAAAATGGCGTCAAAATCGACATCTGCGCCAAGCAGCAGCTCGCGCATGCGGTCAATGACATATTCCTTCTTTTCGAAGCTGACCTGTCCCTGCAGTACGGCGTATTCCAGCTTGAGGTGGTCGTTGCAGGCGCGGTAATGCGCCGTAGCGCACTGCGTGACGGCCTCCTGCGCCGTAGCAGCCAGAGCAAGCGGTGCGGCGGCAAGCCGCTGCTGCATCAGGGGTTTGATGCGCTGCCATGTTTCCGTCAGCCCCTCGCGGGTCGTCGGCAGGGTATTAAGATAGCGCGCCGCCGTTCCGTAGACCGCAGTGCAGGGATCCTCCCACGCGTCGCCCTCCGGGCAGAGCTTGCAGATTTCATCGTATTTTCCGTGATCGAACAGCGCCGCGATGCGGCTGTTTCCACGTTCCACGGCAGGTTTCCCCCCCCTTTTTCTGACGTCAAATTTCTACATTGGGCAGAAGTGCGGGCAAATCGGCAAACTGCGCCACGCGCCAGCGCGCCTGCAGCACGTCGCCGAAGCCATAGGCCGCGAAGATAAAGCTGCAGTGCGCGTCCGTCGCGGCCTTATAATCCATGATGGTGTCGCCGACATAGACCGGTGCGCGCAGGCCGTATTCCCTGCAAATCTTCTCGATATTGCCCGCCTTGGTCGTGCCGGCATCGATGCAGCAGGCGCTGTCGCGGAAGCAGCTCTTGAGCCCATGGGCATCAAAAAATGCGTTCAGATATTCCGGGCTGCAATTGCTGATGAGGAACAACGGCTGCTCCTGCGACAGCTTCTTCAGGGTTTCAGCGACTTCGGGATATAGAATGCCGCCGTTTTTGCGGGTGATGGGGCCTTCGTTGCGATAGCATTCCTGAATGACCTCCACCGCGCGGTCGAGCGGGAGCGTGGGCAGCAGGTGCTCTGCAAGCCCGGTAAGCGCAAAGCCGCAGCTGGCGCGGATCTGCTCCTGCGTTGGAATCGGCACCTGCTCGGGCAGCGCGCGGAGCACAAGCTCCCACGCCCTAGTGGAATTTGCGGTATTGTCCCAAAGGGTTCCGTCCAGATCAAAAAGTACGCCGTCCGGTCTCATGCTTCGGTGTCCTCCACGATGCGGATGCCCTTGCTCGTGCCGAAGCGGGTGACACCGAGCTTCAGGAACCGATCGCAGATGGCACGGTTATTGATGCCGGTCGCCGCCTTGATGGCGCACCGGTCGCCCACGACGGAGCGGATGAGCCTGACGCCCTCCTCTGTCGCGCCGCCGGAGCCGAAGCCGGTCGAGGTCTTGACAAAGTCCGCCCCGGCCTCCATCACAAGGCGCGCGGCCGTTTTGATCTCCTCGGGCGTGAGGGCGCTTTCTTCAATGATGGCCTTGACGATGGCCTTCGGATGGCTCGCCTCGACGACGGCGCGGATATCCGCACGGACGTAGTCCTCCTCGCCGTCCTTGAGCGCGCCGATGTTGATGACCATATCGATCTCCGACGCGCCGTCGGCAATGGCCTCGCGCGCCTCGGCCGCCTTGATGGCGCTCTTGTTCGCGCCGAGGGGGAAGCCGACGACCGCAGCGGTCTTCACGCCGCTGCCCGCGAGCTGCTGCGCGACAAACGCAACATTGCAGGGATTGACACAGACGCTTGCAAAGTGATACTGCTTGGCTTCGTTGCAGAAGCGCAGGAGCGTCGCGCGCGTGGTGTCCGCCTTTAGGACGGTATGGTCGATGTACTGTGCATAGCTGGGATCATAAGCCATAGTATTACCTCAATGCATTTCTCTGCCGCCGCTGATGTTAAAGGCCTGACCGGTGCAGTAGTTGCCGGAAACCGTCAAAAACTCGACGAAATCGACCACATCTTCAATGCTCGTCAGGCGCTTGAGCGGAATCTTGGCGGTGAATTTATCGATCACCTGCTCGCGCGGCATCTGTAGATTTTTGATATAGCCTGCACTGACTGCATCCCAGACGCCGGTCAGATCCGTGATGCCGGGGCACAGGCAGTTGCAGTTGATATTGTACGGCGCGACCTCATAGGCGATGGCCTGCGTCATGCTGATAACGGCGCCTTTCGCCGAGGAGTACGGCACCATCAGCGCCGAGCCGGTCTTGCCGCTCTTGGAGGAGAAGTTGATGATCTTGCCCGCGCGGCGCTCCTTCATATCGGGCAGCGCCTGCTGGATGCAGAAAAATGCACCGTAGACGTTCACGCGCATAATTTTGTCCCATTCCTCCAGCGTAACCTCTTCAATCGGGTGCTGCGAGACAATACCGGCGACGTTGGCCAGCGCATAGACCGGGCCATAGGCCGTGCGGATCTGGTCGAAGGTGGCCTTCACGGCCTCGGGGGCCGTAATGTCGAGGACATAGGCCGTGGCCTCATAGCCCTGCGCGCGCAGCTTTTCCGCGCTTTCCATGACGGCGGGGTTGATGTCGATGAGCGCAACCCTTGCGCCGAGGGCACAGTAACGCTCGGCAACACCGAAGCCGATGCTTTTTGCCGCGCCGGTAACGACACAGGTCATACCTTGAATCGAGTGCATATCGTTTCCTCCTATTTTTGCACGACGAAGGACGGCTTTCCGTCAAAGCGGACCGCGTCCTGCGCCGAATTTGCCACGAGCTTCAGGAAGCTCTCATTTGCGAGGGTGAGCAAAACTCCAAGCCGCTCGAGCGCCTTGATCTGGTGCTCCTCGTCCAGCTCCACGCCGAGCTGCGACAGGAAATAGCGAGAGAAGCCCACCACGTCCTTGCGCCGCGCCGAGGGCGTTTTGGAATAGATCCCGACGCAAAACCGCTCGAAGATTGCAAGCTTCGAGAAGAAATAGGTGCGGCACTGCTCCAGTGTTTCCTCGTCTGCATTCGGAACAATGCGGGAAAACAGGTTGTCGGCGATGCGCTCGTGAAGCTTGACGCGGTATTTATCGGTGGTCAGCTTGGGCTTGAATTTGAAGCTGAGCGCGGCAATGACCAGCAGCGTCGTGCCGTATTCCAACGGAAAACGGCTGCTCTGCTCCTCGTTGAGCTGCAGGGCCTCAAACAGCTCCTCGTCGCTGACGGCCTGCTGATAATGCTCAAAGGCAATACCGCCCCAGGCATCGACGTATTCGCGCAGGGAAAGCTGGATTTGCGGGCGGAGTTTTTTATCTCCCATCGTAGTCTCTCCTCATTCTAAGTTTGCGTGGCGCTCCTTTACGGTCTTTTCATCCCAGCCAAGGCGATCCATAATTTCCAACGTGATCATATCGCACAGAAGATACAGCTGCTGCTCGAACAGGGTCGACATCGGCTGGATGGAAACGGGATCGTCTGCAGGGGTGAATTTCGTTCTGCCGCGCAGCAGAACGTGCAAATCGGCCAGCTCGTCGGCTGAGCTCGTCGGCGTGCAGCCCAGATAGAGCACGGTTGCGCCGAGCTGCTTGGCCTTTTTGGCAATGGCGACGGGGAACAGGCTCTCGCCGGAGGCGGAGGCGACGATCAGCAGGTCGCCCTTGCCGATCGGCTCCTCGCTTTCCGCGCCGACATAGTTCAAGTCGATGTTCATATGGCGCAGCCGCTTGACCCACGCCTTCATCGAAATCAGCACGCGGCCGACACCGACGCACAGCACGCGGCGGCCGGGCTTGAGCAGCTCGTCGATCAGCCGCTCGACCTGCGCCTCGTCCAGCGCATCAAAGGCGTCGGACAGCTCGCGCAGGATGATTTTATCCCACCGCTGCTTCATTTCGCGTTTTTGGAATAGATGGCCTTGCAGATAGAGACCTTGTGGGTATAGATATCCTCGCACAGCTGCGGGATATTGTCCAGCGTGCTGCGATGGGTGATGAGGTCTTCGACCTGCATGCGGCCCTCGTCGAGCATCTGCACGGTGTACTGCCACTCGTTGATGGGAGACTGCGCATAGTGCGAGTTCCAAATGCCGCGGAGCACCAGCTCCTTGCGCAGAATCTGAGAGTGCTGCGCCAGCTTGATGGTGGTATCGCGGTGGGGGTTGCCCATCAGCACGACGGTGCCGAAGGTCTTGCAGCATTCGATGCCGAGCCCCAGCGCAGCGCCGGAGCCGGTGCCCTCGATGACGACATCGGGCAGCTTGCCGCCGGTGAGCTTTTTGAATTCGGCAGCGATATCGGTGGTCATGCTGTTGAAGGCGATATGGCCGCGGGCGCGGGCAAATTCGACCTTCTCATCCAGCACGTCGACCAGAACGACCGTGCTTGCACCGAAAATTTTGCCCCAACGGGCCGCCATCTGGCCGATCGGGCCGGCGCCGAAGACCAGCAGGTTCTGCCCGGCGGTCAGGCCGCTCTTGCGGATGGCATGCTGCGCGACAGTGCAGGGCTCGACCATAGCAAGCGCATCGTCGGAAAGGTTGGGGTTGGTGGACTCAACAAAGTGCCAGTCGCTCGGGACAAGGCAATATTCGGCAAAGCCGCCGTCGCTGCGCGAGCCGAGATAGTCATAGTCCAGGCACATCGCATAGTCGCCGCTCTCGCAGGGCCCGCACTTGCGGCACGGAATGCAGGGGAAGATCGCGCCGCGCTTGCCGACGAGCTTCGGATCAGCCTCCTCACCGACGGCAACGATCTCGCCGCCGAATTCGTGGCCGATGGTCAGCGGGTACTTCTGCTTGCTGGTACCGAGCTCAAAAACGCGGGGGATATCCGAGCCGCAAATGCCGCAGGCGCCGATCTTCACAAGGATCTGCTTGCCGTGGGGCACGGGCTTTTCGACCTCGACCGTGCGGAAATCACCGATTTTGAACAATTGACATGCTTTCATAGATTATCTGTCCTTTCTATGGTTTGGCCGTTAGAATATGCGGCACATCACGCGTCGTTTTGTGCAATTTTTGCTCAGATACAGGAAGAACCGACCGGAGGTCGGTTTCCTGCTGAAAAATGCTCAGGTTCGCGGAGGGATATTACTTAAGGATTTTCTTCATATCGGTCGTCTTCTGCGCGGGGATGATCTGGATTTCGACCTTGACGCCCTTCGCCATCAGCTCGCGGAAGATCTGACGCTCTTCCTCAGACGCAGAGATGTTCTGATAGAGCTTGGTGCGGCCGGCGGACATGCCCATGCCGCCGATGTTCAGGAAATCGATGTCGACGCCCTTTTCGATCAGGCTCTTAATGGTCTGCGGCACCTTCACGATCATCATCGTCGGCTTGGCCAGACCGGCCTTGAGGATCTCGGCGGCCTCGTCGATGGTGCGGATCTCAATGCTGACATGAGCCGGCACGAGCAGCGCAAACATTTCCTGCATGAACGGATCCTGCGAGACCTTATCGTCCACGACAAGGATGTGCTGAACGTTCGAAAGCGTCTTGAGCCAAGTGGCGATGACCTGACCGTGGATCAGGCGGTCATCAATACGGGTAAATACCAGATTTTTCACAGCAACCTCCAAAAAATGAATTACTTTTTAAGTTGGCAGCACCGGTCAGTGCTTGCCGAATTCGCCGATCTCGCTCTTGCCGGTTTCCAGCAGGGCATCGACCAGCTCGTCTGCGGTCATGCCGTCGTAGCGCTCGAGGACGCAGTACATGACCATGGAAAGATTTACACCCGTAACGATCCGGATGTTATGCTTTTTGGAAAGGCGGAAGAGGGTGTTATTCGGCGTGCCGCCCATGATATCCACCAGCGCGACCACGCCCTCGCCGGTGTCCACCGACGTGACCTTGCGCTCGGTCTCCTCCAAAAATTCCTCCGGGCTCATCGACGGCAGCACGCATGCGCTGTCCATCTGCTCGCCGCGGCCGACCAGCATGGCGGCGCTGTTGAGCAGCTCCTCCGCCAGCTTTCCGTGTGTTGCAACAATTACACCAATCACTGTTCGTTCCATCCTCTCATAATGTCAAGAATGTAGCGCTCGTATTCCTCGCAGAAGCGGGCAGCACCATACTTCATTGCCGAGGATGTGCCGATCACCAAGCCGGTCGCGCCGTTTTTCAGCATGTTGATGCTGTTTGGAACGGTCGTATTGCCGTCCACGATAATGTCGATCTTATGGTCGAAGCGGGCGGTCTCCTCGCGCACGCGGTGCAGCTTATCAAGGTGATCGGGCAGCATTTTCTGCCCCGCAAAGCCGGGGTTCACGGCCATGACCAGCACGAAATCCAGATATGTCCCAAGCTCAGCGATATAGCTCACCGGGACGCCGGGACTCAGCGCGATGCCTGTCTTGCAGCCGCGCGCCTTCAGATCCATCAGCAGCCGGTGGGGGTTGCGGGCGGTTTCCGGATGGAAGCTGACCCAGTCGCCCTCGGCCGGCTGGAGGATCTGCACGAAGCCCTCCGGATCCGTGCACATCAGGTGCAGGTCGATGGGCAGCTTCGTTGCTTTCTTCAGCGCCGCGTAATCGCGCACGCCAAGCATAATATTCGGTACATAATGCCCGTCCATTACGTCGAAGTGGATGGCGTCAATGCCGCTGGCTTCAAACGCATGCGCATACGGCTCCATGTCGGCCGGGGTGCTGCACATAATGGACGGAGAAATGATAAAATTCTTATTCATAGGATTGCCTCGCTGTTGTTCAGACTAAAAAAGGGCAAATGCCGGAAAATTTTGTTTGAACATGACAGTGCAGGCCGGAACCTGCACTGCCATGTTCAGTTTTAGGGAGAGGGATGGAAAAGTATGTGTGTTAAGGATTAATAAGCACCGCAGAGTGCTGCCAGGCCGATCGTGATAAATGCCAGAACGAACATAAGGAGAATGATGACCGTCGGCTTTACACGCTTCTTCAGCAGGCCCCAAACGCCAAGCACGAGAGCCAGCGGAACCATGCCGGGGAGCAGCGCGTCGAACACGGTGGTCTGGAGGTTGAACGCAACAGAGCCGATCTCGTTGCTGACTTCCCAGCCGATGAGCGAGAAGTTGAAGCTGATGTTGCTGACGGCCATACTACCGATGACCATCAAGCCGACAATGCTGACGAGCTCGAGGATTCTGTTGAGCAAACCGGTCTTCAGGAAAGTGATGATCGCGCTCTTGCCCTTGCGGTAGCCCATCATGTACATGTTGTAGCCGAGGGTGAGCATGATCACCTTGTAGATGATTTCAAACAGGATCGGGCCTGCATAGTTGCCGGCCAGAGCCAGCTGGATGCAAACACCGGCGAGGATCGGGTAAACGATCGACTGCGAGACGACGTCGCCGATACCGGCCAGGGGGCCCATCAGAGCGGAACGCACCGAGAGGATCTCGTCGGCGGTGATATCGCCGTCGTTCGCGCGCTTTTCTTCCATCGCGGCGGTAATGCCGTGGATGACCGTGCCCATGTAGGAGGGCTCGGTGTTGAAGAAGTTCATGTACTTGGAAATTTCTTCCGCGTACTGATCTTCCTTATACAGACGTCTGACGATGGGAATGAACGCGTTGGCATTGCCGAGCGCCTGAAGGCGTTCATAGTTATAACACGTTTCACTGGAGTAGCCGAGCAACCAGTTCTTGACAAGGTCAGATTTTCTAAGCTGTGCCATGATTATGCCGCCTCCTTTTCTTTGTCCTTACCAAAGAGGTAGATGATAAAGGCAATGATGGCGCCAAAGATGGTGATAGCCATCGTGCTCAGGCCGAGGAACTGCGCAAGGAAGAAGCCGAGGAAGAAGAACGGGAGGATCTTCTTCTGGCCGAGGAAGTTCAGCAACATGCCGACGCCGAGTGCCGGGAGGATGCCGCCGACCATTGCGAAGCCGTCGATAAGCCACTGCGGGCAGGCCGCCAGCCAGTCGCCGACCACAGCGCCCTTCATCACGATGAGGAACGCGGGCACGCCGTTGAGCAGCAGGGATACGAAGAACGAGGGTACGTAGTTGCAGAAGCGGATCATCTTCAGGTTGCCCTTCGCAGCGAACTTGTCCGCCATATGAACCCAAACTGCGTTGATGGACATATAGGCGTTCCAAATCATAACTGCGACAGAACCGAGGATGACACCGACCGTGGTTGCAGTCGTCATATCAAGGCCGGAGACAAGGCCGAGCGCCGTGCCTACGGAGCCGGCGAACATTGCGTTGCCGGGCATGGAGCCGCCGGCGGTAATGAAGCCGACGTAGGGAAGGTTAATGGCCGCAGCCAGCATCATGCCTTCCATGGGCTTGCCCATCACGATACCGACCAGGAAGCCGGACCAGATCGGGTAGAGCCAGGTTCTGGTGATGACATGGCTGAACCACCAAGTGCTGCAAGTAGCAATCAAAGCTACAAGGATAGCGCGTACTACCATTTCTTTTCTCCTTTTTTAAAATTTTGGAAGTGCGTCATTGTTTCCCGTTTCACATCCCTCTCTAAGTTTTTTTGTGCATCCGCTTGCTAAGGCATCTCACACGCCGAAGTAGTCCCCCGGAAGGGCCTGCTTCAGCAGTGCGGTGGCCTCGTCGGCATCATGCGCATGGAGCAGCGGCTCCTGCAAGGTCTGCAGTGCCTCAAGATCCAGCAGCGACATCAGGCGCTTTGCCCGAAGCAGCTTGGACGAGGACATGCTGAATTTGCGTAAGCCAAGTATTGCCAATGCAGCTAAGCCGACTCGGTCGCCCGCCATCTCGCCGCACAGAGAGCATTCCTTGCCGCGCTCTCGGGTGACGGTGATGGTGCGGTGAATGAGCCTCAAAACCGCAGGATGCATAAATTTATTCAGATAGCTGACCTTTTCGTTCAGCCGATCTGCCGCGAAGGTATACTGCACAAGGTCGTTGCTGCCGATGCTGACAAAGTCGATGGAATCGAGCAGCTGGTCGAGCATAATGACCGCGGAGGGGATCTCCACCATAATGCCGACCTTAACGTCTGCGCGGTGCGGAATATTTTCCTCGGTGAGCCGGTCATCCGCCAGCTTGAGGTAGGCCAGCATGGCCTCCAGCTCCGAGACTGTGGCAATCATCGGGAACATCACCCGCACGTCGCCATGAACGGCGGCGCGGAGGATGGCGCGAAGCTGGGTCAGGATCAGGTCGCTGCGATCCATACAGATGCGCACGGCGCGATAGCCCATGAAGGGATTTTCCTCCTGCGGCAGTGCCAGCGCCGGGGCGTTCTTGTCGCCGCCGATGTCGATGGTGCGGATGGTCAGTGCCTTGCCCTCCAGCGCCTTGGCCGCCTGTGCATAGGCTTGATATTGCTCCTCCTCCGAGGGGAGGGTCTTTCGGTCGAGGAACAGGAACTCCGAGCGGAACAGTCCGACGCCGTCGCAGTCGCAATCCGTCGGGCGCAGCAGCTCGCAGGGATCGGTAATGTTCATGTAAAGGCCGCTCTTGACGCCGTCCGCGCTCCGGAAGGGACGCGCGCCATAGTTGCGCAGCAGCTCGTGCTTTTTCCGGTAGACCTCGAGCGCAGTCTCGCAGTCGGCCAGCTCTTCGGCGGTCAGCCCGTAGCAGAGGGTGCCCTTTTCGCCGTCGAGGTAAACCGTTGTGTGCTCCCCTACCGGATCGATGCTGCCGCAGCCGACGACCGTCGGAATCTGCAGACCGGAGGCGAGGATGGAAACGTGCGAGGTCTTGGTGCCGTTACCGATGACGAGCCCCTTGATGTGCTCGACCTTGGCCGACATCAGCGTCGACGGCAGGAGCTGGTTGGCCAGCACCACGCAGTCGGAGGAAAGCGCAGACAGGTCGGGGCGGCTCACGCCCTCAATCTGGCAGGCGATGCGCAGGGAAAGATCGTGGATATCCTCGGCGCGAGCGGACATATAATCGTCGTTGAGCGCCAGCAGCATATCCTCCTGCTCCTTGCCGCTGGAAAGCACGGCGGCCGACGCACTCAGTCCGGCCTGTGCCGCAGCGGTGATCTGGTCGCGGAAGAAGGAGTCGTCCAGCATGGCCATCTGCACATCCATCAGATCGGCCTGCTCCGCCGCGCCGGCCACGGCGTATTGCTCTTTGGCGGCGGTCAGCTCGGCGGCAATGGTCTGAAGGGCCGCGTCGATGCGCGCCAGTGTGCTGTCAACCGGCTCGGCCGCGCGCTGATGCAAATCAAACGCGGGCGGCTCGGCCAGCAGATAGCTCGGCGCGAGCGTACAGCCGGGACAAACAGGAACACCTTGCAGGATCACAATTATTCCTCCAATGCCTCAATGTACTTGACAATTTCCTCGGCCGCGGTCTGTTCGTCGTCGCCCTCGGTGCGGACAACGACCTCGGTTCCCTGCTTGATGCAGGCGTGAAGGACACTGAAAATGCTCTTCGCGTCGCAGGAGCGGTCATCGGCCAGCACCGTCACCTTGCTATGGAAGGACTTCGCCAGCGCAACGAGCTGCGCGGCGGGTCTTGCATGAAGACCGGTCTGATTCTGAACCGTTGTTTTGAGCTCAACCATATCGAATTCTCCTTTAGACAAAAGCGTAACAATCAAAGATATTTGGAAAGCGGAGTTTTGGCCTCCGCATAGACAACCTGTACATAAACCTCCGCGCCCTCGTTCTGGAGCTGGCGCAGGATGCGCCGCTCCTCCTCGGACATATACACGCCGCGGCAAAGCAGGCTGCGGCTGGCACCGGCCGCCATGCCGCCGATGTTGATGCTGTCCGGACGATAGCCGTTATCCCAGAGGTACTTCATCGCCTGCGGCGAGCGCATCAGCAGGATCGTGTTGGGGTAGCTGCCGGCGGGCTGGGCGTTGAGGTAATCCAGTGCGTCACTGCAGCGAAGAATCTTCAGCTCGATGCCCATCGGCACGGAGAGGGCCAGAACCGTCTTGGCCAGCGGATCCTCCGCGCTCTGGTCGTCGGCAATCACAATCTGCCGGACAGCCAGCTTCTTTGCCCATGAGATCAAAACCTGCCCATGGATGAGCCGCTCATCGATCCGGTTCAAAACAATATTCATGATATCCTTTGAACCTCCATGACCCGGTTGATGAGAAACAGTGTCGGTATACGCAACTGATACTTCGATTATATGCTTAACACGCATGGTTGTCAAATTTTCGAGAGTTTTACACACTCGTCCGTTTGTGTAAGTCTCTGTTTTGACT
The DNA here is from genome assembly GCA_934636045.1 of uncultured Oscillospiraceae bacterium. Lineage (GTDB taxonomy): Bacteria > Bacillota > Clostridia > Oscillospirales > Oscillospiraceae > JAZOXB01. Next base: position 25,409 of record CAKTZP010000001.1, read on the forward strand.
ATATTCGATAGTTTGCCAAAGCAAAATTTGTGCATTTTGCCATGTGTTCTTCTTGTTTTTCCTCTGATATAATAGATATGTGTCCAAAACCATGACACTTTCCGACACTGATCGAAGCCGGAATGGACGAACCGTGTAGGAAATCCGCACATTTTAGCAATCATGCAAAAAAACTTTTTTCCGGGAGGCAGAGTGTATGAAGGAACGCCGCAAGGAGGTCATTCTCGCCGCCGTGCAGGAGGACACGGAAAAGGCTCTCGCCGCGCCTGCGGACGCAGTGCAGTGGAGCCACGCCGCCGCGCTGGCCGAGCGGCTGATGATGGATCGCGCGAACGTCGCGCGTGAGCTGAACCTGCTGTATCAGGACGGCCAGCTGATCAAAATTCAGGGCAAGCCGACCTATTACATCAGCCGCTTCCATCTGGAGCAGCATTACCCCTCCGTCTTCTTTCCCTCCACGCTGCCGAAGGGCAGTGAGATCCAGAGCTTTTTGACCACAGCCGCTCCCCCGTCCGTCCCGAAGGAGGATCCGGCCGAGACGCCCGTGCTGCTCGACAGCCAGATCGGCGCGCAGCGCACGCTCCGCACCTCTATTCTGCATGCCAAGGCCGCCGTGATGTATCCCTCCCACGATCTGCACACGCTGATCTACGGCAGCGTCGGCGTCGGCAAGGGCGATTTTGCGCACCGCATGTTCCTGCACGCCGTCGCCACCGGCTCGATGGCCAAGGACGCGCCCTACATTGTCGTCAACTGCCGCGAATACGAGGCCTCGCCCCAGCTGTTTCTCAATCAGCTCTTCGGCTACGGCAAGGACGTCTCGCAGAAGGGCGGCAAGAGCCGCCGCGGCCTGATCGAGCGCGCGGCAGGTGGCATTCTCTGCCTCAACGGCGTGGAGCGGCTGCCGCCGTCCGTTCAGCGCTCGCTGACGCGCCTGATCGACAAAAAGACCTTCACCCGCATCGGCGAGGCCTCGGTCACACGCTATGCCAACGTGATGATCATTGCCATTTCGACCGATCCGCCGCAGGCGCAGTCAATCTCGCTGTTTCAGCAGCACTTCCCTGTGCTCATCCATATTCCCAACCTGAACAAGTGGGATCTGCATGAGCTGGCCGAGCTGGTCATCACAAACTTTCAGAAGGAATCGGAATCGACCGGTCTGTGCTTCCGCCTGCGCAGTGAGGCGTTGGCAACGTTTTTGAAGGCCAACTATGCCGACAATCTCGGCAGCCTCTACCGCGCCATCCGTACAACCTGCTCGCTGGTCTATCTGCGCCACAGCTCCGCCCTGCCGCATTCGCGCATCATTGAAATCGCTCTGCCCAGCTTCCACGCTGACTTTCTCGAGAGCATCCACCCCGACCCCAAGGCCGACCAGGCGATTGCCGCCCTGCTCAACGAGCTGGAGCTGGAATACATCACCTTTACGCCGAAGGGCTTTTCCACCAACCGCTACAGCGAGACGATGCTGATGGAGCGGCTGCACCACTACGACGCCGCTCCCGCTGCGGGTGCCCCCCCGGCGCAGGAGGGCGTGACGATTTTGGCGCTGTTCCACGGCGAATCCGTTGCCGAGCAGCTGGCCGAATATGTCAACGCCGCCGTCGGGCAGGAGCGGGTCATCGGTCTGAGCTACAATGCCGGCACCTCTCTCGTTTCGCTGCGTGAAAAGGTCATACAGGCGCTCCAGCAGCGCGACACCGCCGCCGGTGTGCTGATTGCCGCGGACATGGAGCCTCTGACAGAGCTGAACGAATTTCTTTTCCACAACATGGGCATCCACAGCACAACCATCGGCAATGCGAGCCTTCCCGTCCTGCTGGCCGTTGCAGAGGCCAGTCTGCGTCCCGACATGACGCTGCATCTGCTCACGGAGGAGGGACTCTCCCTCGTTTCCGGCAGCTCTGCCGACCAGAGCGGCAGCTTCATTGACGGTACAATCAAAAAAATGCTCGTCCCGACGCTGACCTTCCTGAACCCGCAGAAGGCGTGCAGCATTCTCGGCGGTGCGCTGACCGGGATTTTGAACGATTTCGGCATTGCCCCGACAAACGACATTGTCGTAAAGTTTATCTTCCACTGCTCGCACATGCTCGAGCGGCTGATTCGCGGTGAATCGCTGAAATACGATGGACTGAAGGCCTTTATCAACGCCAACAGCGCCCTGTTCGCGCGGTTGGAGATGCACCTGCAATATCCCGCCGAGCTGTTTGGTGTCTCCATTCCCGCCAGCGAGCTTGCCTACATCGTGGAGATCCTTCTTCCCTACTTTGACACGTGATTCTAAACGGCAAAAAGCCGTCAGCAACGCTGCCGGCGCAAAAAGGAAGCGACTCGCCGCATGGCGGGCCGCTTCCTCATTATTTCCATAGGATCGCGTTATTGCGGGTTGTCGCTGCCGGGCGCGGTGCCGGGCTGCGGCGGAGTCTGGCGGCGCTTGGCTGCGTTTTTCCGGCCTCTGCGGATGCAGAGGAAAACGATCAGCAGCACGAGGCCGGCGAAGGCGGCAATGACGAGCAGGTACGGGATGGAGACGATCAGCAGATGGACAACGCGCTTGAGCCCGGACCAGACATTGCGAACGCTGTCGATAAAGCCGTCACCGATCTTTTCCCAGAAGCCCTTTTCCTCCGTGGGCGTCAGCTGCCGAACCTCGCTGATCGACAGCGTGACCGTCGCATAGTCCACAAGGTTGTCATACGTCCGCAGTTGGGATTCGAGCGTCTCCAGCTGATAGCGCACCTCGGTCAGGCGGTTCTCGATTTCGAGAATATCCGTCAGCGATTCCGCCTTTTCCAGCAGCGCCATCAGGCGCTCCTGCTCGACGCGCAGGGCATCGCGGCGGCTTTCGGTGTCCACATAAGCCAGCGTTACATCGTCCGTCTCCTCCGAGCGCTGGACGACGTTAGAAACGTCGGAGACCGCGCTTACAAAGGTATCCAGCCGGTCTGCGGGGACGCGAACGGTCATGGTTGCATAGCGGCTGTTGGAGGTGTAGCGTGTGTCCGCGCTCAGCTGCTCCATATAGCCGCCGCAGGCCGCGAGCCGCCCGGAGATCTCCGTGAGCAGAACGTCGTATTCCTCGGTTTCCAGCGAGAGAGAGACGCGGCGGATGAGCTTGCGGTTTTCGGCAACCGTGCCCAGCGTATCCGTCGGACTTTCCGCCGGGTAACCGTAGGCTTCGTCCGGCTCTTCTTTCGCGTCATAGGGCGCTCCGGTGTAGGCGATCTCTCCCACTTCGTCATTGGCCATGCTCGCCATGCCGCAGCCGGCGAGCATTATCATGAGCAGCAGAAAAGACAGGGTCAGTGCGAGAAGCTTTTTCATTTTCCTTCCTCCTTGTTTTTTGCTGTATCAATTGGACGTTTCCAATCGCAAAACGTTCCGTTTTTTTGAAAAACAGGGGGCAGCACGTAGAAAAGGCGGTTATTCGACCGTCACGAGGCCGGTTTCGCTGACGGTGATTTTCATGCCGTCCTTGACATAGCTCAGGAATTCCTCGCCCAGCGAGTCAACGACCGGCATGCTTGCGCCGTCAAGCCAAACGTCGGAAAGAATCGCGCCCGCTGCAGCCAGCGAATCGATCGGCTCGGAAAAGAGCATGCACGCCGGATTGCGCTGCATCGAGCAGGCGCAGTAGAGCACGAGGCCGCCGGTGGTCGAGCCGATGGTGCGCGGCAGGCACAGCGCCTTACCGAGCATCTGCTTGCCATAGAGGTCTGGGTTGTTCTGGTCACCGCAGGTGGCCTTCTTGTCGCCGAATTGCAGCGCCTTCTGGAATGAGGCAAGGGTGTTCAGGCCGCCGTGGGAAACCAGCGCCTCCGCAGTCACCTTGCCCTGCGCGACAACTCTGCCCTGAAAGGTCTTTTTCATGCCTTTGCGCCTCCCTTCGTGATTTGCTCCAGAATTTCGTCATCCGTGTAATACCGCGCGCTGGTATAGGTGCGGAGCTTGTTGCTTGAGGTGATGACGGGCATGCTGGCGCTCAGCGGGTTATTCATGTACATCAGCGGGCAGATATAACTCGTGATGACGCCGGTTTTTTCCAGCCGCGCGGCGTAGGGCGTGGTGCGGAATTTCTTCAGCACGGCGGGCGCCGCAGTGAACACGGTGGGGATGACCACCTTGCTGTTGCCCGCGGCGGCGAGTCCCTGCTCCACGCGCTCGGTCCACGAGATGAGCTGCTCAAGGCTCATGTGCGGGCAGCCCATGAAGCAAAGCTTCGGCTTGGCATCCTTTTTCTTCCAGATAACAGGATAGCTGTCGTAAACACGCTTCAGCTCTGCGTCGTCGATGACATAGACCTTTGCGTTTTCGCGCACGAGCGAATCGCCGAATTGGACGGCCTCGGGCGTGATATTCTCCACGTGGTACAGGCCGACTGCACCATTCGAGGCCGTGGCCGCGCCGAAGTCCTTCAGGTAGGTTTTTGCCGCGTCGTCGAGCTTGCCGCCGAGCCAGCGGTCGAGACCGCGGATGTAGGGCACGTCCTCCATGACCTTCATGCCGATGGCCGAGCCGAGCAGCTGCGCCTCCGGCTTTTGGGTCGTGCGAATCTCCACAATCCAGTCGGCGCGGCGCCCCTCGTCCTTCAAAAGGCCGAAGGACGGCACATACCCGACGATCGAGCCCATCAGGTCGATGATGCCGGAATTGCGGTTGCAGCGTGCGCCGAGGACGGAATTGGCATAGACGACCGCCGAGGACTCAGACCACGAAAGAACATCACCGAGGCTCGGTGTGTTGCCGACCTCGTCCATGTAGCAGGTGCAGGTAAAGGCGTCCTTGTCCATCAGGCCGAGCTTTTGCAGCTGGTTTTCATAGTAGTCCTGCCGCGTATACATGAAGTGCTTGAAGACAAAATTCTGCAAAAAGCTGCTCGGGACGTTCGGGTCGAGCGGCCGGGGATCTGCGGAGAACTTCTGCGCAGAAACGGCGCCGGCATCGAGCAGCTGCTCCATCAGACTGTAGACCGGGCCAAGCGCCTTGAGGCCAAACGAGGTCACAAGGTGATTGTATTTGCCGGTGACGGGAACCATCTCGTCCGCGCCGAACAGCTCGCCGTAGCGCACGAGGGTCTGCATGACCTTGGCCATTGTCTCGCCGCGCGCGCCGTTCAGAATGTCCTGCTGCTCGGGCGTCAACTTCATTTTGTATTCCATTGGGTCTCCTTCTCTCTCAAATCTTCATGGCCGCCTCGTAGGCGTCCCAGACCACACTGCGCAGGTTGCCGACCTGGCGGCAGTCGCCGACGAGCTTGGCCTTTCCGGCGTTCGGCAGCGGCGTGGGAATATAGCCCGCACAGGAAATGACGGTGTCGCACGGGATCGTTAATTCCTTGCCGTCCTCGGCCGTGCAGACGATCGCGCCGTCGCGCACCTCCTTGAGCGTCGTTTCCAGATAGACCGGCACCTTGTGCAGCGCGAACCACTCGCGCAGATAGGAGGAGTTGGCAAGGCAAACGCCCTTCTGGCTGACCAGATCGTCCTTCATCTCGACGATGATCGGCTTTTTGCCCTGCAGGGCCAGCTCATAGGCAATCTCCGAGCCGGTCAGACCGCCGCCGATGACGGCCACGGTCTCGCCGGTCGGCGCGCCGCGCAGATACTGACAAGCCTCAAGCATCTTCTCATAGCCGGGCACGCGGCGCAGCAGGCGCGGCGTCGCGCCGGTGGCGACGATCACGGGTGCGTTGCCAAAGGCCGCAAGATCCTTCACCTCGTCATTCAGGTGCACCTCGATGCCCAGCTCGGTCATCTGGCGGCGATACCACGCCAGCAGGTCGCGCAGCTTGCCCTTATAGGACTCGGCACTGGCCGCGATGAACGCGCCGCCGAGCTCGCCGCTCTTTTCGTGGATGACCGGCCGGTGGCCGCGCAGCTTGAGCACGCGCGCGGTCTCCATGCCGCCGATGCCGCCGCCGATGATGTGCACAATCTTCGAATCGTAGGTTTTCTTGATATAGTGCTTGTTCCACTGCATGGTCTCCGCGTTGACAGCGCAGCGGGCAAGGTGCAGGCTGTCCGAAAGATCCTGATCGTTCGGCACGCCCTTGTAGTGGCACATGTTGAAGCAGCCGTTGTGGCACAGGATGCAGGGACGGATATCCTCCTCGCGTCCCTCGCGGAGCTTGACGATCCACTGCTGGTCGGCAAGGAACGGGCGCGCAAAGCCCGCGCCGTCGAGCCGCCCGGCCGCAATGGACTCCGCCGCCGTGCGCGGGTCGAGCCGCCCGGCGCAGATGACGGGAATATCGACAAAGCGCTTGATATGCTCCACATCTGCAAGGTTGCAGTTTTCCGGCATATAGACCGGCGGATGCGCCCAATACCATGCGTCATAGGTACCGTTGTCGCAGTTGAGGCAGTCGTAGCCCGCGTCCTGCAAATACTTTGCGGCGCGCTCGGACTCGGCCATGTCGCGCCCGACCTCGACATAGTCCTCGCCGGGCAGCGCGCCCTGACGGAAGCCCTTGGTCTTGGAAAGCACGCTGTAGCGCAGCGAGACCGGGAAATCCTTGCCGCAGGCGGCCTTGATGGCCTGCACGATCTCCACGGCGAAGCGATAGCGGTTTTCAAACGAGCCGCCGTATTCATCCGTGCGCTTGTTGACATACAGCAGGGTGAACTGGTCAAGCAGATAGCCCTCGTGCACCGCGTGCACCTCCACGCCGTCCACGCCCGCATCCTTCAGCAGCTTGGCGCTCTGTGCAAAGGCGTCGACAAAGCGGTGGATCTCCTCTACCGTCATCTCGCGGGATGGCACCTTATCCGACCAGCGGTTCGGCGAGGGGCTGGCCGAGGCGGTGATCCTGTCCAAATCCATAAAGGGCTTGCTTACGGTGCGCAGGAATTTGTTGGTGTAAAGCGTCTCCATCATCTTGCTGATGGTAAACGAGCGGCCGAAGCCCGCCGTGAGCTGCACGAACAGCTTCGCGCCGGTCTTGTGCAGCTCCGGCATCCACTTTTTGAGGTCGGCATACATTTTCTTATTCTTATACAGCCACTGGCCGAACATCGGGTTATAAACCGGCTGGCAGCCGGGCATAACCAAGCCCGCGCCGTTTTTGGCAACCTCCAGAATAAAACGCGCGCCGTCTTTGTCAAAATGGTTCTTTTCCATCCAGCCGAACAGATCCGTGCCGCCCATGCTGGTCAAAACAAAGCGGTTTTTGATCTCACAGCTTCCGATTTTCCAAGGGGTAAATAACGCCTCCAGCTTCTGATCCATTCGAGTAAACCTCCTTTGATTTCCTCATCTCCATTTTACCATGCTCCCTGCCAAAAAACAACCAAAACTTCCCTTCGATTTTTCGGAATTCGTTTTGCATCCTAAAAAACGGCGGGCTGTGGAAGCCACAGCCCGCCGGGAGTAATTTATATAGGGGAAGTGCCTTAGAAGATGCCCTGCTCCATCATGGCCTCGGCAACCTTCTTAAAGCCGGCGATGTTGGCACCGGCGACCAGATTGTAGCCCAAGCCGTACTCCTCCGCAGCCTCAGCGGAGACGCGGTGGATGTTTTCCATCATCAGATGCAGCTGATGGTCGACCTCCTCGGCCGTCCAGACCAGCCGCTCGGAGTTCTGCGCCATTTCGAGCGCGGAAACGCCGACGCCGCCTGCGTTGACCGCCTTGGAGGGCGCAACGATCATGTTCTTCTGGCTCATCAGATAGAACAGCGCGTCGTTCGTGGTGGGCATGTTGGCAACCTCGATGTAGTACTTGATGCCGTTGGCAACAATCTTCTCCGCAGAGTCCATCTTGACGTCGTTCTGCATGGCAGACGGCATGATGACGTCAGCCTTAACGCCCCAGGGCTTCTCGCCGGGGAAGAACGGAACGCCGAACTTGTCCGCGTAATCCTGCACGCGATTGCGGCCGGAGGCGCGCATTTCGACCAGATAATCAATCTTCTCTTCGCTGGAGGAAACGCCCTCTTCATCGTAGATATAGCCGTCGGGGCCGGACAGCGTGACGACCTTCGCGCCCAGATGGCGTGCCTTCTTGGAGATGCCCCAAGCGACATTGCCGAAGCCGGAGATGGCGATGGTCTTGCCCTTGATGTCCTCGCCCTCATGCTTCAGGACTTCCTGCAAATAATACATTGCGCCGTAGCCGGTCGCCTCGGGACGGGTGCGGGAGCCGCCGTAGCTAAAGCCCTTGCCGGTGAGGACGCCGTTTTCCCAAGCGCCCTTCAGACGGCGATACTGGCCGAACATATAGCCGATCTCACGGCCGCCGACGCCCATGTCACCGGCAGGAACGTCAACGTCCGGTCCGATGTAACGGTACAGCGCGGTCATGAAGCTCTGGCAGAAGCGCATGATCTCCGCATCGGACTTGCCGGCGGGATCGAAATCCGAGCCGCCCTTGCCGCCGCCGATGGGCAGGCCGGTCAGGCTGTTCTTGAAGGTCTGCTCGAAGCCGAGGAACTTGATGATGCTGGGGGTCACGTTCTTCTGGAAGCGCAGACCGCCCTTGTACGGGCCGATGGCGCCGTTGAACTGGCAGCGGTAGCCGATGTTGGTGTGATAATTGCCGTTGTCATCCATCCAGACGACGCGGAAGGTGAACATCCGCTCCGGCTCGACGAGCCGGTTGAGCAGGTCTGCCTTCTCATACTCGGGATGGGCGTCAATGACCGGGGAGATGGAGGAAAGAACCTCTTCTACGGTCTGGACGAATTCCGGCTCGTTGCCGTGCTTCTTTTTGACGTTTTCGATGACACTCTGGACATAGGCATTCATGATGAATTTCGTCTCCTTATGTATTGTATTGAATACGGATTATTTGCCGAAGTTCTCGATGATCGAAACGATCTCGCCGCCGATGCGCTTCTGCGCTTCCTGCGTAGCTGCGCCGATGTGCGGCGTGCAGGAGACCATGGGATGGCTGTACAGAGCGCGGTTCGTGGGAGGCTCCTGCGCAAACACGTCCAGACCGGCCGCGCGAACCTTGCCGCTCTCGAGGGCCGCCAGCAGGGCGTCCTCGTCGACGTTGGTGCCGCGGGAGGTGTTGATGATGACGACGCCGTCCTTCATCTTGGCGATGTTCTCGGCGCTGATGAGCTTGCCGCCGTCGACAGCCGGAGCATGGACGGACACGAAGTCGGACTTGGCCAGCAGCTCGTCCATTTCGACATAAGGAATGCCGAGCTGCTCTTCGATGCCGGGGATGTGGAAGATATCAAACGCAACGACGTCCATGCCGATGGCCTTGGCCATCTTGCCCAGCGTCTGACCGATGCGGCCGAAGCCGACAATGCCGAGCGTCTTGCCGCTCAGCTCGATGCCCTTGCCGTAGGCCTTCTTTTCCCACTTATCCTCGCGCATGGTGTGACCGGCGATGGAGATATAGCGGGCGCAGGAGAACATGAGCGCCATGGCCAGCTCTGCGACGGACTGAGAGGAAGCCTTGGGGGTATTCATGACCTTAATGCCGTTGGCCTCGGCGTACTTGACGTCGATGTTGTCCACGCCGACGCCGCCGCGGATGATGAGCTTGAGCTTGCTGCCCTTGGCCTCGTCGATGTGGTTGGCGCGAACCTTGGTCTTGGAGCGGACGACGACCGCGTCGAACTCGCGCAGCGCAGCGCCGAGCTGATCGGGCTCATAGAACTGCTCAACGACCTCGTGGCCCTGCGCAGTGAGGGTTGCGATGGCGGATTTATCCATTCCGTCGGTAACAAGAATACGCATTTGTAACTCTCCTATTCAAATTTTATTTTCCCTTGGTGTGATTGGCGGGCGGGGAAGCGCCCCGCCCGGTGCAATACGGAATTACTTGTGCTCGGCCTCGAACTTCTTCAGGCACTCAACGAGCGCGACGACGCCGTCCTTCGGCATTGCGTTGTAAACGGAGGCACGCAGGCCGCCAACGGACTTGTGTCCCTTGAGGTTCTCAAAGCCGGCCGCCTTGGTGTAGGCGATGACCTCGGCGTCGAGCTCCTTGTCGCCGGTGACGAACGGAATGTTCATCAGGCTGCGGTCCTCGGGAACGACGGTGCCGCGGAACATCTTGGAGCTGTCAAGGAAATCGTAGAAAACCTTCGCCTTGTCGATGTTGATCTTTTCCATCTCGGTCAGGCCGCCAAGGCTCTTGAGGTACTTAAAGACCTTGCCGCAGACATAGATCGCCCAGCAGTTCGGCGTGTTGTACATCGAGCCGTTGTCCGCATGGGTCTTGTACTGCAGATAGATCGGCAGATCGGTCAGATCGTCACGGATGAGGTCTTCGCGGATGATGCAGACGACCATGCCCGCGGGGCCGACGTTCTTCTGCACGCCGGCGTAGATCATGCCGTAGTCGGACACATTGCAGGGTCGGGACAGGAACATGGACGACTGGTCGGAAACGAGGGTGTGGCCCTTGGTGTTGGGCAGCTTGTTCCACGTCAGGCCATGGATGGTCTCGTTTTCGCAGATGTAAACGTAGTCGGTATCCTCGGGGATATCCAGATCGGAGCAATCGGGCACATAGGTATAGTTCTTGTCCTTGGAGGAAGCGGCAACGATGACCTCGCCGACCTTCTTGGCCTCGGCAATGGCCTTCTTGGACCATGCGCCGGTCTCGATGTAGACGGCCTTGCCGTTCTTCATCAGATTCATGGGGATCATGGAGAACTGCAGCGTTGCGCCGCCCTGAATGAACAGCACCTTGTAGTTATCGGGGATGTTCATCAGATCGCGGAGATCCTGCTCGGCCTCGTCAATGATTTGCTGATAGACCTTGGAGCGGTGAGACATCTCCATGACGCACATGCCGCTGCCTCTGTAATTCATCATTTCATCCCGAACTTCCTCCAGAACGGGTTCCGGCATGGTGGCCGGGCCGGCGGAGAAGTTAAAAGTACGACCGTATTTCATTTGGATTCCTCCTGTAAATTTGGGGCGGCTCGCCCTCTTATGAGGTTAGTATACGTCATCCAAACCAAATAATCAACCGCAAAAACCAAAATTTTTTTGGTTACTGACAATATTTTTTAGGTTTTTTGAAAAATCAGCATTTCCAACAAATTGCCTGTCTGAAATTTGGGCATTGTGCCAATAGGCCTCCCATTGTCCCTATGCGGTAGGGCTGCGCAGCAGGGAGCGGATTGCCACGCCCCTTGCAGGGGCTCGCAATGACATGACGGAAGTGTGGGCGTTTTGAAAAGAACCGCATTCCGCGCTTGACAACGGCGCGGCAGGGCGCTATAATAAAGCAACAGTTGTTGCGCTACGTCCGTTTCTTAAAACCGCGTGGCGCGCGGAACGGAGGGTCGCTATGCCGCGGAGCTTTTTGTTCACAAGAGAAGAGATCGTACAGGCCGCCTTGTCGCTGACGCGCGAGGGCGGCCTCGGCGCGGTGACCGCCCGCGCGTTGGGCGCGCGGCTGGGCACGTCCTCCAAACCCATTTTCAGCCTCTTCCAGAGCATGGATGAGGTGCAGCAGGCAGTCTTGCAGGCGGCGGACGAGGTCTATCATGCCTATCTTCGCGAGCACATGGCGCGCGGAGACTACCCGCCCTACAAGGCCAGCGGCATGGCCTACATCCGCTTTGCCAAGGAGGAGCGGGAGCTGTTCAAGCTGCTGTTCATGCGCGACCGCACCGGCGAAACGCCCGCAGAGGATCCGCAGCTCGGCGAGCTGCTGCGTCTGATCTCCGAAAAAACCGGGCTGTCGCTCGATGAGGCGCGGCAGCTGCATCTGGAAATGTGGGTCTTTGTGCACGGTATTGCAACCATGGTCGCAACGTCGTATCTGGACTGGTACGCGTGGGACGAGCCGCTCATCAGCAGCGTGCTGACCGACGCCTACCTTGGCCTGACGCACCGCTTCCGCTCCGGAGAGCGGACTTAGGAGGAATCGGCATGAACGCGATTGAAGCCGTCGGACTGACAAAAAAATATAAAGACCTCACCGCAGTGGAGGGGCTGGAGCTGACCGTGCGCCCGGGCGAGCTGTTCGCGCTTTTGGGCGTGAACGGTGCAGGCAAGACGACGACGATCAAAATGCTCTCCTGCCTGACCCGCCCGACGGCCGGAGATGCGTTTTTGAACGGTCACAGCGTCGTCTCCGACGCCGCCGCAGTCAAGCGCATCATCGGCGTCTCGCCGCAGGAGACGGCGGTCGCACCGAATCTGAGCGTGAAGGAAAATCTGGAGCTGATGTGCGGCGTACACGGCTTTGCGCGCGAAACGCGGGAGCGGAGGCTCGCGGAGCTTTCCGCGCAGCTGCACCTGGACGAGGTGCTGCGGCGCAGGGCGGGCAAGCTTTCCGGCGGCTGGCAGCGGCGGCTGAGCATCGCCATGGCTCTGATCTCCGAGCCGGAAATCCTGTTCCTCGACGAGCCGACGCTGGGCTTGGACGTGCTGGCGCGCAGCGAACTCTGGGACATGATCCGCGCGCTCAAGGGGCGCATCACCATCATTCTGACCACGCATTATCTGGAGGAGGCCAAGGCGCTGTCCGACCGCATCGGCATCATGAAAGCCGGACGTCTGGCCGCGCTCGGTACGGCGCAGGAGCTCATGGCCGCCGCCGGAGCCGAGCGCTTCGAGGACGCCTTTGTAAAGCTGGTAAAGGGGGCGGAGCGATGAAGCTGCGTGCATTTTCCATCCGCACGGTCAAGGAGATCGTGCGCGACCCGCTGAATCTGGCCTTTGGGCTGGGCTTCCCGTTGGTGCTGCTGGCGCTGCTCAGCGCAATTCAGGCAAGCATTCCCGTGCCCTTGTTTGAAATACAGCATCTCGCGCCGGGCATTGCGGTGTTCGGGCTGGCATTTTTGACGCTGTTTTCCGCGCAGCTGGCGGCAAAGGACCGCGAAAGCGCCCTGCTGCAGCGGCTTTACACCACGCCGCTGCGCGCGGCGGACTTTATTCTCGGCTATCTTCTGCCGCTTTTGCCGATGGCGCTGGCGCAGAGCGCGCTATGCTATCTGGCCGCGCTGGCGCTGGGGCTTGTCCCTTCCGTCCAGCTGATTTGGGCGGTGCTGTGCAACCTTCCGGCGGCGCTGCTCTATGTTTCGCTCGGTCTGCTGTGCGGCAGCGTGCTTACCGTCAAGCAGGTCGGCGGCATCTGCGGTGCGCTGCTGACGAATCTGAGCGCGTGGCTGTCGGGCATCTGGTTCGACCTGAAGCTGGTCGGCGGCGTCTTTGAGCGCATCGCCTATGCCCTGCCCTTTGTCCACGCGGTCGAGCTGGAGCGCGCCGCGGCCAATGGCGACTGGTCTTCCATCGTTCCGCACCTGTGGTGGGTGCTCGCCTACGCCGTCGTCACCACCGTCTGCGCCGTGCTCCTTTTCCTGCGGCAGATGAAGCGGCAATAACGAGCGCGGAGCTGTCCCGGTTTGGGGACAGCTCCGGTTTTTTTATTCCTCTCCGTGGTACTTGCGGCGCGTCGCCATGCCGCCGCGGATGTGCCGTTCCGCCTTGTTCTGCGCCAGCAGCTGCTTCACTTGGCAGTACAGTGCCGGATTGCATTGCGGGAGCCGCTGGATCAGATCCTTATGTACCGTAGACTTGCTGACGCCGAACTGCTTGGCGGCGGCGCGCACCGTCGCCCGATTTTCAATCATGTACACAGCCAGATCGCAGGCTCTTTCTTCGATGCTTCTCCTCATGTGACCAAACCCCCTAAGCTGTGTATCGCTGTGCAAGTATATGCGGCGGGAGAGGGGCAATATGCACACTTGCAGAGCACAGCGCGAAATGTTATAATGAAGGAAAGTACGTTTGGGAGGGATCGTTTTGAAGCGATTTTATGCGATTTTGCTGGCAGCGGCGCTGCTGCTGGCGCTGATTCCGGCTGTCGGAGCGGCCGGGCAGCAGGTCGTCTACGTGGACGGCACGCGCAGCAGCTCCGGTGACGGCGCCAGCGCGGCAACGGCCGTGAACCGTCTGGAGGAGGCCTACGCGCGCCTGTCCCGCACGGCGGGCGGCACGATCGTCGTCTGCGGCCGGACGGAGACGGGTGACTGGTCGGAGCGGCTGGAAACGGAGCCGTTTGCCGCGCCGGTCACGCTGACCTCCCGCTATGGCGCGGAGGATTACACCGAGAGGGCCGCCCTCGTGTTCACGGACCGCTATTTCTGCTTTGGCGGCGCGACGGTGCTGCGTGACCTGCTGCTGCAGACCCAAACCAACACCTATGTCTATTCCGGCACGGATCTGAGGGTCAAGAGCAGCGTCCGCACAAGCATCTCCAACAGCACTGCGAAGCTGTCGATCTACTGCGGTCAAAAGACGGCTCGGTGCGAATCGGTTCGGCTGGATCTCGCGGCCGGCACCTATACGCAGGTCCTTCTGAGCTCCAGCAAGGGAACCGGCACGACCGAGGCGCGGATCTCCGGGAATGTGTCGATCGACAGCAGCATCACCCTCGGCGCATCGGGCAAGGCGGATCTGGTTCGGCTGACGATGGACGGCGGCATTGTGGGCAAGCTGTACGCGACCCCCAGAAGCGGCGGTACGACCAAGGCGGCGGAGCTCAATCTGCGCAGCGGCGAGTTTTTGGAGTTCGCGGACTATCCCAAGCTGACAAAAAAGACGCGGCTCGGCGATGTAACCGTCAATTTCGGTTCCGGCTTTCTCTGCGACAATCTCGGTGCGTGGCGCGATACGAAACTGGCGCTGACCGGAACGCGGACGCTCAACTGGCTGCGCTACCCCGGCGGGTCGCTGCGCGGGCTTGCGCAGTATGATCGGGTCAATCTGCTCGGCGGCAATACCGTTCCCGAGGCGCTTGACGGGCGCTACATACGCCTGTACGGCTATCAGGGGCAAAGCGCAGTCGACGCAGCCGGTTTTCCGGCGCTCTATGCCGACGGCGGGACAGACGCAACGCTTTTGACGCGGCTTCCGCAGGAAACGGCGCTCACCGTTGCGGCGGACAGCCGCCTGCAGCTTGCCGCGCCTTGGAACGAGACAGGGCGGGAAAAGGCCGCGCTGGTGCAGCCGGAGGTCACGGCAGAGCCGGTGCTGCACGTCGATTTTGAGCAGGGCGCCGCCGACAGCAGCGGCAAGGACAACAACGGAACGGTGCATGGCAGCCCCGAGATCGCGTCCGGCTATGACGGCGGCCGCGCGCTGCATCTGCGAAACGACTTCGGCGGCGCGGCAAAGCAATACGTTTCCTTCAAGGCGCCGGACGGCGTTGACCTGCGCCGGGACAATTACACCTTCACGCTCTGGTATAAGACGGAAAATGGCGGCTTTGAAAAGGTCTCCGGCGGTGGGGACGGCAAAACCGCCTCCCGTCCCATCAGCTTCACCGGAGTCCGCTGCGGCGGCACGGTGCTTTCCAACCGCAGCATGACCGATACCGAGGCAAGCGGGATCGCTGCGATTCAGGTGGCGCAGCAGATGTACTTCGGCGTGGGCGTGACGAACGCCTCCGGCGCGCGGTATGACAAGGGCGGCCTCTGGCAGCCGCAGGACGGACGCTGGCACCAGCTCGCCCTCGTCTGCGACCGCAGCGGCTATTTCAAGACCTACGTCGACGGCGAGCTCTTGGCGTGGTCGGACATTTCCTCCTGCGCCGGTGATGTCCTCGGCAGCAACGCCTTCTGCCTCGGCGCAGATGTGCTGGGGCAGTACGGCGCGGGCAATATCTTCGTTGACGAGCTGGCGCTCTATCCCTCTGCACTTTCCGCCGCCGAGCTCAACGCCGTTTATCAGGCGCAGCGCCTCCGTGCGCTGAAGGCCGAGATCACCGCGCGGCTGGACACGCTCGGCAGCGAATATGGCGACGCCTCCGCCCTGCAGGCCGCCGTCCGCGCAGCCGGGGACTACACGCCCGCGCAGCTTCCGCAGGCGATGGCCGCCTACGACGCGCTCAAGGCACAGTATGATGACTATCTTGCCGCGCCGGAGCGCGAGCTTTCCCTGCTGCTTTTGAGCGACGTGCATGTCGTGACGGAAACCAACGCCCGCCGCCTGAAGCTTGACCGGATCTTTGCAGACGCGAAGCAGGTCGGTATTGACGGCGTGATCATTTCCGGCGATTTTGCGGACAACTCGGCAGCGAGCACCGTCCGCAGCGCCTTTACCGTGACAGAATCACTGATGGACCCGCAATGGCAGCTTTTCCCTTCGCTGGGCAATCACGAGGTGCGCTACCGCAGCGACACCGAAAACTACCTCACCGGCGCGGGCACCTATTGGGACGCGCTGCAGGCCCATATCTCCGCGCAGCGCACCTTTGGCACGGCCACACTGGACAGCACGCAGAACTACAGCTATGCCATGACGCTCAAGGGCTATCACTTTGTCGTTCTGAACACCGACGCGCAGACGCAGGGCGCGGACGACCCCGACCCGCTGCGGCGGCGGGTGTATCTGACCGACGAGAGCCTGCAATGGCTGAAAAACACAATGCAGACCTACGGGCAGGACGGCAAGCCGATCTTCGTGGTCTGTCATTTCCCCTTTGCCGCCTCCGTGCCGCACTCGGAATACCATGAGGTTGTTGCCATGGATCGCACCATCGGACGGCAGGACGAGCAGATTCGCGCCATTCTCGCCGAGCAGGACAACGTGGTATATTTCTGCGGTCATCTGCACTACTGCGTCGGCACGACACCGCCCGTCACGGTCTACAGCGGCCACCGGGGCTTTACCGAGGTCATGCTGCCCTCGCTGAAGTCTGGCAGCCACGGCTACCGGAATCTGGAAACGAGCTGGTATCTGTTTGCCTACGGTGACGAGCTCGTCCTGCGGGCAAAGGATTTTGAAACGGGCGAATGGCTGACGGAGTACGACGCGGTCATCCCGCTCGGCGCGCGCGTGAGCTGCCCCAGCGAGGGCTATGCCGACCTGCCGGAAACAGCATGGTATCATGCGGCGGTGGACGACTGCCTCCGGCGCGGCCTGATGAACGGCGTCAGTAACACCCGCTTCGATCCGGAAGCAACTCTCAGCCGCGCAATGCTTACGACGGTGCTGTATCGCATGGCGGGCAGCCCGGCCGTTACGGAGATGCACGGCTTTGCGGACGTGGAGACCGGCAGCTGGTACGAGGCGGCCGTCCGCTGGGCACGGTGCTCCGGCGTTGTCAACGGCGTGGACGAGACGCATTTTGCCCCCGACGCGCCGATCACCCGCGAGCAGATGGCTGCGATGTTCTACCGCTACGCTGCGTATAAGGGCTTTGACACCACAAAGCGCGCTGCGCTTGACGGCTACCGGGATGCGGCAAGCATTTCAAGCTACGCGAAGGAGCCGATGGCATGGGCCGTCGCACGGGAGCTGCTCAACGGCACCTCGCCGACGACGGTCTCCCCCGCCGAGGGTGCGACCCGCGCACAGATCGCCGCCGTTCTCATCCGCTTCTGCCGCAAGCTCGGCGGCTGAGCCGTCCATAGAAAAGGTTAAATATCGGGGTCAGGTTCTTCACCTGATCCCGATATTTATGATTATAGAGCCTGAAAAGGCGGCGGCTGCCGGAGCAGCCGCCGCCAGAGCGTGTCAAAAAACTACCCCGCATGTCATTGCGAGGAGCGAAGCGACGTGGCAATCTCATGCAGGCAGTTTCGAATTCGCCGAAAATCATCTGAAAATCAAAACAATTCTGCGAGATTGCCACGGCCGCAAGCGGCCGACCGGCAAGCGGAGTGACCGCATCCGTAAGGCGGCAAAGCCGCTAACGGCCGCGACATCGCAATGACTTAATCGGACTTTTTTGACAGTCTGAGGCGGCGGCCGCCGGAGCAGCCGCCGCCAGATTGAAGCTTACTTTACGAGCTGATCGAAGCGCATCACAATGGCCGCAAACTGCGCGCGGGTCGCTTGGTCGTTCGGCCAAAGCTTGCCGTCGTAGCCGTTGATGATGCCGTTATCGACCGCCCAGACGATGTCGTTCAGCGCCCATGCCTGCACGTCGCCGCGGTCGGGATACTTATCGAGGTTGCCCTTCGCGGTGGTATCCATGCCGGCAATATTCTTGGCGTATCTGGCGAGCATCGCCGTCATCTCCTGACGGGTGATGTTGCGGTTCGGGCGGAATGTGCCGTCCTCGTAGCCGTTGACCACACCGGCAGCCGCTGCCCAGTTGACCGCATCGGTGTACCACAGGCCTTCCTGCAGATCAGAGAAGGTGCTCTTGGCGGAGACGGCAGGCTTTCCGGCCAGACGGTACAGCACCGTCGCAACCATGCCGCGGGTCAGTGTGTTGTTCGGCTCGAAGGTGTGGCTGGACGTGCCGTTGAGCAGTCCCTTCTTGACGGTGTATTCCACCGCGCCGGCGTACCAGTCGCCGGTACTCACATCGTCAAACAGCGCCGTCACATCGGTTTGCTCGCTGACGATCTTGATCTCCGCGCGGTTGCGGACACGCAGGCGGGAGAAGATCGCGCTCGTGGCGCTGGTCTCGTCGACGTCGCGCGAGCCGATGCCGACACCGGTAACGGTCATGCCGACCTGAAGGTTATCAAGGCCGGTGTAGTCCTTCATAATGTAGCCGTTGATGAACAGGCAGGCCTCGCCGGTGGTGTCCTTGACGTAGATCTTATCGATCACGCCCGCGGTCTTGTGGATGGAGGTAACCAAGCCGCCGATCTTCATCAGATTGCCGATGGAGGAATCCGCCATCGCCGTCTTGCAGGAGACGGTCTTGGGCTTGATCACATAGGTCTCGTCAGAGATCACGCGGCAGTAGCCGTCGTACTCGGAGCCGAGGTTCAGCTCGACCTCGCCGCAGTAGTAGGTCACGGCGCCGTGGCAGCGGACGTTCATGCCGATGGCATAGTTGCCGGCGACGGGGAAGACGTTGATGCCGTTGCCGTTCTTATCCTGCACATAGATGCAGTCGAAGAATGCAGTGTCCTGATCGTAGGCCGAGGCGTTGGAGGTCACATAGCCCTCGATGGTATACTGCTCACCGCTGCGGCTCTCGGGAACCTTCTTAACGGTGCTGATGGGCGTGATTTTGACGTTCTGATCCGCCTCGCTCAGCTCGAGCAGGATGTTCTGCATGATAAACTTGTTGATGTATGCCTGATCGTCCTTGATGTCATAGTTGGACATGAAGGTGACACCGGAGGTCACGACCCAGCCGCCGCCGGGCAGATCCTCGTAGGTCATAATCGCAACATTGTCCTTCTCGACGGTCGTGGAGGTCGGGTTGGACGGGTCATATTGGGGGACAAACGCACCGCTGTCGAAGTAGCCGTCGTAGTGCGAGCCCCAGGTGGTCTGATAGCCGCGGACAAGGATCTCAACCTTCTTGTCGTCGGTCACCTGCAGCGGAGCGCCGTTGTACACCTGGAAGCCTGTCTGATTGTCGGGCGCCGGCGTGGTGCCGTAGGCATTGGAGGAGGTATAGACCGCCTTGATGAAGCGGTGCTTCATGTTCAGGTTCTCCTTGGAGGAGAAGTAGACGCGGTAGGCCTCGTTCGCCTTCATGTCGTTATCGACGATGATGCCGTTGACGACTCTGGTATGCGCGCCGATGACCTCGAGCAGCTTGTTGGAATTCTCCGCGCAGTTGTCGAAGGTGTTGTCGCGGTCGGACTTGGAGCAGATGATCACATTGCCGCCGTTTTCGACATACTTCTTCAGCGCGGCAAGCTCATCGGCGGTGTAATCCTTGGCCTTGCGGGTATTGCGGAGGTAGTTGACCGTCAGCACCAGCAGCTTGTATTCCTTCAGATTGTCATAGGTAAACTGGCCTTCGCCGATGTACTTGACCAGCGCGCCGTTGGACGCGGCAAACTGGATGAAGTTGCTCATGCTGCCGGAGTAGTCGCCGGAGACATAGTAGTTGTCGTGGCCGTGATCGATGGCAATGCGCGTCAGGCCCTCAGCGTCGCGCACCTTCTGCTTCATCGACTGCTGCACCTTGAAGTTCTTGCCGTCATAGGTGCCGTAGTAGGTGACCTGGAGGGTCTGCTCGCCTGCGATCTCGCGGGTGTAGTCAAAGGTATACACCTTCGTCTCGCCGGCGGCGACCTCGACGTTTTCGAGGAAGGTCTTGATGGTGGTGGTTTTGCCCTTCTCGTCGGTCAGCGTGAAGCGCACCTTGTCGAGAAGGTAGGACTTCTCCGTGCCGTTGGTCAGGGTGGAGGAAATGGTCTCGCTCTCACCGGTGACGCTCAGCGCGGCATCGGTCTTGATATCGCAGGTGATGGGCGTCGCCTCTCCCATCCAGACAGGCGCGGTCACGGCGATGTCGCCGTCGGCCTGCGTGACCTTCACGTAGTAGTACGCTGCGGTGTGGGGGATCGCTTCCTTCAGCTCAAAGGTGGAGCTGGCAGCGGAGTAGGACTTGAGAACCTGACCGTTTTCGCCGATGATCTCGATCTTGCCGAGCTTTTCGCCATCGGGATCCGAAACGGAGAGGCTGATGGTAACCTCCTTCGGCTCCTCCATTCCCACGTCGACAATGGAGCCCATGGGCTGATCGTTCAGATAGTAGTAAATGCGGAGATTCTGATCCTCCGTGGAGTAGACGCGGCGCTCTGCAAAGGCGCGGTACAGGCCGGCCTCGGTGAAGTCGTCGGTCATGACGACGTCGCGGCAGGTGTTGGCGTCGCCCCACTTGCCCTTGTGGTTATCCTGGTTGTTGGTCGGCGCGACGTGCCAGCCCTTGGCAAGGCACTTGTCGTACTCGGAGTAGCTCGGCCAGTAGGAGCTGCCGCCGACCGCGCCCTCGCCGTTGCCCACCTCGATGAGGTTCAGGACGGTGTCGCGCAGCGGGGTGTAGCCCGCATAATCGTCAAACGTGCCGAAAGTGGTACCGGGATGGTTGAACTGGGAGACGACCGGTGCATCGGCGATGTACTTCGTTTTGGCATCGGCTGCATCGGTGTTGACCACGAGCTTCTTGGTCTTCTCGTCGTACTTGACCGCGACGCCGTTGTTCGCGTTGACCATCAGGTCGTTATACAGGTGCATGCCCGCATAGCTGTTGGTCTTTTCGTTCAGCGCGCTGTTGTTGCGGGAAACCGTGCCGTAGGTGTTGAAGGTATTGGTATGGCCGGGGCCGCCGGACCATGTCATCTCATAGCCATAGGCCGCAATGAAGTCGTCACGCATGGCGTTATACTTCGCGGCCGTGGCCCTTGCCTCCTCCCACTTCGAGAGGCTGTCGCCCTTGGTCAGGGAGGACAGGTCGTAGTACGAGGTGACGGTTGCGGTCTTGGTGGTGTCAAAGTAGTTGGAGTGGTCGGTCACGATGAGGAAGTCCACATCGTCAGCCCCCATCGCGTGCTCGTATGCGTCGGCAAGCGTGCCGGCGCCGTCGGAGTACTGCGCGGTGTGGGAGTGGATCTGGCCATAGTAGAGGCTCATGCCGGCCTCGCCGACAAAGAACGACCACGTCATTTCGGTTTCCTTGCCATCGCCGCGGGTGATCTTGAGGTCGACGACATGGCGGTCGTCGGTCATATTCGCGGTGGGCTTATAGGAGATCCTCGAGGCGGTCACGGTGGGGGTGACCTCCGTGCCGTCCACGGTCATAACGATCTTGGGGTTCGAGCCGCAGTTGGCGATCTGCGCCGCAATCTCCGGCTGCTTTTCCGACAGGGTCGCCGCATTGGGCAGCGGGGTGACGGAAACGATCAGCGGCTCGTCCTTGATCTCGATCTCCTTCGAGGCGGAGTATTCCATTCCGTACTCATTCTTCGCGTCGATCTTCACGGTGAGCTTCGTCTTGCCCGCGAGCGCGGCGGTGGGGACGACCGCATCATAGTGATACGCCTTGGTCTCTGTCGGGGTGATCGACTGATACTCTCCGCCGGTGGAATACTGCACAGACAGGCTCGTGACCTTCGTCAGCTCGTCAAGGATGAAGCTGAAGTCATAGTCCACACCGATGAAGGCGTCGTTGGCCGTGATCTCAATCTTCGGGTTGAGCACGTAGCCGAGGCCAAGCTTATCCTCGACCTTAAAGAAGCGCATTGCAAAAAGGTTCGCGCTGCCGTTATACGTCCAGCCGCTGAAGGCGTTGCTGAAGAACTCGATCGCAACGGAGCTGGAGCCATACTTTGCGGTCTTGTTGACGATCATGTAGCCGCCGGTCATTTCCTTCAGCGTCCAATAGCTGTAGTCGCTGTCCAGCGTGTCCATGTACAGGTGCTCGGCGTTGTTGATCTTGCCGTCCTCGCCCTTTTCGTTGGGGGAGGTGCGGAGGTACTTGCCGCCGTTCTTAAAGGTGTAGTAGGTGCCGTCAAAGCCGACCTCAAAAATCAGCGTGCCATTGCCCGCATTGAGCGTGCCGTCCTCCTTGAGCGAGGAGACGGCGCCGGTCATACTGGGAGCCACGGCATCGTCGGACTGGAAGCTGAAGCAGACGCCGCCGTACTCGTTGAAGATCGCGACCTTGTCACCGTCGGCAGGCTTTTCGCCGGCCACGGGCTTCTCGCCGATATAGCCGTCGCCGTCGGGATCCGCGGCGGTCTCGTCGATGGAATAGAACGTGAAGGTGAAGATTTCGGACATTTCCTTCAGCGTCCACGCCTTAAAGGAGCCGTAGAACTCAATGTAGATTTCATACTTGTTGTTGTACTTGACCTCTGCATTGGAGATGGTATAGCCGCTGAAGCCGCCGGTCGCAGCGGTGATCTTCCACTTCGTGCCGGTCTCGGCGGTATCCTTCATTTCGAGCGATTCGGAGGAATCGACCCAGAGGTACCTTCCGCCGCTCATGATATAGTAGGTACCGTCGCTGTTTTTCTGCAGCTTATAGACACCCGCCCCGTTTCCGACGGAAATGTCCGCGCTTTCCTCTGTAGTCTTCGCGTTAGCCACGCCAATGCTGCCGGATGCGCCGTTTGCAAAAACGCCGCCCGCAGAGGCGCTGTAAATCACAACCGCCTGATTGTCTGCAGGGATTGCGTCGAGCGGGGATGCTGAGAAGAGCTCTTCCTCCGCCGCCAGCGCAAGCGTTGGCAGCATCGCAAGCACCATGACCAGCGCCAGAACCGCCGCAACGATCCGCTTGAGATGGTTTCTCATTCTGTGTCCTCCTTACAATTTCCCGTATCCCGGCGCAAAAAGAGCGCAGAGATACCAGTAATGGTAATATCATGATACCACAGTTTTCAGTGAATTGCTATATCAAAAAGCTATTATGGCCGGGGTTTTGAAATTTTTGGTGATTCTCACAACCCTCTATTGTCTTTCTTAATTGTGATCCTTTGTTACAAGACGTGAAATTGTCGGATCGCTTTGTAGCTTAAGCCTTTGGTCAATTTGCCCTTCCTTCCCGTAAAAATCGGCGAAGCCACCCAAATCGCAGCCGTTTCTGTCTGCCGCCGCGCCCCACGCGGTGGCTTGACTTCTCGGCGCCACACAATTATAATAAAATCAGCTTTTTCCCCCTCTTGTCATTGTGAGGATAGCTTTGTCGGCTTTTCCATAACGTGCTCAAGCTCCACTCGGCAACTGCTTTCGCGGAGGTATTTCAATGAAAAAACAGACCGTCCTGTTTCTGGCTGCCGGTGCGCTGTGCTGTCTCGGTGCAGCTGTGCTGCTGATCTGCTGCATCATCAACGGCGGCAATTTCCTGCATTACGGCAGCCTTGTGCTGGCGCTGCTCGGCGGCGGCGTGATTCTCTGGATGGCGCTGCGGCAGCACAAGCTCTACCGTCAGGCCGCCGCTCCCGCTGCCGGGAAGAAAAATGCAATTGCCGCGCTCTCCCCCTTGGCGGAAAAGGCAAGCGGCCTGACGGCGCGGATGCTTGCGCTGCTGATCCTCACGCTGGCCTGCATTGGGTTCTTCTTCCTCTACGGCATGGCACAGCAGACCGAATCTGTTCCGCAGTCAACCGTCCAGACCGGCATCGTCTACGAGCGCGGCAAGGTCATCGCCATTGACGAGAGCACCTATCAGGGGCAGCAGGATGTTGAGGACGTCCCGATCGGCAAGCAGCTCGTACAGGTCGAGCTGACCGGGGGCGAGCACAAGGGCGAGGTCTACACCCTCACAAACAACCTCAGCTACCTTTACGGCACGGTGCTCTCCGTCGGCGACCGGGTAACCGTCTCCTTCTCGATGACGAGCGGCAAGGTGGAAAACATCACGCTGGCTGACTATGACCGCACCGTTCCCGTGCTGGTCATTCTCGGGCTGTTTCTGCTCGTCACGGTGCTCGTCGGCGGCAAGGTCGGCGCAAAGTCTCTGTTGGGGCTGGCCTTCACGATTCTGTGCGTCTTCGCGCTGCTCATCCCGATGCTGCTCGGCGGCGCGCCGACGCTCTCCTCCATCTTCCTTCTGTGCGCCTATGTCACGGTCGTCGAATTCGTCATTCTTGACGGGGTCAACAGGAAGACCGTCTGCGCCATTCTGGGCACAATGTCAGGCGTGCTGTTTGCCATGCTGTTCGGGCAGCTGGCCTGCCGCCTGTGCCGGGTGAACGGCTTTCAGATGTACGTCGCCGAGCCGCACATTGAGGCGCTGCTCCAGATCAAGCAGGGGCAAAATCCGTTTGCTTCGCTGCAAATCGGCGATCTGCTCGTCGGCGGCATTCTGATTGCCGCGCTCGGCGCGGTAAACGATGTGGCCATGAGCATCAGCTCGTCGATGAACGAGCTGGTCGCCGTCAATCCGGAGCTGACGCGGCGGCAGCTTCTCAAATCGGGCATGAACATCGGCCGCGATATGGTCGGTACGATGACAAACACCCTCATCCTCGCCCTCGTCGGCAACGGCCTCGTGCTGATGATCTATCTGTGCTCCCTCGAGCCGTCGTTCAAGCAGCTGATGAGTACCGCGTTTTTGTCCGTCGAGATGGTGCAGGCGCTGGCCAGCTCCGTCGGCGTCATTCTCGCCGTCCCCATGTCCGTCCTCATCGGCATGCTCCTGTTCGGAAGGAAGCACCCGAAAAAGCGATAAGATGCCATTCCCTGCAAAAGGCACGTTCGCCGAGTGGCGAACGTGCCTTTGTTTGCCTTATTTCAGTGCCTCGCGGCGTTTTTGAAGCTCCTGAAGCGTGGTTTGGTAGCCCTGCTCCATGTAGGGGTAATTGACGGCGTCACGATATTCCCCGCTGAGGAGGAGGCGCGCCATCAGCTTCAGTGCGCATGGATTTTTTACCAGCAGCGGGCCGGTCAGATGCGTGCCGAAGCAGTTATTTTTACGCCAGCCCTCCGCGCCGCAATCCGCCTCGTTGCCATAGCCCATCGTCAGGCGGAGCATCGGCGTCCTTACGCCCGCGGTGCGGCTGCATTTGTTCATGAAGCCGACGATCTCCTGTCCGTCCAGCTCCGCCAGCACGTCGCCGACGATGCGGCGGGTCGACTCGACCGTCGTAAAGTCATCCAGCGCCAAGCCCTCATAGACTTGTCCCTTCGCGTCGGTCACGCTCTTGCCGAGCAGCTCAAAGGAGTTGCCGGTAAAGAGCATCACGCGCCCGGCCTCGCACGCCGCGCGCAGCGCGTCGCGGTATTCGGTCAGCTGGGACAGGGCAAGCTTCTGCTTGCGCTCCGTGCCCGCGCCCATGAAATAGAAATCGTAGTCGGAAATGTTCTTCTTCTCGTACAGCGACAGGGTATCGACAGACACCTCGTGCCCCAAATCCTTCAGATAGCGCGCCAGGACCGCGACGTTTGCATACTCGCCGTAAAGATTCATCACATCATCGTAGATGTGCAGCAGCTTACACTTCATCGTTGCCTCACTTTCTGACCGTGTTGGAGAGGAATTTTTCCTTATCGGAGAAGCAGGTCACGGCGTAGAGCTGTTCCTCGCCGTTTTCGCGCAGCTCCTTGCAGGCCGCGTCGATGTCCTCGAACACGCGGAGCTTTTCCTGCGGCACCGACGTGAACGACAGGCGCATGGCAAGGTCGTTGCAGTACTTTCCGCAGAGATAAACCTTCTGCACCAGGTCGTTGTTCAGCCGGTCGAAGTCAATGTCCCACAGCCACGAGGTCTCGCTGGTGAAGTACTTGCGGCTGACAGCGTCGACGATGACGACCACCGTGCACGGCACGCCCTGCGAAACGGCATAGCGGAAGGACATATCGTAGGAGATCGAGTTTTCGTGCTTGGAGATGAGGAACGTGCCCGGGTGCTTGCCGAGGGTGAACTCGATGTAGCGGCCGTTTTTGAGGATATAGTCGCTCTCGAGCTTGGCCGCCTGCTCGCCGGGGATGCCCAGCAGCGTACAGACTGCGTAGGCTGCGAGAATATTATAGATATTGTAAATGCTGCGGAAGGCCAGCCGGATGGTGTGGCCGTTGAGGGTGATCCTGCTGTTCGGCAGATCGATGTCCGTCACGGTGTAGTCCGTATCGTGCCGGGCAAAGCCGCAGGCGGTGCAGTGATACCGGCCAACATGGTTGAAGTGGTAGTAGTCATACACCATCGGCTTGCCGCACACGGGGCAGTACAGCCCGTCGTTGTATGCGCCGGAGAATTCCTTGGAATCGATGTCCGTATGGTCAAGGCCGAACCAGAGCACGTTCTCGCGCCCCTGCCCGAACATGGAAACGGCGGGATCGTCCGCATTCAGGATCAGCGTCGTGTCGTCAAACACGCTCTCAGCAATGGCGTCGTAGACCCATTCCGGGTGGCCGTTGCGGGTCAGCTGGTCGCGGTAGAGGTTCGTGATGACGTAATGCGTCGGGTGGAACCAGCGGAAGGTGTGCTTCGTGTAGCGCTCGTCGGATTCGATGAGCAGCACGTCCTGCTTCATCCTGCCGCCCAGCGTGCAGGAGCTCAGGATCATCGTGGTCACGCCCTCGATCTGGTTGGAGCCCTCGACATTATAGGCCACGGTCTTGCCCGAGGCCTTCAGCACGGCGGCGATCATCTCCACTGTGGAGGTTTTGCCGTTGCTTCCAGTCACGGCAACGATCATATTCGGCTTCTGAATGCGCCGGAGAATGTCCGGACAGATCTTCAGCGCATATTTCCCGGGAAGGCTTGTCCCCTTTCCGACGAAGCCACCGACAAATTTTATCAGTCTGCAAACCAGAATTGCAAGTAGCTTTCTCATGGCTTTCTTCCTTTCGGTGCAAAAACGCAACTTTTGAATTATAGCACAGGAAGCTGCATTACGCAAGTAGATTCAAAAAATCTTCCTCGCTCACCACGCGGATGCCCAGCTCGTTGGCCTTTTTGAGCTTGCTGCCCGCGTTTTCTCCGGCAACGACGATGCTCGTTTTCTTCGAGACCGAGCCGGACACCTTGCCGCCGCAGGCCTCGATGCGCTCTGTTGCCTCCTCGCGCGTCAGGCTGCTCAGACCGCCGGTCAGGACAAAGGTCATCCCGGCAAAGCGGTCGTCGCGGCGCGTGAGGCTGCTTTTAAAGTTCACCCCGGCCTCGCGCAGACGGGAGATCAGATGCTGCGACTGGGGGTCTGCAAACCATGAGACGATGTGCTGCGCCGTGATTGCGCCGATGTCGCGCACTTGCGTGAGGGTCGCCTCGTCCGCCGCCATCAGCCCATCGAGGCTGCCGAAGGTCGCGGCCAGGGTCTTGGCCGCCTTTTCGCCGACCTGCCGGATGCCGAGGGCAAAGATCAGGCGGCTGACATCGTTTTGCTTGCTCGCCTCGATGGCGTCGAGCAGCTTGGCAGCCGCCTTTTCGCCGCTCTTCCAGAGCTGCTTCAGATCGTCCAGCTTCAGATAGTAGATATCCGCGGGCGAGGCGATGTGCCCGCCGGCAATGAGCTGCTCGACGATGGCATCGCCGAGGCCGTCGATGTCCATGGCGTTGCGGGAGACGAAGTGCGCAATGTTCCGGCTCAGCTGCGCGGGACATTCCGCGCCGGTGCAGCGAATGGCGGCGCCGTCGGCGTCCCGCTCGACCGGCGCGCCGCAGACCGGGCAGCGCTCCGGCAGCCGATAGGGCTGCGTTCCCTCCGGACGCTTTTCCATAACGACCTCAAGAATTTCGGGAATGATCTCGCCCGCCTTGCGGATGCGCACGGTGTCGCCGATGCGGACGTCCTTTTCCAAGATGAAGTCCTGATTGTGCAGCGTCGCGCTTGTGACGGTCGTTCCGGCCAAACGCACCGGTGCCACGACCGCGCGCGGCGTCAAAACGCCCGTGCGGCCGACCTGCACGACGATGTCCTGCAGCACCGTTTCCTTGATCTCGGGCGGGTATTTAAACGCACATGCCCAGCGCGGGAACTTTGCCGTGCTGCCCAAGATGCGGCGCTCGGCGAGGTCGTCGAGCTTAATGACCGCGCCGTCGATATCGAACGGGTAGTCATAGCGCGTCTGACCGATGCGGCGGATCGTCTCGATGGCCTCCTCCGCCGAGCGGCAGAGCGTATGCGGGATGGTGTGGAAGCCCTTTTCCCGCAGATAATCGATGCTCTCCACGTGCGAGGCAAAGCTCGCGCCGTCGGCAAGCTGCAAATTAAAAATCAGAATGTCCAGCTTCCGCGCCGCGGCGATGCTCGGGTCAAGCTGGCGCAGGCTGCCCGCCGCTGCATTTCTCGGGTTGGCAAAGAGCGGCTGCCCCTGCTCCTCCCGCTGCGCGTTGAGCTGCTCGAACGTCGCGCGAGCCATGAATACCTCGCCGCGGACGATCAGCCGCGCCGGGGCGCCCGTCAGGCGCATGGGGATGGAGCGGATGGTCTTCAGGTTTTCCGTCACATCCTCGCCGATGTGTCCGTCGCCGCGCGTCGCGCCGCGGACAAACACGCCGTTTTCATATTCCAGCGCAACGGACAGGCCGTCCACCTTCGGCTCCACGCTGTACACCGCGCCGGGCACGGTCTCGCGCAGATGCGTGTCAAAGTCCGTCAGCTCCTCCTCGGAGAACACGTCCTGCAGGCTCTCCAGCGGCACGGCGTGCTCCACCTTTTCAAAGCGGCTGAGCGCCTGCCCGCCCACGCGGCGGGTCGGCGAGACCGGCGAGGCCAGCTCCGGATGCTCGGCCTCCAAGGTCTCCAGCTGCCGCAGCAGCCGGTCGTATTCAAAATCCGGCATGGTCGGCGCGTCCAGCTCATAATAAAGCCGGTTGGCCTCCTCTAATAATGCCGTTAATCGCTGCATTTCCTGCTTGACGTCCATCTTTCGTTCCTTCCCTTTCTGCCCGCCCTTCGTTGTCATTGCGAGGAGCGAAGCGACGTGGCAATCCGTTTTACCACGGAAAAGCATCATCCCTATGAGCTTTTCATTCCAAAATAAGTCGACGGCACGGTGCCGACGATGACGGTTTCGGCGACGGCGACAGAGGCGTCCACCGTGACCTCCCGCGTTCCCGTCCATGTTAAGATCGTCACATCCACGCGGATGTCCAGCATGATGCGGTGCAGCGTCTGGTTGATCCCCGCGGAGGAAAACTCGTTGTGAAAATTCGCATCCGAGCTGCGCACGGCCAGCACGCGAATGGGAATGCCCGGCCCGCGCCCGGAAAACAGCTCCGGCAGGAACACGCTCCCGGCCGGAATGCTGAGCTGCTCGACCGACAGCCCCTCCAGCTGCTCGTCAATGCGAAAGAGGATGCCGGTCTTCAGCCGGTTGATCTCCGCCATGTTTGAGCGGATGGCCGTCACATTGCCGGCCGCGTCCTTTTCAATGACGACAAGCTTATCGTAGGACAGCTCGCCCGCCGCGATCTGCTTGTCAATTGCCGCGTTCACGGCGTCGGAGGCCTCGTTATTGACCTGCGCGGCCATCAGCTCCTCCGCCACCGGCGCGAGCCACTGCCGGAACAGCAGCGTTACCACCGTCAGTATCGTCAGCGCCGCGGCCAGAAACAGCCGCAGGCGATTCCTCTGCGCAAGCGTCATGGCACATCACCCCATCGATGATATGCCGCTTCGCCGCGGGTTTATGCGCGCACGCGGAAATTTACCGCTTTTTCATGCGCGGTGCGGCGGCGCGCGCCATGAGCCGCTTGGTACCGACCTGGTCGAAGGCGATCTCCAGCATGGCGTCGTTGCCCATTTTGAGCACCGACAGAATCATCCCGTCGCCGAAGGCATCGTGCGTTACCGTGTCGCCCTTCCGGAAATCGGGCAGCGGCGTCTGCGCCTTCGGCGCGGCGCGGAAGGCGTTGTAGCTCGCCGCGCTGTGCGCAGGCTTCGGCGCGGCATAGCCGCTGTCACGATAGCCGAGCGACATTCCGTTGTTATGCAGGGCATATTCGCCGCCGTAGCCCTTCGGCTGCGCGGCGTACCTGTGCTCCAGCAGCTCCTCCGGGATTTCCCGCAAAAACCGCGAGGGGCGGTTGCTCATCGTGTGGCCGTAGAGCATGCGCTGCTTTGCGCTGGTGATGGTCAGGCGCTGCTTGGCGCGCGTGATGGCCACGTAGCACAGGCGGCGCTCCTCCTCAATTTCCGCGTTGTCGCCGATGGCGCGCATGCCGGGGAACAGCCCCTCCTCTGCGCCGACGAGAAACACGTTCGGAAATTCCAGACCCTTGGCCGAGTGCATCGTCATCATCACAACGGCGTCGGCGTCCTTGTCATACTGCTCGATGTCGGTGTAGAGCGCAACCTCCTCCAAAAAACCGTTCAGGCTCGGCGTGTCGGTGTTTTCCAGATAGGTCACGAGGGAGGATTTCAGCTCGCGCACGTTTTCCAGCCGGGTACGGCTTTCCACATCGTCCTTTTGCGTGAGCATGGCGGTGTAGCCCGTGCGGATGAGCAGCTCCTCATAAAATTCCGGCAGCGGCAGCTCATCGAGCAGCGCGGCGCATTCCTCGATCATCGTCGAAAATGCCTGCAATTTTGCCGCGGCGCGGTCGAGCTGGTTATAGTCCCGTGCGTTGCGAATGATTTCATACATCGGCTTGTGCTCGGCGCGGCCGAACATGGCCACGGTCTCCACGGTCTTTGCCCCGAGGCCGCGCGGCGGCTGATTGATGATACGGCTCAGGCGCAGGTCGTCGGCGCGGTTGTTGATGACCCACAGGTAGGCCAGCATGTCCTTGACCTCCGCGCGGTCAAAGAAGCGCGTGCCGCCGATGATGCGATAGCGCACGCCCGTGCGGCGGAAGGCATATTCCAAGGCGTTCGACTGCGCGTTTGTGCGGTAGAGCACGGCAAATTGGTTGAAGCCGACGCCGTGCGACTCGGAAAGGATCTGATTGGCAACGAAATTGGCCTCGTCGCTCTCGTTCATCGCCTCGTAGTGCACGATCGGCTCGCCGCTGCCGTTGTTCGTCCAAAGGTGCTTGCCCTTGCGGCCGCGGTTGTTGGCGATCACGGCGTTGGCGGCGTCCAGAATGCACTGCGTGGAGCGGTAGTTCTGCTCCAAGCGGATGGTGCGCGCGCCGTGGTAGTGCTTTTCAAAGTCCAGAATGTTCTGGATC
>CAKTZP010000002.1 GCA_934636045.1 uncultured Oscillospiraceae bacterium
ACGGGCGTGAGTTGCTTGTCTTCCGAACTTTTTTGCAGTCTGTCAGCGTGTCGAAAAGGGTTTTTCGACACGCTGAAAGGCTCTGACCGCTGCCGGTCAGAGCCTTTTTGCTTGAAATGCCGCTTGTTCCTTCGTTCAGTCCAGAATTCTCCCGTCCGTAGAGATCGTCACGACCTGCCATGGGAGAAATTTCCCGCTGTTTTTCAAAGCAGTGACCGCGGCGTGCTCCAGCCCGCCGCAGCAGGGAACCTCCATGCGCACGACGGTCACGCTCTGGATGTCGTTATTTCGAATGATTTCCGTCAGCTTCTCGGAATAATCCACGCCGTCCAGCTTGGGACAGCCCACCAACGTGATATGCCCCTTGATAAACCGCTCGTGGAAGGCGGCGTAGGCATAGGCCGTGCAATCGGCGGCGATGAGCAGCTTTGCCCCGTCAAAATACGGCGCACGCACCGGAACGAGCTTGATCTGCACCGGCCACTGAGAAAGCCGGCTGGGACGCTCCGGCTCGGACGCCGGCTCAGCGTGCTGCGCACGCTCGATCGCTCTGGCCTGGCTTCCCGGGCAGCCGCAGGGCAGCGTCATCCCCTCGGCCTGCATTTTGCGCTGCTTGGCCGCCAGCACGGCCTGCTCGTCATAAGCGGCCGCCTCGCGCTCGACAAAGGTAATGGCGCCCGTGGGGCAGGCGGGCAGGCAGTCGCCCAGGCCGTCGCAATAGTCCTCGCGCATCAGCTGCGCCTTTCCGTCCGCCATCGCAATGGCGCCCTCATGGCACGCAGCGGCGCAGGCGCCGCAGCCGTTGCATTTGTTCGGGTCGATCGTAATGATTTTTCGCTTCATGGCAGCCGCCTCCTTGCTTTTCTGCCTTTATTATAGTAAAATCAGTGCAGCAGGTCAGTTGAATTTTCAACGAATGGAGGTCATTATGAAAAAATATTTTCCCGTGCTCCGCACGTCGCCGCTCTTTTACGGCATTTCCGAGGCAGAGCTGACTGCCATGCTCGCCTGTCTCCGCGCAGAGACAAGAGCCTTCCCGAAGGACGCCTTTCTCCTGCGCGCCGGGGATACGACGGACGCGGTCGGCCTCGTCCTCTCTGGCAGCGTCCTGATCGTGCAGGAGGACATCTGGGGCAACCGCAACATTCTTTCCAAGGTCGCGCCGGGGCAGACCTTCGCCGCCGCCTTTGCCTGCGTCCCCGGGGCGGTGCTCAACGCCGGCGTGGTCGCAGAGCAGCCCGTGACCGCCATGTTTTTGGATATCCAACGCATCCTGAACGTCTGCTCCTCCGCCTGCGCGCACCACAGCCGGCTCCTCTGCAACCTGCTCTACGAGCTGGCCGAGAAAAACCTGCGCGTCAGCGAAAAGCTCATGCACATGGGGCAGCGCACTACGCGCGCCAAGCTCCTGTCCTACCTCTCGACTGAGGCGCAGCGCCTTGACGCTTATGAATTCCGCATTCCGTTTTCGC
This sequence comes from uncultured Oscillospiraceae bacterium, assembly GCA_934636045.1. Lineage (GTDB taxonomy): Bacteria > Bacillota > Clostridia > Oscillospirales > Oscillospiraceae > JAZOXB01. The sequence goes on from CAKTZP010000002.1 coordinate 1,473, forward strand.
GGCAGCAGCTTGCGGATTATTTGGGCGTTGACCGCACCGGCCTGTCGACGGAGCTCGGAAGGCTCCGCCGCGAGGGTCTGCTGGACTTCAATAAAAACCATTTCCGCTTGAACGTATAGAAGTCGTGCCGGAGGGAAAGCTCCGGCACGACTTTTATTTTATTGTGGAGCGGAGCTTCGCGCCTGCGTTATTTTGCAGCGTTCTGCAAATACCGCGCCAAAATGGCCGCAACCTGCGCACGGGTGGCCTCGCCCTGCGGTGCAAGGGTCGTCGTGCTGCCGTTCCGGATGCCGTTGACGAGGCTGCACTCGACCGCCCACGCCATTGCATCCTTCGCATAGCCGCTGACCTTGTCTGCATCCGGGAAGGAGGCAAGCTCCGCGCGCTTGGCGGTGTCGACGCCCTTCTTTTCCGCGTAGCGGAACAGGATGGCGGCGATCTGCTCGCGGGTCACCTCGACCTCCGGCGCAAAGTGCGTCTCGTCAACGCCGTTGACGATGCCGTTTTCCGCCGCCCATGCAACCGCCTCGGCGTAGTAGAGGTTCTTCCCGGTGGTCACGGGAACATCGACGAACACCGTACTCTGCTTGGACGCGGTGGGCTTGCCGTCCATGCGCCACAGCACCGTGACGAGCATCGCGCGGGTCATCGGGGCATTCGGGCGGAAGGTGTCAGCCGCCGTGCCGTTGAACAGCTCGTTCTGATGGGCGAACCTCACGCCCTCATAGAACCAGTCGCTCTCGGCCACGTCCCGGAACGGATTTTCCCAAGCGCCGTCCTGCGCGCCGCACACGGTGCACTTGCCGTTTTCAAACTTGTGGCCGAGCGCATCGACGGTCTTGCCGTCCTCGAGCTTCCGGCCGCAGGTCTTGCAGAACAGGTCGCCGGTGTAGCCGGCCTCGGTGCAGGCGGCTGCCTTTGCGCCGCGCAGCTCGGTGTCCGCATGCGCGCAGTGGACGACGGTCACGCTGGCCACGCTGCTGACCAGCCGCTTGCCCTGTGCGGATTTGTCGGCGTACTGCTGCTCGGAGATGCCGTAGACAAAGCGGAGATTGCCCGTGTTCTTCGCGGCTGCCGCCACCTGCTCGAGCGTGCCGGAGCCGGAGCCCCACGTCAGCGCCAGCGCGGCGGGAACCTCCGTCTTGCCGTCGGCGGTGATGTAATATTTGCAGGTCTCGCTGTCGGCATAGGTCAGGCTTGAGCCGAAGCCGTCGGCCGCCGCGGCCTTGACGGTATCGCCGGTCGCGAAGGTCACGCCCGCGTCCTCCAACAGACTGCTCACGGTGACATACTCCGTCGCCGCGACGAGCTGCTCATTGCCGCCCTTCCAGAACTGATAGCCCGCCGTGCCCTCGGTCCTGAGCGCCTCCAGCTCAGAGGGCTTGTAGCCCTTGACGAGCTTCGGCTCGCCGCCCTCGGTCTGCTCATAGACGTTCAGAACAACGGCCTCGGGGCTGGTGCCGGTCAGGGTCGCGGCCCGGCTTGCAGGGCGCTTGCCGGAGACGTTCCGGCCGGTGCCCGCAGCCTGCGCCGGAAGCAGCATTCCGGTCAACATGGCAGCGCACAGCAGCAAAACTGCCGCACGATGTCCGAACTGTTGGAAGAACTTCATGTCTTTCGCTCCTTTTTACAATATCGTTATTCTGTTCAGAGAATAACCGTTTTTATTCTAACACGCCTCCCTCCAAATGTCCAACATTTTATTTTCCGTCCCCCAAATTTTTTCGCCGCGCCGCAGCAAAGCGGACGGGGCCGGGAAAACGCAAGAAAATACTTGCATTTTCGATTGGCGCATTGTATCATAGAAATGATTTCCGGAGGCGGCGCGCCTAAGGCAGCGGCTATGGTGCTTCGCCCGGTACGTCAGTACAAAGGGTCGCGCAGGAAACGGCGCGGTCTTCCGCAGTTTGAGAAGGAAGTCTGTGATATTGCACGCTCACGGATGACTTGTCTGCAAGTGATCCGTGTTTTTCTTTCAAAAACGGTATTCTCTGAACAGAATAACGCACGCCAAAGGAGGCGCTGAATGAAAAAGCTGATTGCCGTCTTTTTATGCCTTGCGCTGCTCCTGCCCGGCCTCTCCGGCTGCGGCGGGACGCGCTACGACCCCCTCGAGGGCGTAGAAACAACGGTTTTTACCGATGACGCGGGACGCGCGGTCACCGTCCCCGCACGCATCACCCGCATCGCTGCCAGCGGCAGCACGGCGCAGATGATCCTGATGACCCTCGCGCCCGACCTGCTCGTCGGCCTTGCCAGCAGCCCCAGCACCGCGCAGATGCCGTATTTTCCCAAGGAGCTATGGACGCTGCCGACCTTCGGCCAGTTTTACGGCGGCAAGGCGAATCTGAACATGGAATCTCTGATCGCCGCCGAGCCGCAGCTCATCATCGACCTTGGCGACAAAAAGGATGCCATCGCCGAGGACATGGACGGCATCCAGAAGCAGACCGGCATCCCCACGGTTTTCCTCGAGGCCACGCTTGAGACCCTGCCCGCGGCCTACCGCGCCCTCGGCGCGCTGCTCGGCCGCGAAGATCAGGCGGAGGAATTGGCCGCTTATCTGGAAAAAACCCTCGCCATGGCGGCGGAAAACTCCGCCAAGCTCCCCCGCTCCGAGCGCAAGACCGTCCTGTTCGGCACGGGCTCGACCGGCCTTGCCTGCAACGCTGCGGGCTCGGTGCAGGCCGATGTTCTGACCCGCGTCGGCGCGGTCAACGCCATCGAGGCCGACGAGATCAGCAACCGCAACGGCGGCACGACCGTCAATCTCGAGGAGGTCTACGTCCGCGACCCGGACGTCATCATCCTCGCCGCCGGCGGCCCCTACGACACGCTGCCCGAGAGCGAATGGTCGTCCCTGACGGCCGTGAAAAACGGGACCTATTACGAAATTCCGAACCTGCCCTATGACTGGATGTCCTCTCCCCCGTCGGTCAACCGCGTTCTGGGCATCTACTGGCTGGGCAATCTCCTGTACCCCGAGCTTTATGATTACGATATGGTCGCCGAGGCACAGACGTTTTACCGCCTGTTCTGGCACTATGAGCTCTCCGAGGCCGAGGCCGCGCAGCTGCTCGCCCGCTCGACCCTCAAGCCATAAAGGAGGGGCACATGAAACGAATTTTGCCTTTTCTTCTCTGCTTCTGCCTCGTCTGTGTGCTGTGCACGTCCGCCGGGGCGGCGGGCAGCGTTACCGACACGCTCACCGTCAAGGTCGGCTACTTCGGCATGGAGACCGACCGCTATGTGGAGCTTGCCACCTACCACTGGAGTGAGCTCTACCATGCCCTGCCGCTGTATCAGGCCGCCTATTCCTTCTTCCGCGGCATGGACGACGGCACGTACAATACCGTCATCGACTCGGCCTACGGCTTTTATATCTCCGACCTGTTAGATTATGCAGGGGTTTACAGCGGAGACGTCAGCACGATCGCGTTTTACACCCAGGACCAAAGCGTCGGCTTTTTCACGTCCTTCACCTATGCCGACCTGTTTTACACGCAGCGTTACTATTTTAATGACCTCGCCGCGCACATTCAGCCGGTCTGCGACGAGGACGGCAGCTTTGTCGAATTCAACGCCGACGAGGCATGGAACGACTGCTGGACGGTGCAGCCCATGCTGGCGCTGGAGGACAGCTGGGCCAGCTATGAGATCGGCACCGAGCACACCGCGCCAAACTATGCCTCGCTCGGCACCGGCAACCGCTTCCGCCTGCTGTTCGGTCAGTCCTATCCCCTCGAGCGCCGCACGAACCAGACCGCAAAGTACACGCACACGCTTTATGTAACGCTGCAAGGTACGCCGAAAATCGTCGACACCCTGCCCGTGCTCGACGGCACGATCGGCTCGCATACCGTCACCTTCCGGATGACCGTCGGCCAGCAGGCGCTGCGCGACGCGCTGGCCGATTATCTGAACATCGCCTCGTCTGACAGCAGCATTCTCGAAATTACCGGTCTGACCGTAACGCCGGATGCAGAATTTTCCGACCTTGCCACCGTCCGCCTAACCTACACTGTGCATGCCGAGGGTAACGTAGCGCTCTCCTTCGGCTTCGGCGGCACGGCGGTGACGGAAAATCAGACCGTCGCCACCCACAAGCCCGGCACTTCCGAGCCGGACGACCCCAAGCCGACCGAAAATGGCAGCGGCGACCCCACGACCCCCTCTGAGGGCGTCGGCGACACTCCGCAGCCCTCGGAGCCCGGCGCTCCCACCGCCCCGACGGACGCGCCCGAGGCGCCGACCGCTGCCCCGGCCGAGCCGCCCTCGGAGGCTCTGTCCGCCCCCGCGCCGGACACCCCGGCGGATAACCCCGGCGCGGTACGCATGTACGCCCTGCCCGACGAGCTGGTGCAGCAGCTCACCGGCAGCGACCCAGCCGCGCCCGCCGTGCCCGCGCAGGCGCCGGTCACGGTGCTGACCGTGCCGCCGGAGGACGACCGTCTGCTTCTGCTGCTCACCGGCGCGGGCGCGCTGGTGCTGGCCGCGCTCGGCGCGCTGAGCGCGCTGCGCTACTATACCAAAGGGAGGAAACCCAAATGACCTCGATCTTTCATGACATTCTTCGCGCAGTAGCCGCCGCGATGGAAATTCCGGACGTTATCTTTCTGGTGCTCGTGCTCGGCTTCGCGGTGTTTTCCGTGGGCTGGGTGCTCTGCGAATACTGCACCGAGCACCGTCCTATGAAGGAGGATCTGCCCCGCCTGCTCGACACGCTGCAAAGGCCCGAGACCGACACCGCCGCGGCCATCGAGGCCAGCCTGCTCAATCGCCGGCAAAAGGCGGCGCTGCTGGAGCTGACCGCGCATCCCGACTTCACCGCCGGCCTGCGCGACAGCCTCGCAGCGAACCTTCTTGAGCGGGAGCAGGGCCACTATGACCGCATCCTGAAGTGTACGGAGCTGGTCAGCAAGCTTGCTCCGATGTTCGGCCTTTTGGGCACGCTCATCCCCCTCGGCCCCGGCATCATCGCGCTGGGGCAGGGCGACACGCAGACCCTGTCCGTCTCCCTTCTGACCGCGTTTGACACGACCATCGCCGGCCTGTGCGCCGCGGCGGTCTGCCTCGTCGTCACCACCCTGCGCAAGCGCTGGTACAGCGGCTACATGGCCGACCTTGAAACCCTGACCGACTGCGTCTGCGAAAAGGAAGCGAAGCTATGAGAAAAAGAAGACGCCGCACCGAGCGCTTTTCCGGCGAAAGCGTCGACCCGATGAACTATCTGTCGAACCTTTCCGACGCCATGCTGGTGCTGGCCGTGGGCATGATGCTGGCGCTCATCGTCCACTGGAACGTCGACATTTCCACCGGCGGCCGCAGCGACAACGTCAATGGCAGCTCCGTCGCCGCCGAGGGTGAGGGCGGGCAGAGCATCATCGACCGCGACAACGCCATCACCTTCACCCCCGAGCAGCTCGAGCAAATGGACGCCACCGAGGGCGAAAATGACGAAGGCATGGAAAAGCTCGGCGAGGTCTACTACGACGCCGCCACCGGCAAGTACTATATTATAGAAAGCGAAAACTGATCGCATGAAGCTGCAAACCCACACCTACACCCGCCGCTTCGTCGTGCTGTCGGTCGTGTTTGTGACCGTTCTGTTCGGCTCGGTGCTGCTGGGTCGGTTTTCCATCACTCCGAGGGAGCTGCTGCAGCTGCTCCTTTCCCGCATTACGGACGTCACGCCGAACTGGCGCGACGGCGCGGAAAACGTCGCGTTCCAGATCCGGCTGCCGCGCGTGGCGGCGGCGGCGCTCGTCGGCGCGGCGCTGGCGGTCGCGGGCGTGTCGTATCAGGGCATGTTCCGCAACCCCATGGTCTCGCCCGATCTTCTCGGCGCCTCGACCGGCGCGGGCTTCGGCGCGGCGCTGGCCATCCTACTCGGCGCGGGCTATTTTGGCATCTCTGCCGTGGCCTTCTGCTTCGGCCTGATCGCCGTCGCGGCGGCCTATCTCGTCAGCTGCATGAGCCGGACGAACCAGACGGTCGCGCTGATTTTGGCGGGCATCATGATCTCGTCTCTCTTCTCCGCCGGAACGTCTTACGTCAAGCTCGTTGCCGACACACAGCAGCAGCTGCCCGCCATCACCTACTGGCTGATGGGCAGCTTGTCGTCGATCAAGCCGCGCGATGTGGCGTTTGTGGCCATTCCCACCGCCATCGGCCTTGTCCCGCTGCTGCTGCTGAGCTGGCGGATGAACCTGCTGACCCTCGGCGAGGACGAGGCGCGCTCCATGGGCGTCAACACCCGGCTGCTGCGCCTCGTCGTCATCGTCTGCGCCACGCTCCTGACCGCCGCCTCGGTCGCCGTTTCCGGCATGATCGGCTGGGTCGGGCTGGTCATTCCGCATTTCTGCCGGATGCTCTTCGGCTACGACTACCGGCGGCTTTTGCCCGCCGCGGCGCTCTTCGGCGCGTCGTTTCTCATTGTCGTAGACGACATCGCCCGGCTGGCCACGGCGGGCGAGATCCCGCTCGGCATCCTGACGGCCTTCGTCGGCGCGCCGATTTTCCTCTATCTCATCCTGACGGGAGGTGCGCGGCGTGGAAATTGAAGTCAAAGGCCTCTCGTTCTCCTATGGAACGCATGCCATTTTGCAGGGCTTGTCCTTTTCCGTCGAAAAGGGCACGCTCACGGCCGTGCTCGGCGCGAACGGTGCGGGCAAAAGCACGCTGTTTCGCTGCCTGCTCGGCTTTTTGACCCCGCAGGCGGGCGAAATTACCGTCTCCGGCCGGCCGCTTTCGGCCTATTCCCGGCGCGAGGCGGCGGCCAAGCTGGCCTACATCCCGCAGTCGTCCGAGCCGATTTATAACTACACCGTCCTCGACACCGTCCTGATGGGCACGACCGCCGCGCTGAATGTCCTGCAGCGCCCCGGCGCGCGCGAGCAGGAGCGCGCCCTGCAGGCCCTGCGTCAGCTGGGCATCGAGGCGCTGGCCGGGCGCGGCATCGGCCAGATTTCCGGCGGCGAGCGCCAGCTGGCGCTCATCGCCCGCGCCTTGGCGCAGCACGCGGAGATTTTAATTATGGACGAGCCCACGGCAAACCTTGACTATGGCAACCAGCAGCGCGTCCTGCGCGAGATCCGCGGCCTGACGCGGCAGGGCTACACCGTCCTGCTGTCCACCCACAATCCCGAGCACGCACTGCGCTACGCGCATCGCGTTTTAGCGTTACAGGCTGGCCGCGCCCTTGCCGACGATGCGGCGGAGGCAGCGCTGACGCCCGCGCTCATCGAGCAGCTCTACGGCATTCACGCCGATATCGCGGAAATCCCGACTCCCACCGGCCTTGTCCGAGGTCTTGTCGTTACAGAGGAGGAATCCCTATGAAAACACGAATGCTCCGTCTGCTTCTGAGCCTTTGTCTGCTGCTTTCGCTCGTTCCCGCCGCAGCTGCCGCAGGCGACGTGACCGGCACGGTCGAAAAGCGCGCGGGCTATGACCTCGCCTCGGTGCGCTGTGCGCTTGCAGACGGCAGCTATCTCTTCGCCGATGTCGAGGAGACCGCCGCGGGCTACACCTACTCCTTCCCCCGGCCGTCGGGCGCGTACACGGTCAAGGCGGAGTATTTCTCCACCACCGTCTGGGACGGCGCGGTGGATATCTCGTGGTATGACCCGGCGCAATCCGCGTTCTACCTCGACACTCCGGCCAAGCTCGCCGGTCTGGCCGCGCTGGTCAACGGCCGCACCGACGCCAATACCCCCGACTACCGCGTCAAGGGCGACCGCACGCAGCTGGTCAGCACGAAGGTCGATGACTTCCTGCTCATCGGCGCGGGCGGCGGCAACATCCGCGGCACCGCCTACCTCGGCGACCCGGCGCACGATTTTTCCGATAAAACCGTCTGCCTGACCGCCGACCTCAACATGGGCGGCACAAGCAACTGGACGCCCATCGGCGGCAAGTACCCGATGGACGCGAAAAACAGCGAATTTGTGATTGAGGCATTCTTTAACGGCACGCTGGACGGCCAAGGCCATCGCATCACGAATCTCTATTGCGACCGCTACGCCGCCAAGGGCTACGCCTATTCGCAGGCGGTCGGCCTGATCGGCTACCTCGGCGAGCTATACGACGGCGAGGCCGCGCCGCGCACCGCGCCCGCCGTGCGCAATCTCTCCGTCAGCGGCAGCGTCTACGGCCGCCGCTCGGTCGGCGGCATCGTCGGCAAAAGCGGCACCGTTCCAACCGGTGTCTACATTGAAAACTGCGCCAACTACGCCGCCGTCCGCAACACCGACTCCAAGGGCATCGGCGGCATCATCGGCGCAGGCTGGGGCACGGGCGCGATCGTCAATTGCTACAACACCGGCAGCGTCACCACGACCTATGCCTGCCCCGCCGGCGGCATCTGCGGCAGCAACGGCGGCTTGGACATCTATAACTGCTACAACGTCGGCACCATCGACTCCAACGGCAACCAGCGCGGCCGCGGCATCGGCGGCCACGACAAGGGCAGCTACACCGTCTCGGACTGCTACTACCTCGAGGGCTGCGACGACGACCCGGCCTCCAACGGCTGGTATCTCGGCACGGCGCTGGCCGCGAACGTCTCCGTCACCGCCATGAGCGCCGCGGACATGCGCTCGGCAAAGCTTCTGGACGCGCTGAACGTCAACGGCGCGGCCTACGCCGCCAACGCCGGCGGCTACCCCAGACTGGCGTGGGAAGCGGAAACCGCCCCCGTGGCGCACAGCGTCCGCCTCACGCAGCCCACGGGCGGCACCGTCGCAGCCGACTGCGGCGAGACCGTCCCCTTCGGCACGGTGCTGCACCTTTCCAACACCCCGGCCACCGGCTGGGCATTCCGTAACTATACCTTAAACGGCAACACGCTGACCGGCCCCTATGCCACGATCACCGCCGACGCAGAGCTGAGCGGCGTCTTTGCCGAGCTTGTCGCAGGCGCGCTGTATCTCCAGAGCGACCCTGCGTTCACCCTTCAGGTCGTCAAGGACGGCACGGTCATGGTCGACGGCGTGGCGCAGCAGGTCACGAACCACCCCGTGGCCGACGGCGAGGCGCTGTACGAGGGCGACGAGCTGACGGTCACGGCCGTCCTCGCCGAAAACGCCGAGCCGGACGATCTGAGCTACGTTTACAACGGAAAATTCCGCTATTTCTTCGCCTTCCTCGACGGGTCGGAGACCGAAAAGGGCACCGACACCGGAAAGTTTACGGTCACGAGCCAAATCACCGCAGCCTCCCTGCGCGTGCGCGCCGAGGCTTACACGACCCACAAGGTCTGGACGCAGCTGGCCGAGACCGACTGGTATTCGGAAGGCGCGGACAGCTTCACCCTGACCTCCGCGCGGCAGCTGGCCGGGCTTGCGCTGCTGGTCAAGCAGGGCAACTCCTTCGCGGGCAAGACCGTCCGCCTCGGAAATGACATTTCGCTGGTCAATGACGACAAGACCTACAACCGCAGCGTCCGCTGGTTCGACGGCATCGGCTCGACGCAGGCGCCGTTTTCCGGCACGTTTGACGGCAACGGCTGCCGCATCACGGACATGACCGCCGAGAGCACCGGCAGCGGCGCGGCGCTCTTCCTCGCCACGGACGGCGCGGTGCTGAAAAACCTCCGCGTGGCCGGAACGGCCAAGGCCGCGGGCAGCGCGGCCGGCCTCGTCGCACAGGCCAAGGCCACGCAGATCATCGACTGCGGAAACGAAGCCGCGGTGACGGCAAGCGGTGAGCGGGCGGGCGGCATCGCCGCGCAGATCGACGGCGGCAGCAGCCTGACCCGGTGCGAAAACCGCGCCGCCATCCGCGGCACGGACGGCGTCGGCGGCCTCGTCGGCGTGGTGCTGGACAAGGACAGCCGCCTGACCGACTGCGTCAACCGCGGGGACATCACCGCCGCAGGCTCCGGCACGGGCGTCGGCGGCGTGGCCGGGCGCATCGGCGGCAGCCTGACGCGCTGCGCCAACTACGGCGCAGTCGACGGCAGCGGCTGGTACATGGGCGGCCTTGTCGGCGCGTGCGTGACCGAAAACGCCGCCGCGCTGACCGACTGCTACAGCATCGGTACCGTGACCAATGCGCACACCTATGCCTCCTCCGCCACCGGCGGCGTGATCGGCTACGGCAACTACTTCCGCGCCGAAAACTGTTATTCCTACGGCGCGGTACAGGCGGCCGCGGGCACCGCGGGCGGCGTGATCGGCCGCGACGCCGGGCGCTCGACCAGCGTGCGCAAAAATCTGTACTATCTCGACACGGCCTGCGCCGTCGGCGTGGGCGGCAAGCCCGAGGCCAGCGGCGTCGCCGCGCGCACGGCGGCGGAGTTTGCCTCCGCAGAATTCCTCACCGAGCTGAATCAAAACGGCTGCTTCGTGACCGAAAACGGGCAATATCCCGAATTTTCCACCCCCTGTGCTCACGCAGAGACCGAGCTGCGCAATGCCAAGGCCGCGACCTGCACCGCGCCGGGCTACACCGGCGACATCTACTGCAAGACCTGCGGCGAAAAGCTTTCCGGCGGCACGACCGTCCCCGCGCTCGGCCATCACTATGAAAACGGCGTCTGCACCCGCTGCGGCGCGCAGGAGCCCGCCGAGACCCCGTGGGTCAACCCCTTCCGCGACGTGGCCGAGAGCGACTGGTACTACGGCAGCGTGAAATTCGCAAACCAGAACGAGCTGTTCAACGGCACGGCGGCCGACACGTTCAGCCCGAACATGCCGATGACGCGCGCAATGCTCGTCACCGTCCTCTGGCGGCTGGACGGCAGGCCCGCGGCCAAGGCGGCGGCGTCCTTCACCGATGTTGCAGGCGGCACATGGTACACCGAGGCCGTCGCATGGGCGGCGGGCAGCGGCATCGTCAACGGCGTGGGCGCCGGGCGCTTTGACCCGGACGGCAACGTCACGCGCGAGCAGATCGCGGCCATCATCTACCGCTACGCCGGCTTCAAGGGGCGCCCCGTCGACCAAAAGGCCGACCTGAGCGGCTTCCCCGATCTCGGCAGCGTCGGCAGCTGGGCGCGCGACGCCTTCGCGTGGGCGAACGCCGCCGGCCTCATCACCGGCACGCGCGAAAACGGCGTGGACTACCTCGCCCCCCAGCAAAACGCCACCCGCGCCCAAGTCGCCGCCATCCTCATGCGCTACGCCACCGCCAACTAAATCCCCTGTCCCTGTCATAGATCGCAGCGCGGTGAGCCCTTCCGACTCTGTCATTGCGAGGAGGGCGCAGCCCGACGTGGCAATCCGTCCCCCCCTATCCCGCCCTCCCACACGAGATTGCCACGCCTTGCTCCGCAAGGCTCGCAATGACAAAAAAGGAAGTGCGTCGCGGCACGCTGACCGTCAATCCGCCGTCAGCTGTGACTTTGCAATGACACATCCGGCAAACCTACGCATCCAAAAGCCCCCCCGGCGGGATCACCCGCCGGGGGTTTTTGCTGCGCGGTTTCTGAAATGGCACGTGATTTCTTGCCCGGTTCCCTTGCAATTGTGCCGGATCGATGGTAAAATAGAATGATAATATAGCCAAACTGCCATATTTCGGCCGCTGGTTGTCGGTCTATGGCGCGCGCGGTGCCGTAACGCGCCGCAAAATCCGGAAAGAAGGACGAAACCGCATGAATTCCCGGCTTTTTCTTGCCAGCCCGCACCTCTCCGACGAGGGCTATGAGCTGGAATATGTACACGACGCGTTCCGCAAAAACTGGATCGCGCCGCTGGGCGAGAACGTCAACGAGTTTGAGGCCGCCGTGGCCGCGTACCTCGGCGCGGGGCACCCCGTCGCCCTCTCGGCGGGAACGGCGGCGCTGCATCTGGCGCTGATCCTCGCGGGCGTCGGGCGGGGCGATTTGGTCTTCTGCCAGAGCATGACCTTCTCCGCGTCGGCGAATCCTGTCGCCTATCTTGGCGCGCAACCGGTGTTTATCGACTCCGAGCGCGAAACGTGGAACATGGATCCGGAGGCTCTGTGCCTTGCCTTCGAGCGCTACGGCACGCCGAAGGCCGTCGTGGCCGTGCACCTTTACGGCAACCCCGCCAAGCTCGACGAGCTCGGCGCGTTCTGCCGCGCGCACGGCGTGCCGCTGATTGAGGATGCCGCCGAGGCGCTCGGCTCGACCTACCGCGGGAAAAAATGCGGCGCGCTCGGTCAGTTTTCTGTGTTGTCGTTTAACGGCAACAAAATCATCACGACCTCCGGCGGCGGGATGCTGCTGTGCGCCCGCGAGGACGACGCGCGCCACGCCCTGAAGCTGGCCACGCAGGCGCGCGAAAGAGCGCCGTGGTATCAGCACGAGGAGATCGGCTACAACTACCGGCTGAGCAACGTTTCGGCCGGCATCGGGCGCGGGCAGATGAAGGTGCTGCCCCTGCGCGTGCGGCAAAAGCAGGCCATTTTCAACCGTTACATAGAACAATTAAAGGAGCTTCCCTTGACAATGCAGCCGTGTCTGCCCGAGGCCTCGCCGAACCGCTGGCTCTCCGCCGCCCTGCTCGACCCCGGCTGCGCAAGGGCGCCCGCCGAGCTTCTGGCGCGGCTGGAGGCGGAGGGCATCGAGGGCCGCCACCTTTGGAAGCCCATGAATTTGCAGCCCGTGTTCGCCGACGCGCCGTTCGTCAGCGCCGCGCAGACGCCGGTTTGCAATGACCTGTTTGCACGCGGCCTCTGCCTGCCGAGCGACACGAAGATGACCGCAGACGACGTCGATCGCGTCTGCCGCGTGCTGCGGGAGGCGTTTTGATGGCGCGGCGGGTCGGATTTTACGAAAAATACGCCAAGCGGGCGCTGGATATCGTGCTTGCCGCGCTGGCGCTGGTGCTGCTCTCGCCGGTGCTGGCTGTGACGGCGGTGCTGGTGCGCGTCAGGCTGGGGCGCCCGGTGCTTTTCTGCCAGCCACGGCCGGGAAAGGACGAGAAAATTTTCCGTCTCCATAAATTCCGCAGCATGCGCGACGCGCGCGACGAGACCGGCGCGCCGCTGCCCGATGCGCAGCGCCTGACGCCCTTCGGCAAGCGTCTGCGCGCGCTGAGCCTTGACGAGCTGCCGGAGCTCTGGGACATCCTGCGCGGCAAAATGAGCCTCATCGGCCCGCGCCCGCTGCTGCCGGAATACTTGCCGTATTACACCGATGTTGAGCATCATCGGCATGATGTTCGGCCGGGCCTAACCGGGTTAGCGCAGATTAACGGCAGAAACAATCTCTCTTGGGAACAAAAGTTTGCATTTGACTTGGAATACATCCAAAAAATCGGCTTCCAAACAGATGTCTGCATTCTTTTCCGCACGGTTGGGAAGGTGTTTTGCCGTTCTGGTGTGCAGGTCAACACGCAGAGTGGAGAAGGAAATCTTATGGCGCTAAGGAGCTGTCTTAACGATAGGACGGGGTCAACAGTATGAATATTTTAATACTTAGTTGCGGCACGCGGAACAAAATTGTCCGGTATTTTAAGGAAACCGTTGGCAATACAGGAAAAATAATCACAACCGACTGCAGCCCCTATGCCCCTGCCCTTTACGAAGCAGATGCTTATTATGTCGTACCAAGGATATCCGACCCCAATTATCTCGATATCATTTTAAGCATCTGCAAAGGTGAGCACATTTCCGGTGTCTTGTCACTAATTGACCCAGAACTATCTCTATTGGCTCAAAATGCAGCTGCCTTCGACGCTATTGGAGCAACAATTATTGGTTCATCCTTTGCACTTTGTGAATTAGCGCTTGACAAATGGGCTATGTATCAATGGTTGTCTGCGCACGGTTACCCTTGTGCAAAAACCTACATAAATCTTACAGAGTTCAAGCAAGCGCTGCGCAGTTGTCAAATAACTTTCCCGGTCTTTGTAAAGCCGCGTTTTGGTAGCGCCAGTCTGCATATTTCAAAAGCCGAGAATTTAGAAACTGTAGAGTTTCTCTTTTCCCATCAGCCGGATATGATAATTCAGGAGTTTCTTAAAGGCCAAGAAATCGGTGCAGATGTTTATATCGACATGCTCTCCGGACAAGTCGTCTCCATTTTTGCAAAGAAAAAGCTTGCTATGCGCGCGGGGGAAACTGACAAGGCCATTTCGTTTAAAGATGACGCACTTTTTCGTCTGATCTCCCGTTTTGTTGCAGAATGCGGTTATCGCGCACAAATTGACATTGATATTTTTCAGATTGAAAATGACTATTATATTTCGGAGGTTAATCCGCGCTTTGGCGGCGGCTATCCCCATGGTCATGCATGCGGTGTAAAAACTCCTCCGCTCATCATAGCAAATCTAAATCATCAAATTAATACTGCAACGATCGGTAATTATCAAGACGGTCTTATTATGATGAAATATAACGAACTAAAAATACTTGCGACGGGTGATAGCAGCTGTGACACAAATTCTAATTCTAGCCAACCACAGCGGGGGGCTGTACGATTTTCGCAAGGATTTGATTGCGGAATTGAAGAAATATGCGCAGGTCACGGTTGCTGTTCCGCGGAATGACCGCTGGGAGGAGCTGCAGCAGCTGGCAGACTGCGTCATGGAGCTGCCCGTCGACCGGCGGGGGAGGAATCCGCTGCGGGATCTGGGGCTGCTGCGGCGGTATCGGGCGCTTTTGCGCGCGGTGCGGCCGGAGCTGGTGCTCACCTATACGGTCAAGCCCAACATTTACGGCGGGCTGGCGTGCCGCTGGGCGCGCGTGCCCTATGCCGCGAACATCACCGGGCTCGGCAGCGCGCTGGAAAACGGCGGCGGGCTGCGGCGGCTCGTTCTGGCGCTTTACAAGTCCGCGCTGAAGCGCGCACGGGTCGTGTTTTTTGAAAACAGCGCCAACCGCGATGCGCTCGACGCCGCGGGTGTCGTGCCGAAGGGGCGCGATGTCGTGCTGGCGGGCGCGGGTGTAAATTTAAAAGACTTTCCATATCAGCCCTATCCGCAGAATATGCCGGTGCGGTTTCTGTTCGTCGGCCGTGTGATGCGCGAAAAGGGCATCGACGAGCTGTTCGCCGCCGCAAAGCGGCTGCGCTGGGACGGCGCGGCGGTGGAATTTCACGTCGTCGGCTCGTTCGAGGAGGCGTATAAGCCCGCGATGGATGCGCTGGAGCAGGCGGGCGTCGTCCGCTGCCACGGCTATCAGGCCGACATGCGGCCGTGGTACGCCATGGCCGATTGCGTCGTGCTGCCGTCCTACCACGAGGGCATGTCCAACGTGCTGCTCGAGGCCGCGGCCTCCGGACGGCCGCTGATCACCAGCGACATTCCCGGCTGCCGCGAGGCCGTTGCGCCGGGCGAAAGCGGTCTGCTCTGCCCGCCGCAGGACGCCGAGGCATTATACGAAACATTGCAGGCATTCCTGGCGCTGCCCGCAGCCGCGCGTGCCGAAATGGGGCGCCGCGGACGGGCGCGCATGGAAGCGCGATTCGACAAGGCGGCCGTCGTGGCCGAGACCGTCCGGCATCTGGAGCTGCGCCATGGTTGATTATGTAAAATTACTTCTTCTTGCCGTCGCCGTCGCGTGGTGCGCCGATCATGCGTCACGGAAGCGGACGAACGCAGGGCAGCGGCGGCGGCTGATCCTCTGCACGCTCGTGCTGCTGGTGCTGCTGGCGGGCTTTGCCGGGCTGCGCACGCGCTGCAACGACACCGGCGCGTACCGCCACAGCTACGAGATGCTCACGGAGGGCTCGTGGGCGGCGTCGGACAAGCAGCTCGGCTCGAATCCGCTGTTCAACTGGGTCAACTGCCGGTTGAAGCACGCGGGCGTCTCGACGCAGAATTTTTTGATGTTCTGGGCGTTTTTGACCGTCGGATGCTATGTTCTCTTCCTTCATTGCCATTCGGTCGATTATCCGCTGACGGTGTTTCTGCTGTTTGCGACGGGCTGCTACCCCTTCGTCTTTGCGGGCATCAAGCAGGCCGCCGCCATTGGCATCGCGGTCATCGGCGTGATGCTCTGGCTGCGGAAAAAGCGGATTTTGTACCTGCTATGCGTCATTATTGCAACGCTGCTGCACCCCTATTCCCTGCTCTATCTGCTCGTGCCGGTGATGCAGTTCCGGCCGTGGACGTACAAGACCTACGTCCTGCTCGCGCTGGCAGTCGGCTGCGGTTTTTTGCTCGAGCCGCTGCTGGGCACGATCGTCAGCATCGCGGCGATGCTCGGTGAGGGGTATTCCGTCGCATCGTTTTCCGAGGCGGGCGTGAATATTTTCCGCGTTTTGGTCTGTAACGTGCCGACATTTCTCTCCCTCGCCTACCGCAGACGACTGTTCACGGACTCCTCCCCGGCAGAGAATCTGTTCGTAAACCTGACCATGCTCAACGGCGCGATCATGTTCGTCGGCCTGTTCGGCACGGCCAACTATTTCGCGCGGCTGGCAAACTATTTTCTGATCTTCCAGAGCCTGTCGCTCCCGTGGATGCTGAAAAAGCTCGGCGGCAAGCCGCGCCGCAACCTCACCATCCTGATGCTCCTCGGCTATACAGGCTACTTCGCCTATGCCAACCTGATCGCCATCCCATTCGACTCCGACTTCCACCGCCTGACCGTGTCAGAATACTTTGCACTGCTGAAAGGGAGATGAGCATGCCGATTCGTGTGTTGCAGGTCGTCACGCATATGGAGCGCGGCGGGCTGGAATCGATGCTGATGAACTATTACCGCCATATCGACCGGACACAGGTGCAATTCGACTTTCTGGTACACCGGCAGGAGCGCGCAGCGTTTGACGATGAAATTGAAGCGCTTGGCGGAAAAATCTATCGCTTGCCGAGACTGGTTCCGTGGAGCGGGACGTATCGCCACGCGCTGAACGCCTTTTTTGATGAGCACCCGGAATACCGCGTCGTCCACGTGCATCAGGACTGCCTGAGCAGCATCGCCTTGAAATCCGCAGCACAGCACGGCGTGCCGGTACGGATTGCGCATAGTCACAGCGCCAATCAGGATAAGAACTGGAAATATCCCATCAAGCTATGGTATAAGCGCCAGATTCCGCGCTATGCTACTACTCTTTTTACGTGCGGACAGGCGGCAGGAGACTGGATGTTCGGCGGCGCGCCGTTTCAGGTCATCCACAACGCCATCGACACATTGGCATATCGATATGATGCGGCGAGCCGTTCTGCAATGCGTCAGCAGTTGGGGCTATCAGAAGAATTAACGATTGGCCATGTTGGGCGTTTTAACCCGCCCAAAAATCACCCGTTTTTGTTGGAAATCTTCGCAGCACTGCTGAAACGGGAGCCGAATGCGGTGCTGCTGCTGGTCGGCGGAGGAGACGATCTGCCGAAAATACAGGCCAAAGCGCAGGCGCTCGGCATTTCCGGCCGCGTCCGCTTCCTCGGCGTCCGCAGCGATGTCGCCGACCTGATGCAGGCGACGGACGTGTTCGTCTTCCCGTCGCTTTACGAGGGACTCCCGGTCACAATGGTCGAGGCACAGGCTGCAGGGCTGCCCTGCCTCATCTCCGACTGCATCCCGCGGGAGTGCATCCTCATCCCCGAACTTGTAACGCCCCTGCCGCTGACGGCGACCTCCGACACATGGGCAGAAAAAGCCCTCGCCCTCCGCGCCACCCCGCGCACCGACCGCCGCCCCGAGATCGCCGCCCACGGCTTCGACATTCTGTCCGAAGCGCAAAAATTGCAAGAATTCTACATTGCTTCCGTAGCAATTACAAGTTGAGGTGAACAACTGCCCATGTCCCTTTGGAAACGATGCCTTATGCTGCTCAACCGTGAGATCCCGACCGAGACGTTAGTAAAACGCGGAATGCGTGTCGGCAAAAACTTTAGCCGTCAACAGGGCTGCTTTCTCGACCCGACGCACTGCTTTTTAATTACGATCGGTGATGACGTCACCATGAGCATCCGGGTAACGGTTATGGCGCACGACGCCAGCACGAAAAAACTTCTTGGCTATACAAAAATTGGCCAAGTACACATTGGAAACCGCGTTTTTATCGGTGCAAATGTCACCATTCTGCCCGGTGTTTCCATTGGCGATGACGCTATTATCGGTGCTGGGAGTGTCGTTACCCGAGACGTTCCGGCGCGAACCGTTTTCGCCGGCGTTCCCGCGAAGTTGCTTTGCTCTGTAGATGATTTCTCGGCAAAAATGCAGGAACAAATGCAAAGCAGCACTTTGTTCGGCAGCGATTATCGAATGAACAGCGGGCTTGATGAAGCCAAAAAGCAGGCAATTCTTGCCGCAACCGACGGTAAGCTTGCCTTTATGAAATAGTCGAGGAATCAGCTATGTCTACGTCGCAAGCCATTACGGTCTTTACACCGACCTACAATCGCGCTTACATTCTGTCCAAATGCTATGAAAGCCTAAATCGGCAAACCTGCAAAAATTTCGAGTGGCTGATTATCGACGACGGCTCAACAGACGAAACAAGTGCATTGGTCGCCAGTTGGCAGCGGCAGGATAACGGATACCCAATTCGCTATATCCACAAAGAAAACGGCGGCCTCCATACAGGATATAACACCGCGATCGAAAATATGGATACCGAACTTTCTGTCTGTATTGACTCAGACGACGCTATGCCGGAAGACGGAATTGCACGAATCCTGAACGAGTGGCGCAAGGTAAAGCATTCCGGTGCAGCCGGTCTGGTTGGGTTGGACATGAAGCCAAGCGGAGAGCTGATTGGAAAGCCATTGCCGGAACAAGCACTGTTTAACGCAGCCTCTCTTCTCTGTATTCCCGGTATGGGCGACAAGAAATACGTTGTTCGGAACGATCTATTGCGCGGTGTCGCGCCGATTCCCGTTTTTTCCGGAGAAAAGAACCTAAATCCGCATTATCTTATCATTCAATTATCCAAAACGGCCTTGTTTCACCCGGTAAACCACTGTTTCTGCATTGTGGAATACCAGCCAGACGGTATGACGGCCAATATCTACAAGCAATACGTTAATAGCCCAAATAGTTTTGCTGTACTGCGGCGTGCGATTATGGAAGCTCCGGGGTTAACTTGGCAATATCAATTAAAGAACATCATCCACTACTGCTCCAGCAGCCAGCTTGCGCACGACCGCGCGTACATCAAAAACTCCCCCCGCAAGCTGTTGACCATCCTTTGCGCCCCCGCCGGCCACGCGCTGACGTGGTATATTAAGAGGAAGGCAGGGCGTTGAGCTATGACTGACACTCTTTCTCCGCAGCCGCTGAAAATCAGCGTGGTCATCCCCGTCTATAACTGCGAAAAATATCTCCGCGCAGCGGTTTCTTCCGTTTTGGAGCAGCCGTATCAAAACATTACGATCGTCCTCGTTGACGACGGCTCGACCGACCGGTCTGGGCTGCTGTGTGATACCTTGGCCGAAGAAAATTGCAGAATTACCGTGCTTCATCAGAAAAACGGTGGGGTTTCCGCCGCGAGATATGCGGGGATCGACCATATTTTAGAGCATCTTTTGGACGGAAAAAGCGAGCACTATCTCGCCTTTCTGGATGCCGACGATGCTTGGACAAAAAATTTCTTTACTGACGAAAGCATTGCCAATTTTGCCGCGGCGGACATGCTGCGCTTTCAGTCCGTCGGCTGCAACGCAAAGCTGACCCGATGTCTGACGCCCGCCGCCGTGAAGGAAGGGCACTATCCCGGCGGCGACGCAACGGTGCGAATGTGTTTAACTTCACACTTTGGCGCGGCGCTGTATTCCTGCCAATTCGTACAGCGTAGCCACGTGCATTTTATCAACGGTCTAAAATGGTCGGAAGATATATTATTCCTCCGAGCCTGCGCAAACGCAGCCAGCAGCATTGCTGTATACCCACGCGTCTTATACCTATACCGTAATAATCCGGCTTCTTGCGTTCACACAAACGCGGCGACCGGCTTCGCGTACTACGAGCCGATGATGCGCGCGTATATGGAAAACGATTACGACGGCGGCGGTTTTGTGGCGTGGTACTTTGTCGATGCGGTGGAAGACCATTTCAAAAACGGCGGCAGTGTTGCCGCAGCAAAGGAGTGGATGGCCAGCCACAGCGAATACGTCGAAATTGCCGAAAAGCGCGGCGGTGCGCGTGCGGCAGCGGTTTTTTCCGCCCTCGAAAACACGCCGCGCCGCTATGCAGCGCGGCTTCATCGGAAAGGAATTGCCTTCCATGCTGCGAGACGCGTCGTGCATACCCCCCCATTTCAATTTTAATTGATATTCTTCGTTATTGGAATGCGATCCCGAAATTCTAAAACGATACCGGCATATTAGGAGTTTTCATCATGCAGCAAGGCAAAAAATCCATCCTCCTCTTCTCCCAAGCGATGGAGCTGGGTGGGGTGGAGCGGAGTTTGTTGGGGCTTTTGGGGGCGGTCGACTACGAGCGGTTCGAGGTCGACGTGTTCCTGATGCGCCATAGCGGGGAGCTGCTGCCGTATCTTGACCCGCGGGCGCGGCTGCTGCCGGAGCTTCCCGAATATGCGGCGCTGGCCGTGCCGATGGTGGCGCTGCTGCGGCGCGGGCAGCTGCGTGTGCTGCGGCGGCGGCTGGCCGGGCGGCGCGCGGCGCGGCGCTTCGACCGGAGGTGTCCGGCCGGAGTCCCAGCGATCACCGCACTGACCTACAGCCACAAATACACCCTGCCCGCCATGCCGATGATATCTCAAAAGACTTATGACCTCGCCATCAGCTTCCTAACGCCGCACTATTTCGTGCGCGAGCGGGTCAAGGCGAAAAAATACGCCGCGTGGATCCACACCGACTACACCGCGCTCTGGTTCGACCGCGCGGCCGAGCTGGCCATGTGGCGCGGCTACGACGCGATCTGCGGCGTGTCGGCGGAGACGTCCGCGGGCTTTTGCGCCGCGTTCCCAAAGCTGGCCGCACACGTGCGCACCATCGAAAACATCCTGCCGCAAGCTCTGATCGCCCGGCAGGCGCAGGAACCGGCCGAAGACTGGCCGCCCCCCAATCTGTCATTGCGAGGCGCGCAGGGCGCGCCGTGGCAATCTCATAGGACGCAGCCGGACGCTGCGGAAAACGGCTTTCCACGTTGCTGCACTCCTCGGAAGGCCAGCGAGGGGCTGCGGCTGCTTTCCGTCGGGCGCTTTTGCAGGGCAAAAAATTTTGACAACGTGCCGGACATTTGTCGGCGGATCTTGGCGGAGGGCTTAAGCGTCACGTGGTATCTGATCGGCTACGGCGGGGATGAGGCGCTGATCCGGCAGCGGATCGCGGAGACCGGAATGGAGAAGCATGTCGTTTTGCTGGGCAAAAAAAGCAACCCCTACCCCTACCTGCGCGCGTGCGACCTGTACGTTCAGCCGTCGCGGTATGAGGGCAAAGCCGTCTCCGTTCGCGAGGCGCAGCTCCTTTGCAAGCCGGTCATCATTACAAATTACGCGACCTCGGCCAGCCAGCTGGACGACGGTGTGGACGGCGTGATCGTGCCCATGGACAACGCGGGCTGCGCCGCCGGGATCGCCGCGCTGCTGCGCGACCCGGCGCGGATGCAGCGCCTTTCCGCCGCCTGCGCCCGCCGCGACTACACCAACCGCGCCGAAATCGAAAAGCTCTGCGCACTCATGGAGGACGACGCATGATCCCGAAAATCATTCATTATTGCTGGTTCGGCCGGGGCGAGAAGCCGGAGCTGGCGAAAAAGTGCATCGCCAGCTGGCGGAAATTCTGTCCGGACTTTGCGCTGCGCGAATGGAACGAGGACAACTGCGACGTGCGCGCCATGCCGTTCATGGCCGAGGCATACGACGCGGGAAAGTTCGCCTTCGTCTCTGATGTGGTACGGCTGCTCGTGCTGGAGGCGCACGGCGGTGTGTATCTTGACACGGATGTAGAAGTATTACAGGATTTTTCTCCCTTGCTGAATGACGAGGGCTTTCTCGGGTTTGAAAACAAGCGCTTCGTCAACAGCGGACAAGGCATGGCCGCCGAGGCGCATCACCCGGTGGTTCGGGCAATGCTGGAGGAGTATCGAAGGCTGCATTTTCTCAACCCAGACGGAAGCCAAAACGCCGTCGGCTGCCCACGCCTGAACACGGATGTGCTCGAGCGCTTTGGCCTCGTGCGCAACGGGCAGGAGCAGATCGTCGCAGGGCTGCACATCTACCCCGCCGACCGGTTCAATCCCCTCGACAGCGCCACCGGCCGTCTGAACAAGACTGACCGCACCTATTCCATCCATTGGTACGCCATGAGCTGGCTGTCGCGGCGCGCAAGGCTGAAGGCGCGCCTCGGCCGCCTCGCGCGGCGGATCATCGGATACCGTAAGCCATGAAGATTTGCACTATCACATGCCATGATGTTTATAATGTCGGCGCCTCGCTGCAGGCATATGCGCTGCAGGCTTATCTTGCCTCCCTCGGTCATGACGCAGCGATTCTTGATTACAAGCCGGCCTATCTTTCCGGGCATTACCGTCTCTGGGCGGTCAGCAATCCGCGCTACGACCGGCTGGTCGTGCGCCAAGCGTATCTGCTGGCGAAGCTGCCCGGGCGGCTGCGCGCGCTGCGGCGCAAGCGCGTGTTCGACCGCTTTACGGCCGAACACCTTACGCTGACCCGCCGCTACGCGTCAAACGACGAGCTAACGGCCGCCCCACCGGAGGCGGACATCTATTTTGCCGGGAGCGACCAGATTTGGAACCCGCTGTTTCCAAACGGGAGGGACGCGGCGTTTTATCTGGACTTCGTGCGGCAGGGCGTGCGTGCGTCCTACGCGGCGAGCTTCGCCGTAGAGGAATTTCCGGCGGAGCTGCGCGCTGTTACGGAGCAGTATTTGCAGCGTCTTGACCGTGTTTCCGTGCGGGAAGCGTCGGGTCTGCCGATTTTGGCGTCGCTGGGGCGGCCGGACGGCGTAGCCGTGCTCGACCCCGTATTTTTACCGGACAAAGCTCTCTGGGACGCGCTGGCAAAGCCCCCGAAAAACGCGCGGCCGTACCTGCTGGTGTACGATTTTGAGCGCAGCCCGGCGGTGCGGCAGCTGGCCGAGCGGATCGCGGCGGCGCGCGGGCTGGAAATTTACTCCGTCTTCCGCGTCCCCTACGCGCGGCGCTGCTTTCCGAGCTGCGGGCCGCAGGAGTTTTTGGGCTTGGTTCGTGACGCGTCGTTCGTGCTGTCCAATTCGTTCCACGCGACGGCGTTTTCCGCCATTTTTGAGCGCGACTTCGGCGTGGTGCCGCGCGCGGACAGGCTCAACACGCGCATGCGCGACTTCACCGCCCTGCTTGGCCTGCCCGACCGCATGCTGACTCCCGAAGGCCCCCTCCCCGCCCCCATCGACTGGCTCCCCGTCCGCGCCCGCCTGTCCGCCGCCATTGCGGATTCCAAAAATTACATTGACGAAGTGCTGAGGCTCGCCAAGCTATGAAGAAACTACTGTTTGTCATCAATTCCATGGGCTGCGGCGGCGCGGAGAAAAGTCTGCTGTCGCTGCTGTCGCTGCTGGATTATCACAAATATGACGTGACCCTGCAAATGTTCCGCCGCGGCGGGATGTTTGAACAGCTGCTTCCACCGGATGTCCACCTCCGCGAGGAGCTGGACTATCCCCGCTTCTGCGCGAAAAGCCTTGCAGGACAGCTGTTTTTCTTCGATTTTCGCCGCTTGGCCGCGCGCCTGCGGACGAGCCTTTGCCTCCGCAAAAACGCAAAGCAGGGGCGTCCGCTGCACGACGCGCAGGCTTATTGGAAGTACGCTGGGCACGCGTATGACGTCCTGCCGGAGCAATATGATATTGCGATCGCATGGGGTCAGGGCACACCGACCCACTTCGTCGCCGAAAAAGTCCGGGCAGGGAAAAAAATCGCGTGGGTCAACGCAGATTATGCAAGTATGGGTCACAACAAGCTTTTTGACTTGCCATACTACGATAAGTTTGAAAAAATCGTCTGCGTTTCCGACCGGCTCCGCGCAGTAATGCAGCAAGTCTTCCCGGAGTATACAGCAAAACTAACAACGATTTATGATATTCAAAACCCCGAAACAATTGTAAAAATGGCACAGCGGCCATGCACCTTGTCGAACCCGCACGGTATTACAATCGTAACCGCAGGTCGGCTTTCTCCGGAAAAGGGCTATGACATTGCAACAAAAGCCGCGCAGCTTTTAAAAGCGCGCGGCGTGGATTTTCACTGGTATGTGCTCGGCGAGGGAAACCGCGTGCCGATTGAGGCGGATATTGCGGCCTATGGCATCGCCGACTGCTTCACCCTGCTCGGCGCGAAGCCGAACCCCTACCCTTACATGAAATCCGCCGATATTTATGTGCAGACCTCGCGCTTTGAGGGCTACTGCCTCACACTGGCCGAGGCACGGATGCTGAATGTGCCCTGTGTCACGACGGAATTCGATGTCGTCTACGCCCAAATGATCAACGGCGAAAACGGCCTCGTCGTCCCAATGACCCCCGAAGCGGTCGCCGAAGCCATCCACCACCTTTCCACCACCCCCGCGCTGTATCAGCACATCCAATCCTATCTGAAGCAGGAGAAAAAGGGGAATGTGGAGGAAATTGAGAAGTTCTATCATCTGATGGAGTCATAATTATGGAGCGCAAAAAGAAGCTTGCATTTGTCGCCAATTGCTGCATCGTCGGCGGCGTAGAAACCGCGCTGATTAGTCTTCTGAATCAAATTGATACACAGAAATACGATATCACGCTGTTTACAAATTTTTGCGGCAATCCGGTTGTCCATGCGATTCCTCCGCAAATCAAATGCATCGATTTAGATGCGTATAATATCAAAACAGTTTATACAGCCGCGCGCAAAAGTCGGAACTACGGAAGGGCTTTGGCGATTTTATGGAATTATGCTCGTTTTCGCCTTGCCCGTGACAAATATTTAAAAACGCCGCTTCTTTATCAGCATATCAAATTTGATGAATCGAAATTCGACTGTGTTATCGCGTACAAATACGGTATATCTACTGTCTTTATTGCAAAAAATGCGCTAAATGCATCGAAAACCATTCTGTGGCTTCACGGGGTTCTTCCCTCACAAGACAAGCAGTACTTACAACTGCTATGCTCGTTTGATCAATGTTTCTGTGTTTCAGAATTTGTTCGGACTCATTTTCTTCAACGGTGCAGCACTATGGCGGAAAAAACGGCAGTAATTCACAATGCGTTGAGCGCGGATGAGATTTTGAAAAAATCAGAGCCGCTTCCCTGCGACACTGATTTCTCCAAAGCATGGCTGCTCACCACCGTTGGGCGATTGGGACAAGATAAAGGTCAAATTGTCATCCCAAAAACAGCCCGAATGCTCACCGACACCGGAATTGACTTCGTATGGTATCTTATAGGAGACGGCCCGGAGCGTACCGCTATTGAGCAGGAGATCAAACGCTGCGGCGTAGAAGACAAAGTGTTTCTTTTGGGCACAAAATCAAACCCATATCCCTATATCCGTACCTGTACAATCTATGTGCAAACCTCCACGTCAGAGGGTTGGTGTCTCACCACACAGGAAGCCCGGATTCTCCATAAGCCCTGCGTGGTAACAGACATTCCGGTGATGCATGAACAATTTGTCGACGGCGAAAACGGGATCATTGCTGACGGGACAGATGCAGCGGCCTTGTATCGCGGTATTCTTCGCTTGATTCGTTCTGATGCGCTTCGTGTTCATATCACGGAAACGCTGTCTGCAACGCCGCAGGATACCGCGAACGAACTGGCGAAACTGTATGATTTTATCGAAGGGTGATCATGAAAAACACGAAAAAAGGAATTGCCAATATTCTTACCGCGATCTTAAGCCAAGTTATCACGCTGGGGTTGGGGATCGTGATTCCGCGGCTGGTGTTGGTGAATTTAGGATCGGAGGCCAATGGGCTTTTGAACTCCATCAGCACGGTTTTGACTTATGTGTCACTATTGGAGGCCGGGGTTGGTACGGCATCGTTGATGGCGCTCTATACGCCCGTCGCGCTGGACGACAAGTCGCAAATCAACGCCATCCTTGCAGCGACGAACACCTTCTACAAGCGTACCGGGCGGTGGTATTTTATCGCCGTCACCGCGATGACGGTCGTCTTCCCGCTGACGATATCTTCGACCCTTCCCGTGTGGCAAATCATGGCCGTGACCTTCCTGAGCGGCATGCCGGGCGTGGTCAGCTATTATTTTCAAGGAAAGTATCAAATTCTGCTGCGTGCTGAGGGTCGGGACTACGTTCTGACCAACCTGACCACTATCATCCATACCTGTACCAGTCTGGCCAAGATCGTTCTGCTGCTTTGCGGCTGCGATATTGTGATGCTGCAATGCATGTATATGGCGTTCAGCCTTGTGCAGGTCGCCTTCATCCTGCTTTACATCAAGCGCCGCTACGGCTGGCTGAATCTACATGTGGAGCCGGATTTTGATGCGATCTCGCAGAGCAAAAACGCGCTGGTGCATCAGGTTTCTGCGTTGATTTTTAACAACACGGATACCCTGATCCTGTCCTATTTTTGCGGCTTAAAGCTGGTCAGCGTATATTCTATGTATGCGCTGCTGTTCGGGATCATTTCTACGGCGATCAACAACTTCGGCGGCGCGAATTTCATTTTGGGGCAGTCCTATCATACGGACAAGGAGCGCTTCCTGCGGCTTTTGGATACCTATGAAATTTTCAATATGGTGCTGACCTTCAGCCTGTTCTGCATCGCAAACATGTTTATCCTGCCGTTCATGAGGCTCTATACCAACAACATCTCTGATGTGATATACGTTGACCGCTACCTGCCATATTTATTCATCTCGACCTACCTGCTCTCAAACGGCAGAAATTCCTCAACACAGGTTATCAACTACGCCGGGCATTTCCGACAGACACAGTGGCGTTCGATCCTTGAATCAGTCATCAATATCACCATCTCGCTTCTAGCGGTCTCGCGCTTTGGTATCTACGGCGTTTTGATTGGCACGATTGCCGCACTGCTATACCGCACCAACGACATGATCATTTACGCCAACAAAAAAATCCTCGGGCGGAGTCCGTGGAGGACGTATCGGCGGTGGGTGGTCAATTTGGGGTTGTTCGTTGCGCTGACGTTGGTCACGCGGCCGCTGTTGGCGCGGCTGGCGCTGGACAGTTATCCAAAAATCATTCTTTGGGCTGCCGTTGCATCCCTCATCGTAATCCCGCTGTTTTTTGCGGCGGCGGCGCTGTTTGACCGCGAGACCTATCGCTACGCGAAGGGCATGCTTCTGCCCTATCTGAAGCGGCTGCGAAAGCCACACAGCAAAATCTCTTAAAATATCATATAAAGGAAGTCAAACGCATGCAAGAACAGTTGCTATCAGCCACCGTGGAATTTGTGGACGGAGCGTATTTGAAGACGCGCTATGTGATGCAGGAGGATGGGAATTACATCATCCGCGTGGGGCGCGGGGAGCGGCGGGATGTGCTGGGGTGCAAGGAGCTTTACGGCAAGGCGGTCAAGGCCGCGCTGGAGCTGGAATGCACCGCCTGCACCTTTGACCTGCGCCCGGCGCTGGAGCTGGGCGCGGACGGGCTGTTCGCCGCGGCCGAGGGCGTGTGCGGCGGCGCATACCGGAAAAAATTTGCGCTCGACGACCGGTGCGCGCCGGAGCTTGTGTGCAGCTTTCCCGGGCTGAGAACCGCGCCCGATTTTGACGCAACAGAGGCCGGAGCGCACGGCGCACCGGATTTCAACTCGTCAGATGCCGCGATGAGCGCGGAGGCCGCGCAGGCTGTGTCCCCGGAGAGCGCGGCGCAGGTCATGCGCCGGGCTTGGGCGCTGGCGCTGTGCATCATGGAGGCGCGGAATCTCGTCAACTGCCCGGCGAACCTGCTGCGCCCGGAGGAGCTGGCGCGGCGGCTGACGGCCATGGCCGAGGGGCTGCCGGTGGAGGCGGAGGTCTACGACGCCGCGGCGCTGGAGCGGCTGGGGCTGAACGGCCTGCTGACCGTCGGCGCGAGCAGCCGGTTTCCCCCGGCGCTGGTCGTGCTGCGTTACACCGGCGCGCCGGAGCGCGCCGAGCGGCTCGGCCTTGTGGGCAAGGGCGTGACGGTGGACACCGGCGGCTACTGCCTGAAATCCGCGGCCTCGATGGCCGGGATCAAGGGCGACATGGCCGGCGGCGCGGCGGTGGCGGCGGCTGTGCGCGCGCTGGCGCTGCACGGCGCGGCAGTGAACGTGACGGCGGTCGTCCCGGTGTGCGAAAACCGCATCTCCGACGGCAGCATGACACCCGGCGACGTGATTACCAGCCTCTCCGGCCAGACGATTGAAATTTTAAATGCCGACGCAGAGGGGCGCCTGATCCTCGCCGACGGCCTGACCTGGGCGGCGGAGCACGAGGCCTGCACGCATCTGGTCGACGTGGCGACGCTGACAGGCGCGATCTGCGCAATGCTTGGCTACGTGACGACTGGCGTCATGGCAAGCGACGATGATTCTTATGCAGAGCTGTCGCGTGCCGCGATGCATTCCGGCGAAAAATTCTGGCGTATGCCGGACGACGAGGAATATGAAAAATTGATCGAAAGCGACTACGCCGACGTGCGCAACACGAGCAAGGACGGCTGCGGCGCGATTACGGCGGGGCTGTTTTTGAGGAAATTCTCCGCCGGAAGGCCGTGGCTGCATCTCGACATCGCAGGCACGGCGGACAACAGCGGCTTTGTCTGGCAGCATCAGGTGCCCGGCGCGACGGGCACGGCCGTCAGCACGCTGTATCATCTTGCAAAGGGGATTTTTGAGGAGGAACGCGCATGAAACTACCGTTAATTGAGGCTTGTGTGGATGGTTACGCGTCTTGCGTGGCAGCCTGCCGCGGCGGCGCAGACCGCTTGGAGCTCTGCGCGCATCTGGTCATCGGCGGCACAACACCCTCCCCGGCGCTGTTCCGGCAGGTGCGGCGCGACGTTCCGGTCAAAACGAATGTGCTGATCCGTCCGCGCTTCGGCGATTTTCTCTATTCCGAGGCCGAGCTGGAACAGATGTGCGAGGAGATTCAGACGTTCGGCGGCCTCGGCGCAAACGGCGTGGTCATCGGCGCGCTGACGCCGGACGGCGATCTCGATCTGCGCGCCATGCAGCGCATGCTGGACTGCGCCGCAGGGATGGAAGTTACATTGCATCGCGCATTCGACATGACACGCGATCCAATGCGGACGCTGGAGGACGCCATCGCGCTCGGCTGCAGGACCATTCTGACCTCCGGGCAGGAGAAAAATGCCCTCGTCGGCGCGCCGCTGCTGCGGCAGCTGCACGAGGCCGCTGCGGGACGGATCGACATCATGGCCGGCTGCGGCGTGAAGAAGGAAAACATCCGAGAAATTTATGAGCTGTCCGGCGTCACGACCTTTCACACGACTGCGCGCCGTGGCGTCATCGACAGCGGGATGCGCTATCGCAAGCAAGCCGTCTCGATGGGTCTGCCGTCGCTCTCGGAATACGAGCTGTGGCAGACGGACGAGGACGAGCTGCGCGCATGCGCGCAAATCGTGCACGGACTCGGAGGGAACGCATGAGGCTTTCCGCACAGGAGCAACAGCAGACAGAGCGGCGGCTTGCGATACGTTACGCGGCCGCAGGAGCGGAGGCGCGGGAGCAGCTGGAGCAGCGGCTCGCCGCGCTTTCGCCGGAGGAGGCGGCACTGACGCGCTGGTGCTACGCCGCCAGCCCGCTCAGCGATTGGGCAAATTACGATTTTCCCCTCTTTCACGCACACGCGGCGCACGCCCTGCGGCTGCGGACGGAGTCGCCGCTGGCCGCGGCACTGCCGGAGGGGCTGTTTTTGAACTATGTGCTCCACCCGCGCGTAAACGAGGAGGAGCTTTGCGACTGCCGGAGCTTTTTTGCAGCGCAGCTGCGCGAGCGCGTCGCGGGTCTGCCCGCGCGGAAGGCGGCGCTTGCCGTCAACGAATGGTGCGCCGAGCAGGTGTGCTACCGCGCGACGGACGAGCGGACGAGCGCGGCGCTGAGCGTGTGGCGCTCGGGCTTCGGCCGGTGCGGCGAGGAGTCGACCTTTGCGGTCAACGCGCTGCGGGCCGTCGGCCTCGCGGCCCGGCAGGTCTACACCCCGCGCTGGGCGCACTGCGACGACAACCACGCGTGGGTCGAGGTCTTCTGCGACGGCGCGTGGCACTATCTCGGCGCGTGCGAGCCGGAGCCGGTGCTCGACCGCGGCTGGTTCACCGGCGCAGCCGGGCGCGCGCTGCTGGTACACAGCCGCTGCTTCGGAACGCCCGCGGCGGACGAGGACGTCATTTCCGTCGACGGCGCGGTGACATTTTTGAACCAAACGGCGCGTTACGCGCCGGTGCGCACGGCAGAGGTGTGGGTACGCGAGGCCGACGGCCGCCCCGCCACCGGGGCGGAGGTCACATTCGGCATTCTCAACGCGTCGGAGATCTTCCCCGCGGCAGTCACGCGGGCGGACGAGGCCGGAACGGCCCGCCTGCGCTGCGGCTTCGGCACGCTGGTCGTGTCGGCGCGGAAGGATGGGCGCTTCTGCGAGGCGCTCTATCCCGCCGCACAGGAGGCGGCGTTGTGCCTGACGTTGGGCGCGCCGGAAACGCCCACGGAGCACTGGTCGGAATTCCGCACGCAAGCGCCGAAGGATTCCGCCGCCCCCCGCGCAAAGCTCGCGCCGGAGGTGCGGGCTCTCTTCGCAGAAAAGGCAGCTGCGGCCGCACAAGCGCGCCGTGTCCGCGCGGCAGCAGACCTTGACCCGGCGCGGGCGCAGGCGCTCGCCGCGCGCCTCGGTGCAGAGGCTGAGGGGCTTTTACGAAGAGGCTGCGGCAATTTTGCCGCGCTGGCAGCGTTCTTGGAGGACGCGGCGTTTTCGGACAAGGCGAAGCTTGCGCTGCTGCGGACACTGAGCGAAAAGGATCTGCGCGACGTGCGGCCGGAGGTGCTGTGCGACGCGCTGTCGCAGGACGCAGCGGCCGCGCCGGAGGACGATTTTACATATCGTTACGTTCTCTGCCCGCGCGTCGGGACGGAACCGCTGCGCCCCTGCCGCGGGGCGCTGCGCGCCGGCCTTTCCGCGGCAGAGCAGGCCGCCCTCCGCGCCGCGCCGGAGCGGATTTGGGACTGGATCGCCGCGAAGTTCCACGCCGCGCCGGAGGCGGAGTATCGCCAGCTCGTCACGCTGCCCATCGGCGCGCTGCGGCTGCGCTGCGCAGATTTACGTTCGCGGCGGCTGCTGTTTGTCGCGCTCTGCCGGGCACTCGGCGTGCCGGCGCGGCTCGATCCGGTCAGCGGCACGGCGGAATTCCGGCGCGACGGCCGCTTCCTCTCGCCGGAGGCAGGGCAGACCGCCAACGCAACGCTGTGCCTTTGCCGCCAGCCCGGTGAAAGCTGGGAGCCCGGTGCCGATTTTGGGCTGGCTGTATCGGAGGACGGCGCGTGGCGTGCGCTTGCGCTGCCGAAGGCGGCGTGGGACGGCGATACGATGACGCTTGCGCTGCGGCCGGGCATTTATCGCATGTTAACCGACAGTCGTCTGCCGAACGGCGACATCTACGCGGCGCATTTGGAGCTTTCGCTCGCGGCCGGAGAAGCGAAATCGGTGCAGCTATACCAGCAGGCGGTCGCCCTTGCGGCGCTGGCGGTCGATTTTACGTTGGCCGATTTCTCCGCGGAAACGGACGACGGCCGTCCGACGGATGCCGCCGCGCTGACGCAGACGCCCGCACTGCTGCTGTGGCTCGAGGTGGGCAGCGAGCCGACGGAGCACCTTCTCAACGAGCTTTTAGCGCAGAGGGAGCAGCTTGCGGCGCTGCCGCTGCGTCTGGTTCTCCTGCTGCGCGACCGGCAGGCGCTGCAAAACGAAAAGCTGCGCGCTGCGCGCGAGGCCTTCCCGGCGGCGGAGGTCTGCTTCTCCGCAGCTTCCGCCGAGCCGGCGGCACGCAGTGCCTACGTCGACCCGGAGCAACTCCCCCTGCTGCTTCTCTGCGACGCCCCCCGCCACATTCTGCACGCCGCCGCCGGTTACCACATCGGCAGCCTCGCGCAGGCGCTGCGCTTCCTTCCCGCGCCCAGCTCGTAAACAAGTATCTTTTAATATCGCTTCTATCGTGTCCACGCAGAGTGCCGGAGCCGTCCGGCGCTCTGCGTCAGGCTGTCAAAAAAGCCCGTAACCGTCAAAATCAGCTCCCTTATTTATGGCTTCTTGTTCTTTGTGCTTTGATTTACAAAGACGGAGCATTCCGAGCTTTATCGCCTGAGAAATCGCTTGCTTCGCAAGGATTTTGACTTCCTGCGCAACTCACGCCCTACCGTACCCATGTACGCCGACGGGCGTGAGTTGCTTGTCTTCCGAACTTTTTTGCAGCCTGTCAGCGTGTCGAAAAGGAATTTTCGACACGCTGATGCAGAGTGCCGGAGCCGTCCGGCGCTCTGCATTTTTTTGCTCCGGGGAGGGCGGCGCCGGGCAGAGCAGCCTGCCGTCCGGACGCGCCGGCAGGCAAAAAACCACCGCGCCTTGCAAATTTGACATTGATTTTACAAAAATGGGGTTTTGCGTTTTACGATGGGGAAATAGAATTGGGGCGTATCGAGGAGATCGATTATGAATTGCCGCGCGCAGCGCGGCGGAAAGAAGGAGAAATTATGAAACTGAAGAAATTATTTGCGGCCATTCTGGCCATTGCAGTGGTTGGTGCACTGTTTGCGGGCTGCGGCAGCTCGAAGGGCGTGACGACCGACGGCTCGACCTCGATGGAAAAGGTCATCGGCGCACTGGGCGAGGCCTTCCAGACCGACACCGGCATCGCATTTTCCTACAACCCCACCGGCTCCGGCAGCGGCATTAAGGCTGTTCTGGCCGGCACCTGCGACATCGGACTTTCCAGCCGCAACCTGAAGGACGAGGAAAAGGCCGAGGGTCTGGAGCAGACCGTCCTTGCACTTGACGGCATTGCCATCATCGTGAAT
Source organism: uncultured Oscillospiraceae bacterium (assembly GCA_934636045.1). Taxonomy (GTDB): domain Bacteria; phylum Bacillota; class Clostridia; order Oscillospirales; family Oscillospiraceae; genus JAZOXB01. The sequence continues at coordinate 34,309 of CAKTZP010000002.1, forward strand.
CCCGAAAACCCTGTAGAAGACCTGGACAAGGACACCATCGCGAAGATCTACACCGGCGAGATCACCAACTGGAAGGACGTCGGCGGCAACGACGCGGAGATCGTTCTGATCGGCCGCGAGGCCGGCAGCGGCACGCGCGACGGCTTCGAATCCATCACCGGCACGGACGGCGCCTGCCAGTACCGTCAGGAGCTGACCTCCACGGGCGACGTCATCACCACCGTGGCCGGCAACCCCGACGCGATCGGCTACGCTTCCCTCGCAGCGATCAAGGACAACGTCAAGGCGCTCAAGGTCGGCGGCGTGACCCCCACCGAGGAGACCGTCAAGGACGGCAGCTACATCATCCAGCGTCCGTTCGTCCTCGTGACGAAGCAGGGCACCAAGCTCTCGGACAGCGCACAGAAGTTCTTTGACTACATCACCTCGGCGGATGCCGCTGCGGTCATCTCGGCTGCGGGCGCGGTGCCGGTGAACTGAGACGGCGGTCGGAGGAACGCAGGCTATGAAGAAAAAACGGCGCATGGAAGCAATCATTCACGGCGGCTTTCTGCTGCTCGGGCTGGTCACGGTAGGCTTTGTCCTGCTCATCACGGTGTATCTCGTGATCGCCGGCCTGCCCGGGCTGCGCCGGATCGGTTTGACGGACTTTTTGTTCGGCACGGTATGGGAATCCACGGCGGCGGAGCCCTCGTTCGGAATTCTCCCGTTCCTGCTGACCTCGATTTACGGAACGGCGGGCGCAATTGCGCTCGGCGTTCCCGTCGGTTTTCTGACCGCCGTCTACCTTTCCAAGGTCGCCCGCCCCAAGGTGCGCGCGGTCATGCAGACGGCGACGAGCCTGCTGGCCGGTATCCCCTCGGTCGTGTACGGCCTTGTGGGCATGCTGGTGCTGGTGCCGGGCATCCGCAAGCTTTTCAACGTCCCCGACGGCGCGAGCCTGCTGGCGGCCATCATTGTGCTTTCCATCATGATCCTGCCGTCGATCATCAAGGTTTCGATGAGCGCGCTCGACGCCGTCCCGAAGGATTACGAGGACGCATCGCTCGCGCTGGGTGCAACGCCGGTTGAGACCTACTTCCGCGTGACCGTCCCGGCAGCCAAGAGCGGCATTGCGGCGGCGGTCGTGCTGGGCGTCGGCCGCGCCATCGGCGAGGCCATGGCGGTCATGATGGTTTCCGGCAACGTACCGAACATGCCCTCGCTGTTCCAGAGCGTGCGGTTTTTGACCACGGCGGTGGCCAGCGAGATGTCCTACTCCTCGGGCCTGCAGCAGCAGGCGCTGTTCTCCATCGCGCTGGTGCTGTTCCTGTTCATTATGCTCATCAACGCGACGCTCAATTTCTTCCTCAAGCGGGAAAGGAGGGGCTGAGATGCAGTCTATCCGCAAACGCCGCCGCGTGCGCATCGCCGTTTTGCGCGGCCTGATGCTTGCGGCGACCGGCCTGTCCGCGGCGCTGGTCCTCTTTCTGATCGTTTACGTGCTCGGAAAGGGCCTACCGGAAATCTCTTGGGAGCTTCTGAGCACGTCGCCGAGCTACCTTTCCGATAAAATCGGCATCCTGCCGGACATTTTAAACACACTGTACATCCTGCTGGCAAGCCTGCTGATCGTCCTGCCGCTCGGCGTGGGCGCGGCGATCTACCTGACGGAGTACGCGCAGAACAAGCGCCTCGTCGGCACGATCGAATACGCCGCCGAGACGCTGTCCGGCATTCCGTCGATCATCTACGGCCTGGTGGGCATGCTGTTTTTCTGCCAGTTTTTGGGAATGAAGAAATCCCTGCTCGCCGGCGCGCTGACGCTGGTGATCATGAATCTGCCGACCATCCTGCGCACGACGCAGGAGAGCCTGAAGACCGTGCCGCAGTCGTATCGCGACGGCGCATTCGGACTGGGCGCGGGGCGCTGGCGCGTGATCCGGGCGGTCGTGCTGCCGGGCTGCGTGGACGGTGTCATCACCGGCTGCATCCTCTCGGCGGGTCGAATTCTGGGCGAATCCGCCGCGCTGCTGTTCACCGCGGGCTTTGCCCACACGCTCCACGGCGTGATCGAGGGGCTGGTCTCCCCCGGCGCAACGCTGACCGTGGCGCTGTATGTCTACGCCAAGGAGCAGGGCGAATTCGGCGTGGCCTTTGCCATTGCGGCCATTTTGATGCTGCTGACGATCGTCATTGACCTTGCGGCGGCATTGGTAAAAAAATACTTTGAAAAGAGGCGAGCACAATGAGCGCGATCATGACGACCCGCGACCTGTGTCTCTGGTACGGCGCGACGCAGGCGCTGAAGAATATCAACATTGACATCCCCGCGCAGCGCATCACGGCGCTCATCGGCCCGTCGGGCTGCGGCAAATCCACCTTCCTCAAGACGCTCAACCGAATGAACGACCTGATCCCGAGCGTTAAGATCACCGGCGAGGTGACCTATGCGGGACAGAATATCTTTGACTCGTCCGTGGACGTCAACGAGCTGCGCAAGGACGTTGGCATGGTGTTCCAGAAGCCGACGCCCTTTCCGATGAGTATTTACGACAACATCGCCTACGGCCCGCGCACGCACGGCATCCGCAGCCGCGCGATGCTCGACGAGATCGTCGAGCGCTCGCTGCGCGCCGCGGCCATCTGGGACGAAGTGCGCGACCGGCTGAAAAAGAACGCCCTCGGCCTCTCCGGCGGTCAGCAGCAGCGGCTGTGCATCGCCCGCGCGCTGGCCGTGGAGCCGAAGGTGCTGCTGATGGACGAGCCGACGAGCGCGCTCGACCCCATTTCGACCTCGAAAATTGAGGAGCTGGCATTGCAACTGAAGGAAAAATATACTATAATCATTGTGACGCACAATATGCAGCAGGCCGTTCGAATTTCCGATTACACGGCGTTTTTCCTGCTCGGCGATCTGGTCGAGGTCGACACGACGGAGAGGCTCTTCTCCCAGCCGAGCGACAAGCGCACCGAAGATTATATCACAGGAAGGTTTGGTTGATATGCGCAGCAGATTTGACGAACAGCTGAAGACCCTGAATGCGGAAATGATCGAAATGGGCTCGCTGTGTGAGTATGCCATTGCCAGCGCGATCCAGGCGCTGAGCACCGGCGACGTGTCTCTGGCCAAAAAGGTGCCGCCCATCGCGGCCGACATCGACCGCAAGGAGCGGGACATCGAGACGCTCTGTCTGAAGCTGCTATTGCAGCAGCAGCCGGTCGCGCGCGACCTGCGGCAGATCTCCGGCGCGCTGAAAATGATCACGGACATGGAGCGCATCGGCGATCAGGCGGAGGATATCGCCGAGATCGTCGCCTGCCTCGGCGGCCGGACGGCGCCGGAGACCATCCATATCCGCGACATGGCGCGCGAGGCCACCGCGATGGTGACCGACAGCGTCGATTCCTTCGTCCGGCGCGACGTCGCGCTGGCGCAGTCGGTCATCGATCACGACGATATCGTCGACCGCTGCTTTGACGCGTCCAAGGAGCGCCTGATCCGGCTCATCACCGAGCACCCCGACGAGGGCGAGCTGGCGCTCGACCTGTTAATGATCACAAAATACTTCGAACGCATCGGCGACCACGCCGTCAACATTGCCGAGTGGGTGATCTTCTCCATCACCGGCGTTCATAAATCCGGACATCAGGAGGTGCACCCATGATTTGGTGCGTGGAAGACGACGCCAGCATCCGCGATATCGAGGTCTACGCGCTCAATTCCACCGGGCTCGAGGCCAAGGGCATCGAGGACGGCGACGCCTGCTGGGAGGCGCTGCGGCACGAGCGGCCGGAGCTGATCCTGCTGGACGTGATGCTGCCGGGGCTGGACGGCGTGGAGCTGCTGCGCCGGATGAAGAGCACGGCGGAGCTGTGCGAGATCCCCGTCATCATGGCCACGGCCAAGGGCGCGGAATTCGACAAGGTGCGCTCGCTCGACCTCGGCGCGGACGACTATCTCGTCAAGCCCTTCGGCATGATGGAGATGGTCTCGCGCGTGAAGGCCGTGCTGCGCCGCTGCAAGCCGAAGGCCGTCAGCCATCTGCTGGCCGTGCGCGGGCTGACCGTCAACCTCGACGAGCGCACCGTCACCGTTGACGGGGAGCGCGTGACGCTGACCTACAAGGAATTTGAGCTGCTGCGGCTGTTTTTGTCGCATCCGGGCATGGTCTTCTCCCGCGACCGGCTGTACAGCGAGGTCTGGGGCGACGATTATATCGGCGAAAGCCGCACCGTGGACATGCACATCCGTACCCTGCGCGCCAAGCTCGGCCCATATGGCGAGCTGATCGAAACCGTGCGGCAGGTCGGCTACCGACTGGAGGCGGCAAAATGACGAAGAAAATTTTACGGGCAATTCTGTTGGCCTCAACACTGGTGCTTTTGGCGAGCTTCCTCGTCTCGACGCTGGTGCTTTACAGCTATTTTGGCAAGGTGCAGACCGGCCAGCTGCAGGACGAGCTTGCCCTCGCCGCAGCCGGCACGGAGCAATACGGCCTCGATTACCTGCATGCGCTGGGCGAGGAAAGCTTCCGCCTGACGTGGATCGATCAGGACGGCACGGTGCTCTTTGACTCCGCGGCCGACGAAACAACCATGGAAAATCACCTCAACCGCGAGGAGATTCAGCAGGCCTTTGCCACCGGCCACGGCAGCAGCGCCCGCACGTCCGACACGCTGACGGAAAAACTGCTTTATGAGGCGCAGCGCCTCGACGACGGCACCGTGCTGCGCATCTCCGTCAGCAGCGCATCCGCCGCGGCGCTGGCGCTGGGCATGCTCCAGCCGGTGCTGTTCATCTTCTTTGCGGCGCTGGTGCTTTCCGTCGTGCTCGCCACGGCGATGGCCAAGAAGATCACCGACCCGCTCAACCGGCTCGACCTGGAGCATCCGCTGGAAAACAACGCCTACGAGGAGCTTGCGCCCCTGCTGCGGCGCATCCACCAGCAGCATCAGCAGATCAGCGGCCAGCTCGGCGCGCTGCGGCAGAAGACCGACGAATTCCAGCAGATCACCGACAATCTGCGCGAGGGTCTGGTGCTGCTCGACGGCAGCCGCCGCATTTTGAGCATCAACCCCGCCGCGCGCATCCTCTTCGGCGCGGACACGAGCTGCGTGGGCGAGGACTTTTTGACCATTGAGCGCCGCCATGACATCAGTGCGGCCATCGAAACCGCCCTGCGCGACGGCCACAGCGAGCTGCGCACCGACCGCGACGGCCGGGAATACCAGCTCGACATCAGCCGCATCGAATCCGGCGGCAAACCGCTCGGCGCAGTGCTGCTGTCCTTCGACGTGACGGCGCAGGCCGGGGCGGAGCGCAGCCGCCGCGAATTCTCCGCCAACGTCTCCCACGAGCTGAAAACGCCGCTGCAATCCATCCTCGGCAGCGCCGAGCTGATTGAAAACGGCATGGTCAAGCCCGAGGATCTGCCCCGCTTCGTCGGGCATATCCGCAGCGAGGCCGCGCGGCTGGTCGCGCTGGTCGAGGACATCATCCGCCTGTCCCAGCTGGACGAGGGCGAGCCCATGCCCGCAGAGCCGGTGTCGCTGTACGCCCTGTCGCAGGATGTGCAGCTGGCGCTGCGCGACGCAGCGGAGGCCAAGGACGTCACCGTAACCGTCCGCGGCGACGACGGCGCGTTCACCGGCGTGCGGCGGCTGCTGTATGAGATCGTCTACAACCTTTGCGACAACGCCATTCGCTACAATGTCGACGGCGGCCGCGTGGACATCACGATCGCTGACGCGCCCGCGCAGGTCACGCTGACCGTCGCAGACACGGGCATCGGCATCCCGCCGGAGCAGCAGGAGCGTGTGTTCGAGCGGTTCTACCGCGTGGACAAGAGCCATTCCAGAAAGTCCGGCGGCACCGGCCTCGGCCTGTCCATCGTCAAGCATGCCGTCCAGCTCCACCACGCCAAGCTGACGCTGGAAAGCACCCCCGGCCAAGGCACCACGATCACCGTCGTTTTCCCCAAGCAGGCATAAAAGACCCGCGGGACACTGATTTTCGGTGTCCCGCGGGTTTTTTTGCCCACGCGGGCAGTTTCGATTCTACGTCCGGAATTCGCGGCGCGATGCACCCGCAAGGGGTATGCCGCATCCGTAAGGCGGCAAAGCCGCCAACGGCTGCGCTAAGGGCATCGCGCCCTACGCAAAGTTTGGGATGGAGCGCAATGACCGCCCCGCATCCGTAGGGCGGGGTGCCCTCACCCCGCCGCTGCCGGCACTACCGAATTTGTCATTGCGAGGAGCGAAGCGACGTGGCAATCCGTTGTCCTAACAGCATCCCACCGCCAGCATCCTTGATTTTGCTGCAAACAAAACCGCGGGGCACCGGGTTTCGGTGCCCCGCGGGGTTATCAATTGAGGCCGAGGGTGGCGTCGATGGGGAGGGAGAAGAGAAGCCCCTGTGCCTCGGTTTTCGTGCCGCATTTTTCGGCAATGGCGGCCATGAGGTCCTTCTTTTTCTCGCGGTCGGTGACGATCAGGACGAGATCCTGCTCCTCCTTGATCGCAACGCCAAACTGTTTGGCAATCTGCTCGGAGCTGTCGCGCATGCATTTGAGGATCGTGCCGCCGCGCGCGCCGGCCGCGCGCGCAGCGTCGATCACATCGTCGCTGAAGCCGCTGCGGACGGAAACGAGGATCGCGCTGTGTTCGCCCATGGTTCGTTTTCCTCCTTCGTTGGTCGAATCATCTTGTAAGCTGTCGTTTAGTACGCCTGCGATGCGATTTTGCAGGCCCGTGATCGGGATGGTAAAGGCGATGCCGCGGCCTTTTTCCGAGAAGAACAGGCGCTCCTCCAGCAGGCGGAACACCCGCGGCACGCTCTGCCGCGGCAGAATGCTGGCCGTCAGCAGACGCGTCCGCCCGGAAAATCCGAAAATATCCAGGATTGCCGACGGCGCCGTGCCCTGTCCGTGCGCGTGGAAGCGAAAATGAACGCCCGCGCGGTCAAAGACATCCTTCAGCTTTTTTTCGCGGTTCAAATCGGTGATCGTAATCAAAAAACAGGGGGTCATGTTCAATTCGCCCATTGCGCGACCTCCTCAAATTCCACGATTTCGTCCCAAGCCGCCTCGCCGCCATCGGGCAGTGCCTTGGACTTGCGATTGAAGACCAGTCCCATGATCTGGATGGTCAGCAGCGGGGACAGCGCGACCAGCGCCACCACACCGAAGGCGTCCGTGACCACATTGCCGCCCACGCCGACGCACGCGCCCATCGCCAGCGGCAGCAGGAACGTCGAGGTCATCGGGCCGCTGGCCACGCCGCCGGAGTCGAACGCGATGCCGACGAACACGGGCGGCACGAACCGGCTGAGCACCAGCGCCAGCGCGTAGCCGGGGATCAGGATCCAGTAGATGTTCAGCCCCGTCAGCACGCGCACCATCGCCAGCACCACCGCACCCGCGACGCCGACGGACAGCGCAATGTTCATCGTCCGGCGGGACACGAGGCCGCCGGTGATCTCGTCGACCTGATTGTTCAAAACCTGCACCGCAGGCTCGGCCTTGACGATAAAGTAGCCGACCAGCGCGCCGATGGGCAGCAGCAGCCAGCGGAAGCTGCTCTCGCCCAGCGAGCTGCCGAGCAGATTGCCGACCGGCGCAAAGCCGACGTTCACGCCCGTCAAAAACAGCACAAGCCCGGCCGTCGTGTACACAAAGCCGACGAGCATACGGATCGCCTGACGGCGGCGGTAGTAGCCGGAAATGACCTGAAACAGCAAAAACACACCCACAACCGGCAGAATGCTCAGGCAGACCTCCTTTGCATAATGCGGCAAGGAATACAGGAACTCGCGCACCATGTCGTGCGTCGAAAGAATGGGGGTCAGCTTCGCGGCCTCGTAGGTCGCCTCCTCGGGGTGGTAGAAGATGCTCAGCAGCAGCACCATCAAAATCGGGCCGATGCTGCACAGCGCGATCAGACCGAAGCTGTCGTTGGCGCTGTCGCGGTCGGTGCGGACGGCGCAGAAGCCGACGCCCAGCGTCATGATAAACGGCACGGTCATCGGGCCGGTCGTCACGCCGCCGGAGTCGAACGCCACCGGCACAAATTCCGACGGCGCAAAGAACGACACCGCCAGCAGCAGCCCGTAGAGGATCATCAGCAGCGTGGACAGGCGAATCTTAAAATAGATGCGCAAAAATGCCAGCACCAGAAACAGGCCGACGCCCACGGCAATCGTGTAGATCAGCACCTTGTTCGGGATCGAGGCGACCTGATTGGCCAGCACCTGCAGATCCGGCTCGGCCACAGTGATGATAAAGCCCATGAAAAAGCAGCCCAGCACGATCAGCCAGAGCTTTTTTGTACGGATCATGCCCGTGCCGAGGCCGCGGCCGAGCGGCGTCATGGCCATCTCCGCGCCCAGCTCGAACAGACCCATGCCGACGATCAGCAGCGCCGCGCCGCACAAAAACAGCGCCAGCGTCCCGACCTCCATCGGCACGAGCGTGAGACTCAGCACCAGCACGATCAGCGTGATCGGCAGGACGCTTGTCAGCGATTCCTTCAGTTTTTCTTTTAATTTGTCGTACATTCCCTACTCCGTTGAACCTTTCAAAATTGAACGATTTTAGTATACTATATTTTGGGGCAAATGTCATGACGATTTTGTAAATTTGTTGATGGCGGAGCATAAAAATAACGGTTTACCTCGGCGCACGGGCGTGGTACAATGGTAGCACGACAAGAGAGGTGACGCACCATGACCGAGGTCTTCCCGCAATACTACCCGCGCTTTCGCTGCCGCGCCGCCGCGTGCCGCCACACCTGCTGCCGCGGCTGGGAGATCGACATTGACCGCGAAACGCGCGAGCTTTATCGTTCCGTCGGCGGCGCGCTGGGCGAAAAGCTGCGCCGCAGCATCGTCGACGGGGACGAGACCGCCTCCTTCCGGCTGACGGTAGATGAACGGTGTCCGTTTCTGCTGGATTCCGGATTATGTCAACTGATTTTGGAGCTTGGAGAGGCAAGCCTCTGCCAGATCTGCACCGATCATCCGCGCTTTCGCAGCTTCTTCTCCGACCGGACGGAGGTCGGCGTCGGGCTGTGCTGCGAGGCGGCAGCCGCGCTGGTTTTGACGCAGGCCGAGCCGATGCGCCTGTGCGTGCAGGGAACGGAGGTCTTGGAGCCTGAGGAGGAGGCCTTCCTGGCCGCGCGGGAGGCGCTGCTTGCCATCGTGCAGGAGCGCGCGCGCCCGCTCGACGAGCGCATGGACGAGCTGCTGGCGCGCACGGGCGCGGCGCTGCCGGAAAAAAGCGGCGCAGCATGGTTTGAGGTTTACATAAAACTGGAGCGCTTGGAGCCAGATTGGGAGCTTTGCCTCGCGGCACTGCAAAAGGCGCCTGCCTTGGCCGTTCCGGCCGCGCTGGAGCTTCCCGCCGAGCAGCTGCTGTGCTATTTTCTCTATCGGCATCTTGCCGGCGCGCTGGACGACGGCGGTTTTGCCGCCCGGACGGCCTTTGCCGTGCTGAGCACGCGCATCGTGGCCACCCTCTGGCAATACGGCGCGCAGCCGGCGGAAGCCCTGTGTGCACCGGATACGGAGGCCTTCTGCAACCTCGCCCGCCGCTACTCCGCCGAAATCGAATACTCCGACGAAAACACCGCCGCCCTCCTCGGCCTGCTCTCCCCCACCGAAATTTGACACCACCGGGATCGTGTATTATAATATGTGTGAATCGCGGCACCATAGGGCTCCCTTGTGTAAAGGGGGACGTTTGCGAGCGCCGCCAGCGGCGGAAGAAGCGAGCAAAAAGGAGGGGCAGCGGTCGAAATTTTGTGAGCGAATGCGAGCAAAAAATTTCGGGCACCGCAACCGGAGCTGTCAGCGAAGCTGACTGAGGGATTGTGTCCTTGCGCAGCAAGGACGGCGGGCTTTGCCCGCCAAGCAATAACATAGAATTTTCCGTACCACGCCGTAGGGGCGCTCATCGAGCGCCCGTGCCGGTACTACCGAATTTGTCATTGCGAGGAGCGAAGCGACGCGGCAATCCGTTCTCCTAACAGCGTCCCATCGCTAGTGCCTTCAATGTTACTGCAAACCACATCCAACACGCGCTGCGGCGCGAGGTTCGGGACGTCGGGGACGCCGTCCCCTACAACCGAAAACCGAAGCCGTGCACCCTTGTAGGGGGCGGCGTCCTCGACGCCCCGCTTGCTGGCACCTTCGATTTTGGTGCAAGTCATGTCGATTCGCGCGCTGCGGCGCGGGAGGCGGGCGCTCGATGAGCGCCCCTACGGCGTGGAACGGAAGCCGGTGCGGAATTTGCGGCGCGATGCACCCGCAAGGGGTATGCCGCATCCGTAAGGCTCCTTCGTCGCCAACGGCTGCGCTAAGGGCATCGCACCCTACAAAAGAAATATCAACAATAAAACGTTAATATATAGTCAAAACAACAATCCAACACAAAGAGAGGTAACCTACGATGACGATTGCGGAGAATATTGCTCGGATTCGGGCGGAGATGGCACAGGCGGCGGTGCGGGCCGGGCGCGACCCGGCGGAGATCCTGCTCTGTGCGGCCAGCAAGATGAACGACGCCGCGCGCGTGCGCGAGGCGGTCGCGGCGGGCGTGGACTGCTGCGGCGAAAACCGTGTGCAGGAGCTGACGCAGAAGCTTGCCGAGCACGCCTACGACGGCGCGCCTGTCCATTTTATCGGACATTTGCAGACCAACAAGGTGCGGCAGGTGGTCGGAAAGGTCGCGCTCATCCAGTCCGTCGACCGTCTCGAGCTGCTGCGCTGCATCGAAAAGGAGGCCGCGCGGCAGGGCATCCGGCAGGACATCCTGCTCGAGATCAACATCGGCGCGGAGGAGAGCAAATCCGGCTTCACCCCCGAGGAGGCCATTGCCGTGGTCGCAGAAATGGAAAAATATCCCAGCTGCCGCCTGCGCGGACTGATGGCGATCCCGCCTATTTCGGAAAAACCCGGAGATAATTGCAGATATTTCGAGAAAATTCACACAATTTCTGTTGACATAACCGGAAAAAACAATCATAATAGTAGCATGGACATTTTGTCGATGGGCATGAGCGGCGATTTTGCCGATGCGATCGCCTGCGGCAGTACCATGATCCGCGTCGGGACGGCAATCTTCGGCGCGCGGCACTATTTATAATACGGAGGTTACTTCCATGGGTTTAATGGATGAAATTAGAAAGCTGACCCATCCTTACGCAGAGCCGGAGGATGATTATGATGATTATGACGACGAACCGCTCGAGGACGAGGAGCCCGCTCCCGCGCCCGCGCCGCGCCGCAGCGCCTTCGGCCGCCAGTCCACGGTGACCGAGCCCGTGCGCCCCGCCGCGTCGACGCCCTCCAACCGCGTCGTGAACATCAGCTCTTCCGGCCAGATGCAGGTCGTTCTGGTCAAGCCCGACCGCTTCGATCAGGTCTCCGAGATCGCCGACCACCTGCGCGACAAGCAGGCCGTCGTGCTCAACCTCGAGACGACCAATAAGGACGTCGCCCGCCGACTGGTGGACTTCCTGTCCGGCTGTGCCTATGCGCTCGACGGCAAGATCAAGAAGATCGCCGTCTCCACCTACCTCGTAACGCCCTATAATGTTGACGTTGTCAACAACATGCTCGAGGAGCAGGAAGCCCCGCAGGAGACCTATTTCTAAGCCTCAGCCCATCGCTACATAGAAAAAGGAGCTGAACGACCATGATGACCCCGCAGCAAATTCAGGAGATCAGTTTTGAAAAGGCGATCTTCGGCGGCTATGACATGACGTCCGTGGACGACGTGCTCGAGCCGCTGACCGAGGATTATATCGCCCTGTATAAGGAAAATTCCGTCCTCAAGAGCAAAATGCGCATTCTGGTGGAAAAGCTGGAGGAGTACCGCAAGCAGGAAAGCTCCATGCAAAACGCCATCGTTGCCGCGCAGAAGACCTGCGACCAGATGGTCGCCGAGGCCGAGCGCAAGTGCACCCAGCTGCTGCATGAGGCCGAGGAGACCGCCAGCGCCAAGGCACAGAACGTCGACGCCCGTCTCGGCAGCGAGCAGGATCGCCTTGAGCTGGCGCAAAGGGCCACCGCGCAGTTTATCGACGGCATGGAAAAGCGGCTGCGCCGTCAGCTGGAGCTGATGGACGAGCTGCGCCGCCAGGAGCTGCCCGAAAAGCAGCCCGAGGCCGCCAAAAAGCCCGTCGAAGACAAGCGCGCCTTCGATTTTAACAAGGACCCCTCCGCGCCCACGACCGAGGAAAAGGCGGACGCGCTGATCGAGGAGATCGGCCAGTCGATCGACGAGAGCTTTCAGGCCGCCGCGCCGCAGGTAAAGCCCACCGACGAGCCGACCCGCGAGTTCCCCCAGATCAAGCGCTTTGAGGATCTGCAATTCGGCCGGAACTATCATCCCGGCGAGACAAAAGACAAGGAGTGACCCGCAGCTTGCCGGTCATATCCCGCAAGTAAATCATATTCTGCGTTGACGGAGACGAGTAACGCGGAAAACGCTCTCAGAGAACCGCCGGTTGGTGCGAGGCGGCAGCGTTCCCGCGCGAAGATCCCTCCCGAGCATCCGCCCGAACCGGCCAATCGGCCAAAGTAAGGTGCGACGGCCGCGCCCGTTACCGCGCATCGAGTGCCCCGCCCCCGCGGGGAACAAGAGTGGTACCGCAGAGAACATCTCTGTCTCTTGATGAGGCAGGGGTGTTTTTTCGTCCCGTGCCCCGCTAAACCACCGCCCGATGATCCGCAAACAAGGAAAGGAGCAAATTATGAAAAAGGTGATTCCTCCCCTGCTGCTGATTTTTGTCTTGCTTTTGAGCGCGTGCACGGGAACGGCAACGCCGACGACCGCGCCGACCGATGCCCCGACGGAGCTTAGCTCGGAGACTGTCGAACCGTCCGCGCCGACCGAAGCGGGACTGCCTGAGGAGTGCAGCCTCTACTATGACCTCGGCGACGCTGCCATCGAGGCCGATCGCGGCAGCGACCTGCCCGCCGCGCCGCTCAGCGCGGACGGCGTATCCGACGGCATTCGCTTCTGGGCGAACGCATTTTACAACGACCCGACGATCAACGACGAAAAATCCATCGAAATGTATACCGACGGTCGTGCGACCAAGGGTGACGGCTGGCGGCGCTTCGTCTGGAACGGCGAGCGCTACAGCTGCCTGTACATCGAGGCGGAGGCTTCCTACATTCCGAACATCACCTCGGAGGACGGCGGCATTTTGTGGCTGAACCTGACCGGCGAGTGCTGGGCGGACGGCGGCGGAGGAGAGGAAATGAGCGACCTCAGCCTGTTCAACGGCTTTACCACGCTCGTCCTGACGGGCACGGGAACGCTGCGGGTGGACTGCGCCGGCCTTGAGTGCAATGTTGCAGGCAATTTGCCACTCCCTGCGCTCATCATCGACGGTCCGACGCTCATCACCCCGGGCATCGCGGTCGATGCGAACGCCGATCCCGAGCAGCCCGCCTTCGTCCTGCGCAGCGGTGAGGTGCAGGTCGAAACGCTTTGGCTGAACGACTGTCCGCTGCTGCAATCCGGCGGCACACTGGCCATTACTACCTGCATTGACCCGACGACGGCGGTCTTCCGCGGCGGTGAATGCACGCTGGAGTCGCTGGTGCGCGAGGACGAAGCACCCGCCACGCTCATCCTCTCCGGCGGCAGCTTCACGGAGACCGATTGGCTGCCCTACGGCACGGTCGCCTACGTCGGCGCGGGCACCCTCAACGCCCGCGGCATCCGCTACTGGGATACCGTTCATGTTCTCGGCGGCGAGATCATCGACCCGCTGGACTGGGAAAGCGAAGAATAAGGAAAAGCCTGCAGTATCACGCCGTAGGGGCGGATGCCCACATCCGCCCGCGCTGGCACTCCCGAATTTGTCCTTGCGAGGAGCGAAGCGACGTGGCAATCCGTTGTCCTAACAGCATCCCACCGCCAGTGCCTTCCATGTTGCTGCAAACCATATCCCACGCGCGCTGCGGCGGGGAACAACCCCTCAGTCACGACCTTCGGTCGCGACAGCTTACCTTACACAGGGGAGCCAAAAGCGCTGCGGCGGGGGAGCGGGCGCTCAATAAATTTGTTTGAAAATCCTATGGAGGTTATATTCAAAAATGGACTACAAAAACACCATCATCACCCCGAAAACCGACTTTCCGATGCGCGCCGGTCTGCCGACGCGCGAGCCGCCCATGCTGGAAAACTGGAACAAGCTTGACGTTTATGCCGAGCTGCTGAAGAAGAACGAGGGTAAGCCCTCCTTCATTCTCCACGACGGCCCTCCGTTCTCCAACGGCGACATCCATATGGGACACGCGCTGAACAAGACGTTAAAGGACTTTATCGTCCGCTCCTATGCCATGCGCGGCTACTACACGCCCTATGTCCCCGGCTGGGACAACCACGGCATGCCCATCGAGTCGGCCATCATCAAGAAAAACAAGCTCAACCACAAGACCATGCCCGTTACGGAGTTCCGCGACGCCTGCGAAAAATTCGCCGAGGAGTTCATTCAGCGGCAGATGGCGGGCTTCCGCCGTCTGGGCGTGCTGGGCGACTGGGCGCACCCCTACCGCACGATGGACAAGCATTTTGAGGCCGAGGAGGTCAAGGTTTTCGGCGAGATGTACCGCAAGGGCTACATCTACAAGGGTCTGAAGCCCGTTTATTGGTGCCCGAAGGACGAGACCGCGCTGGCCGAGGCCGAGATCGAATATCAGGACGACCCCTGCACGACCGTGTACGTCAAGTTCCCCATGCACGACGACCTCGGCAAGCTCCCGCACCTTGACCACAGCAAGCTCTACTTCGTCATTTGGACGACGACCATCTGGACGCTGCCCGGCAACATGGGCATCTCCCTGCATCCGCGCGAGAGCTATGCCGTCGTGAAGGCGGAAAACGGCGAGCTCTACATCGTCGCCGAGGCGCTGGCCGAGAAGGTCATGAAGGTTGCGGGCATCGAGCATTATGAGATCGTCGAGACCCATCCGGGCAGCTTCTTTGAAAACATGCTGGCCAAGCACCCCTTCCTCGACAAGACCTCGCGTCTGCTCAACGCCGAGTACGTCACCATGGACTCCGGCACCGGCTGCGTCCATACTGCGCCGGGCTTCGGCGCGGACGACTACCAGACCTGCCGCCGCTACGGCATGGAGCTGGTCGTTCCCGTGGACGACCGCGGCCGCCACACCGACTATGCCGGAAAGTACGCCGGCATGAAGACCGACGAATCCAATCCCGTCATTCTGGCGGATATGAAGGAAAACGGCATGCTGCTGGCCTCTGAGGAGATCGTCCACAGCTATCCGCACTGCTGGCGCTGCAAGAGCCCGATCATTTTCCGCGCCACGCCGCAGTGGTTCTGCTCGGTCGAGCGCTTCAAGGACGAGGCGGTCGCCGCCTGCGATAACGTCCAGTGGCTCCCCGCGTGGGGCAAGGATCGCATGGTTGCCATGATCCGCGACCGCGCCGACTGGTGCATCTCCCGTCAGCGCCGCTGGGGTCTGCCGATCCCCGTGTTCTACTGCAAGGACTGCGGCAAGCCCGTCTGCACGCCGGAGACCATCGCCCATATCTCCAAGCTCTTTGACGAGCACGGCTCAAACTATTGGTTCGCGCACGACGCGTCCGAGCTGATTCCCGAGGGCCTGACCTGCCCGCACTGCGGCAAATCCTCGGGCTTCGAAAAGGAGACGGACACCCTCGACGGCTGGTTCGACTCCGGCTCGACCCATATCGCCTCCCTGCGCCGCGAGCATCCCGAGCAGTGGCCGGCCGACCTGTATCTCGAGGGCGCCGACCAGTACCGCGGCTGGTTCCAGTCGAGCCTGCTGACGAGCGTCGGCGCGCTGGGCGAGGGCGCACCCTTCCGTAAGTGCCTGACCCACGGCTGGACGGTCGACGGCGAGGGCAAGGCCATGCACAAGTCCCTCGGCAACGGCGTGGATCCCGCCGACCTCATCCGCGACTTCGGCGCGGACATCGTGCGCCTGTGGGCAGC
Source organism: uncultured Oscillospiraceae bacterium (assembly GCA_934636045.1). GTDB lineage: Bacteria > Bacillota > Clostridia > Oscillospirales > Oscillospiraceae > JAZOXB01. The sequence continues at coordinate 50,290 of CAKTZP010000002.1, forward strand.
CTCGGCGGATTACCGCGCCGACGTCCGCTGCTCGAAGGAGATCTTCAAGCAGCTTTCGCAGAGCTACCTAAAGTTCCGCAACACCGCGCGCTACTGCCTCGGAAACCTCGACGGCTTCGACGCCGACCGCCTGGTCGCGCCGGAGGACATGCTTGAGCTCGACCGCTGGGCGGTCACGAAGCTCAACGAGCTGCTCGAAACGGGCTTTAAGGCCTACGATAACTTTGAATTCCACGTCCTGACCCACGCAATCAACGACTTCTGCGTTGTGGAGCTGTCGAGCTTCTATCTGGACATCCTGAAGGATCGCCTCTACTGCGAGGCGCGCGACGGCCTCAAGCGCCGCAGCGCGCAGACCGCCCTGTTCCTCATTCTCGACGCCATGACCCGGCTCTATGCGCCGATCCTGCCGTTCACCTGCGACGAGATCTGGCAGGCCATGCCGCACCGCGCCGAGGACGACGGCCGCAACGTCGTGCTCAACGAGATGGTCAAGCCCTATGCCGCCTACGCCCTCAGCGCCGGCGAGATGGCCAAGTGGGACACGCTCATCGCCGTCCGCAGCGACGTCAACAGCGTCCTCGAGGCCGCCCGCGCCGATAAGCGCATCGGCAAGGCGCTTGAAGCACACGTCGTCCTTACGGCGAACGATGCCGAGAGCCGCGCCGCCGTCGAGGCCGTCAAGGAGCTGAATCTCGCGGAGCTGTTCATCGTCTCCGACGTCGCCGTCGACGAGCCTGCGCGCGCCGACAGTGTCACCGGCACCGGCGAAAGCTTCCCCGGCCTGCACATCGAGGTGCGCAACGCCGACGGCGTCAAGTGCCCGCGCTGCTGGATGCACTCGACCAAGGCCAACGCCGAGGGGCTCTGCCCCCGCTGCGCCGCCGTGCTCGCTGAGCTTACCTTCGAGGAATAACGCGCCAAGAGGCAGCCGAAGGCTGAAAAATCCGCCCACAGGGCAATGTCACTCAGCTTTGTGACATCAGCCCCTGTGGGCGGATTTTTTTAAGGAACCTCTGATGAAATCGCAAGAGCGGTCAGCGAAGGATTTTGTTCCAAATTGAGGTTTGGAAATCGCAGGAATACTTTGTGTATTTCAAGATTTTCAAACCGATAAGTTGGAGAAAAAGACCCGCTGAGCGCCGCAGACGATTGATTCAGAGGTTCCTTAATTATCATGCGATGCCCTATGGCTTCTCGCGGCCGCCGCAGGTGGCGGCGACGATGTAGCGAGGGCGATCCTTGATTTCTTCGTAGATGTTGCCGAGGTAATAGCCGATGATGCCGAGGCTGATCATAATGATGCTGCCGAGGAAGAGCAGCAGGATAATGACCGTCGTGAAGCCGCCGAGCGCGAGCCCCATGAATTTCTGCACCAGCGCCGTGATGCCGAGCACCACCGATACCAGCAGCGTGACGATGCCCAGCACGGTGACGATGTGCAGCGGCAGGGCGGTGAAGGCGGTGATATTTGACACGGCGTACTTCATCAGTGACCACGTCGACCATTTCGACTGCCCGGCCGTGCGCTCGCGCACCTCGTAGGGCACCTCCGCCGTGGCAAAGCCGACCCACGACGACAGGGCGCGGAAAAATGCCCGCTTTTCGCGCATCGTCAAAATCACGTTCACCGCTTTGCGGTCGAGCAGCTTAAAGTCCGACGCGCGCGACATGTCCACGCGCGTGGCGCGGCTGATGAGCCGGTAAAAGGTTGCGGCGGCGAGCCGATGGGCGGCGCTTTCCTTGCCGCGGTCGGCCTTTACGCCCTCCACGACCTCCACGCCCTGCTCCCAGAGGCGGTACATGTCCACCAGCTTTTCCGGCGGATGCTGCAGATCGCAGTCGATGACCGCGACACATTCGCCCTTGGCGGCCGCCAAGCCCGCGAAGATCGCGGCCTCCTTGCCGAAATTGCGCGAAAAATGCACCCCGCGCACCTGCGCCGAGGCCAAGGCTTGGATCTCCGGCCATGTTTTGTCGCGCGAGCCGTCGTCTACAAATACCAATTCATAAGGAATTTCCGCCCCGCGCAGCACGGCGGCGATCGCCTGTGCCGCAGCGGGCACCATTTCTTCCTCGTTATATGCCGGAATTACGACAGAAAGCATCCTGTCTCCACCTCCGTGTTTTCGTTACCACCATGATAATCGTTCCCGCGTGATTTGTCAACATTTTGCATTGTCCGCAAGAAGGAAATGTGGTATACTGAATAGGAAATTGTGAACAGGGAACAGGGATGCTCTGCTGTGGCGCAGAGGGCTGAGCACTGGCCTTGCGGGGCGTGGAGATTGACAGAAATTTGGGAGGGAAGCTCTTTGAAAAAGGTTTTCATGCTCGGGACGGGCGGAACGATCGCCTCGGAAATGACGCAAAGCGGGCTGACGCCGGTTTTAACGTCGGAGCAGCTCGTCCGGAGCGTGCCGGAGCTGGCGGAAATTTGCGACGTGACCTGCCGCCAGCTGTTTTCCATCGACTCGACGAACATCACCCCGGCGCACTGGCTGGAGATCGCCGCCGCGATCGAGGAGAGCTACGACGACTTTGACGGCTTTGTCATCGCCCACGGGACGGACACCATGGCCTACACGGCCGCGGCGCTGTCGTATCTCGTGCAGTATTCGCCCAAGCCCATCGTCCTGACCGGCGCACAGAAGCCCATCGTTTTTGAAAACACCGATTCCAAGACCAATCTGACTGACGCCTTCCGCTGCGCCGTGTCCGACCTGTGCGGCGTGATGCTCGTGTTTAACGGCCGCGTCATGCTCGGCACCCGCGCCCGCAAGACCCACACAACCAGTCTGCAGGCCTTTTCCAGCATCAATTACCCCGTCCTCGGCGTGCTGCAAAACGGCGTGCTCATGGAATATATCCACCCCGAGGCGCACGACCGCCCGACGTTTTACCACCGGCTTGATCCCAGAGTCGGCCTGTTAAAAATTATCCCCGGCATGGACTGCGCGCTGCTGGAGTATATTCTCGAGCACAACGACGCCGTCATCATCGAAAGCTACGGCGTCGGCGGTCTGCCGTCGTACCAGGGCAGCGGCTTTTTTGACGTCATCCGCCGCGCCATTGCCTCGGGCAAGACCATCGTCATGACCACGCAGGTGCAGAACGAGGGCAGCAACCTCGGCGTCTACGACGTCGGCTTCCATCTGAAGCACGACCTGCTGCTCTTGGAGGCGTATGACATGACGACTGAGGCTGCGCTGGCCAAGCTCATGTGGATCCTCGGCCAGACGAACGACACCGCCGAGATCCGCCGCCTGTTTTGCAAGCCGATCTCGCACGACCTGCTGTATTTAAAGGAGAAGACGCAATGAACCGCACCCGTTTAGAGGAGCAGCTGCGCGAGCTGCCGCTGGCGCAGTACGCCTTTTTTCGCACCGATGCGCTGGAGATCACGCCGCGTGTGCGCGCCGTCTGTGAGCAGGAGTGCCCGCGCTACGGCAAGAGCTGGGCGTGTCCGCCGGCGGTCGGCTCGGTCGCCGACTGCCGCCGCCGCGTGCTGTCCTACCCCGAGGGGCTGCTCATCGTTACCCTCACTGAGGTCGACGACATTGCCGACATGGAGCAGACCCTCGCCACGCGCCCGGCACACGAGAAGGTAACGCGTCAGGTTGCGCACCTGCTGGAGGCCGAGGGCGTCGCGCCCTTCGTCCTGTCCACCGAGTCGTGCGCCATTTGCGAGGTCTGTACCTATCCCGGTGCGCCCTGCCGTCACCCCGAGCAGATGTATCCCTGCGTGGAGAGCCACGCCATCCTGGTCACTGCGCTGGCCGACCGCCTCGGCGTGGAGTATCAATACGGCGGCAACGTTGTCACATGGTTTTCTCTGCTCCTGTTCCGCGACGAACCCCCAACTACATAACACCAGCCGCCCCGCGAACCGTTCAAAGGCTCACGGGGCGGTTGTTTTGAAATATCTCAGGAACCTCTGATTCAATCGCAAGAGCGGTCAGCGAAGGATTTTGTTCCAAATTGAGGTTTGGAAATCGCAGGAATACTTTGTGTATTTCAA
>CAKTZP010000003.1 GCA_934636045.1 uncultured Oscillospiraceae bacterium
GGACTGCCGGGAATTCTGCCGATCCAGAGCGGCACGATCACGCTCAACGGCACGGACATCACCAAAGCCGATGTCCGCACGCGCAACCTTGCCGGCATCTCCCATATTCCGGAGGATCGGCACAAGTACGGTCTGATTCTGGACTATACATTGGAAGAAAATCTGATTCTGAAAAGCTATTTCAAGCCGTCGGTGCAGCGTCACTCGTTCATTCGCTGGGACAAGGCGGAGGCCTACTCCGACGAGCTCATTGAAAAATACGATATTCGGACAACGCTGGGCGCAAAGACCTCCGCCCGCAGCATGTCCGGCGGCAACCAGCAGAAGGCGATCATCGCCCGCGAGATTGAGGAAAACAGCGACCTTCTGATCGCAGTCCAGCCCACGCGCGGCTTGGACGTCGGCGCGATCGAGTTTGTGCACAAGCAGCTCGTAGCCCAACGCGACGCGGGCAAGGCCGTCCTGATGATGTCACTGGAGCTCGACGAGGTCATGGACGTCAGTGACCGCGTACTCGTCATGTTTGAGGGTCACATCGTCGCAGATATCGATCCGAAAAAGACCACCATTCAGCAGATGGGTCTTTACATGGCCGGCATCAGGAAGGAGGCACAGCATGCTTAAGAAAAAACGGGCGCTCAATACCGACGGGCTGGCTACGCTTTCCGCCTCGGCGCTGGCTGCGATTGCCGGCCTGCTCCTCGCACTGGTCATCCTGCTGATCTGCGACGCCAAAAATGCTTGGCCGGGCTTTTTAACGCTTGTCACCGGCGGCATCCGCGAGGGCGGCGTCAAGGCCATCGGCGATATTCTCTATCAGGCCATGCCGATCATGATGTGCGGCGCAGGTCTTGCCATTGCCTTTAAGGCCAACGTCTTCAACATAGGCGGCGGCGGCCAGTTCCTGATTGGCGGCTTTGTCGCCATCTACGGCGCCATCAAATGGGAGTTTCTGCCCGGCCCGCTGCGCTGGATCGTCCCGCTGCTTGCCGCCACCCTTTCCGGTGCGCTGTGGGCGCTGGTCCCCGGCCTTCTGAAGGCCTACCGCAACGTCAACGTCATCATCAGCACCATTATGATGAACTACCTGGCCCGCTACATGGTCAATACGCTCATCAAGGCCTCGATCTACAACGTCACCACCGGTCAGTCCAAGGCCATCCCCGCCGCTGCCGTTATGCCCTCCATTGGACTGGACAAGCTCTTCCCCGGCAGCAGCGCCAATATCGGCATCGTGATCACCATCGCCGTGTGTATCGCCATCCATATCATCGTCAACAAGACGACCTTCGGCTATGAGCTGCGGGCCTGCGGCCTGAACGAGCACGCCTGCAAATACGCCGGCATCAAGGAAAAGCGTACCGTCATTGTTTCCATTATGATTTCCGGTGCGCTCGTCGCACTCGGCGGCGCGCTGCTGTATCTGTCCGGCTCTGGGCGCAATATCCGTGTGTTTGACACTCAGCCGTCCGAGGGCTTTACCGGTATTTCCATCGCGATTTTGGCAAACAACTCGGCATTGGGCGTCATTCTGTCGTCGATCTTCATTGCTTTTTTGACCATCGGCGGTCAGTACATCCAGTCCTACGGCTTTGTCAAGGACATCGTCAATATCGTGACCTCCGCAGTCATCTACCTGTCCGCCTTTTCCCTGCTGCTGCGGCTCCTGTTTGAGACCATGGCAAGAAAGCGTCAGGCGCGGCGCTCCCAAGGCACCGCTGAGAAAGGAGGCGTAAAGTAATGGATGTATTCTATTATGTTGCAAACATGTGCCTCTGCTTCTTTATCCCCCTGCTGGTCGTTGCCGTCGCAGGCCTGTATTCGGAAAAGAGCGGCGTTTTGAACATGTGCCTCGAGGGCATCATGATCATGGGCGCCTTCGCCGGCGCGCTGTTCATGCACTATATGGAAGCCTACATGACCGGTCAGCTCCTGCTGATTTGCGCCATGCTCGTTTCCGTCATTGTCGGCATCCTCTTCACGCAGCTGCATGCCTTTGCTGCCATCAAGCTCAAGGCGGACCAGAGCATCAGCGCCATGGCGCTCAACTCCTTTGCCGCGGCGTTTGCGATTTTCGTCGCCCGCTCCATTACGGGCAGCCAGCACATTTCGTTTACCAACTCCTTCCGCATCGAAAAGGTTCCCGTCCTCGGCGACATTCCGATTCTGGGCAAAATTCTGTTCCAAAACGCCTATATTACCACCTATCTCGGCTTTGTCATCATCGGCGTGACTATTTTCGTCTTTGCCAAGACCCGCTTCGGCATGCGCCTGAGCGCCTGCGGCGAAAACCCGCAGGCCGCCGACTCGCTCGGCATCAACGTCTACCGCACGCGCTATATCGCGGTGGGCATCTCCGGCGCGCTGGGCGGCCTCGGCGGCCTGATCTACATCGTGCCGACCGTCACCTCCTTCGGCGGCGATGTCTACGGCTACGGCTTCCTTGCCATGTCCGTCCTGATGCTTGGGCAGTGGAAACCGGTGCGGCTGCTCTTTGCGGCGCTGCTGTTTTCGCTGATCAAAACCATCGCCTCGGGCTACATGAGCATCCCCTTCCTGTCCAACATCGGCCTGTCCGACAATTTCTACAAGAGCCTGCCGTACATCATTACGCTGATCATTCTTGCCGTCTCGTCCAACAAGGCCATCGGCCCGAAGGCCTGCGGCCAGCCGTATGACAAGGGTCGGCGCTGACGCGGAGGGCATCATGTCAGAAAAGCAAAAGCTCATCATCGACTGCGACGTCGGCACGGATGATGCGGTCGCAATGCTCGGTCTGCTGCTGGCCGACCGCATCGACGTCATCGGCATTACCACCGTGCACGGCAATCTCCCGGTCGAGCAGACCACACAAAATGCGCTGTCCATCGTCGAGCTCGTCGGGCAGAACGTCCCGGTCTACGCCGGCTGCCCACACGCGCTGACCCATGGGCTCTTCCCCGGCCGGACGCAGAACACGCTCTGCCAAACCACACGCAAGGAATACCGCGGTCAGCCGCTGCGCATTCACGAGCCATCCCTCGGTCTGCCGACCGGCGGGCGGACGGCGGAGCGTGAGCACGCCGTCAGCTTCCTCGTGCGCACCCTGCGCGAGAGCACGGAGCCGATCGACATCTGCGCCATTGGCCCCCTGACCAATCTTGCCGCCGCCTTTATTCTTGCACCGGAGGTTGCCAAAAAGATCGGCACACTCTACATCATGGGCGGCGGGATCCACATTGGCAATCGCACCCCGGTCGCCGAGGCCAACTTCGCCGACGACGCCGAGGCCGCCGCCAAGGTCATGCTCAGCGGCGCAAATCTTCTCATTGGCCCCATCGAGGCCAATGAGATCGGCGCGACCTACCGTCTTGCGGACATTGAGGCCATCGAGGCGCTCGGCACCAAGACCGGCGCGTTTGTCGGCGCGCTCCTGCGCCGCTGGCTCTGGCGCTGCGACATGCTCTGGGCGCCCGGCTTTGACCTGCCGCCGTATCAGTGTATGCCGGATTCGAGCTGCTGCATCCACGACTGGGCAGCCGTTGCCCCCGCCATTGACCCCGCCACCGTCACCGATGTGCGCCGTGAGGTCTGCCGCGTCGACTGCTCCGGCGGCATGGCGGACGGTCAGCTCGTCATTGACCGCCGCGGCTACGGCTTTGCACCCAACGCCGCTGTCGTCTATAACATGGACGAGGCCCGCTGCAAAGGGCTCCTGCTGTCTCTGCTGGCCAAGTGTTGAGACAGTATACAACAAGCCGGTTCTCCGCAGGGAGAACCGGCTTCGATTCTTCTCTTAATTCAGCGCATATTTCTCTGCGTAGCGGCGGTACGCATCGCGGAAGTTGCCGTCGTCGAGCTTTGCCGTGCGGAGCGTCTCGTGCAGATTCAGATGGTGCCTTGCAATATCAATGATACATCCGGCGATGTTCGAGCAATGGTCGGACGTGCGCTCCAAATCGGTCAGCAGATCCGCCCAGATAAAGCCTGCCTCGATGCTGCAGCTGCCCTGCTGCATTCGCAGGATGTGGCTCGTGCGCAGCTGCTCCTTCAGCGTGTCGATGACCTGCTCCAGCGGCTCGACCTGCGCAGCCACCGCCTCGTCGCCGGAGGCAAACGCCCGCAGCGTTAGGGTCAGGATCTCGTCCACGGCTGCGCTCAGCGTCCGCAGCTCCCGCTGCGCAGCGTCAGAGAAGGTCAGCTTCTTTGCCGTAAGCTCCTCGGCCGCCTCCAGAATGTTCACCGCGTGGTCAGAAATACGCTCAAAGTCGCCGATGACCTTCAAAAGCTCCGTTGCCTCGCTGCTTTCGGCCTCGCTGAGCTTCTGCGCGCTGACGCGCACGAGGTACGTGCCGAGCAGATCCTCCAAATGGTCGCATTGCTCCTCATCCTTGCGGATGCTCTGCGCCAGCTCCATCCGGCTGTCCGTGGCGCACTGCAGCGCGTTTTTCAGCGCCTGCACGGCACAGCGCGCCATTTTTCCCGCCACCGCGCGGCTGCGCTCGAGTGCGATCGCCGGGGTCGCCAGCAGGCGCTCGTCAAGCTCCGTGACCGTCTCCTTGCGGCGGCTGTCCGGCACAAGCCGCACCGCTAGCTTCTCAAGCCATCCGCCCATCGGCAGCAGGATCGCCGTGCAGAGAATATTGAAAATGGAGTGCACGACCGCAATGCCATAGGTCGTTGCGTTTTCGTTCAGGATCGCCGGTGCGGCGACCGTCTTGACGATGGAAAAGACCGTCAGCAGCACCACCACGCCGATGATATTGAACATCAGGTGCACCACCGCGGCGCGCTTGGCGTTCTTGTTCGTGCCGACCGAGGCGATGATCGCCGTGATGCAGGTGCCGATGTTCTGTCCCATGATGATCGGCACGGCGGCGGCATAGCTGACCTGCCCGGTAAAGGACAGCGCCTGCAAAATGCCCACCGAGGCCGAGCTGGACTGGATGATCGCCGTCAGCAGCGCGCCCACCAGCACGCCGAGGATCGGATTCTGGAAGCGCAGGAACAGCTCTGCAAAGCCCGGCACATCCTTCAGTCCGGAAACCGCGCCGCTCATCGTCTCCATGCCGAACATCAGCGTGGCAAAGCCCAGCAAAATCGTCCCGGTGTCCTTCTTCCGGTCGTCCTTGCAGAACATGTATAGAATGATGCCGATCAGCGCGAGAATCGGCGTGAACGACGTCGGCTTGAGCAGACTGATCCAGACGTTGCCGCTCTCGATGCCCGCAAGGCTCAGCAGCCACGCCGTGACCGTTGTGCCCACATTCGCGCCCATGATCACGTTAATGGCCTGCCGCAGGGTCATCAGACCGGAGTTGACAAAGCCGACCACCATGACCGTCGTGGCCGACGAGCTCTGGATGATGGCCGTCACGCCGAGGCCGGTCAAAAAGCCCATCGCCGCTTTATCCGTCATTCTTCCGATCAGGCTGCGCAGACTGTTGCCCGCGCGCCGCTCGAGCGCCTGCCCCATCAGATTCATCCCGAACAGGAACAGACACAGCCCGCCGATGAGCGTCAACACATTGAAAATATCCATATTTTCTCCTCTTATTTCGATTTTTTTACCTGTACTTATCATACAGGCCGCGCGTCAAATCCAACACCATGGTTTTGTAAAATCCGTGTAAAATGCGCGCTGCGGCGGATTTTGTCGAAGGATTCTTGTTTTTCCGATTGCATTTCCCGACGCTTTCGGGTATGATATAGTTAATATATTCTGAATTGGAGGCACAGCTCATGAAGGTATTGCTGTTGAACGGAAGCCCGAACGCCAAGGGCTGTACATATACCGCGCTGAACGAGGTCGCCGGAGCGCTGCACAAGCACGGCATTGAGACCGAGCTGGTACAGGTCGGCGCGCGTCCCGTCGCCGGCTGCATCGGCTGCGGCAAATGCCGCGGCGGCCGCCCCTGCATCTTTCAGGACGACGGCGTCAACGCTCTCGCCGCGCGGCTGGACGAATTTGATGCCATGGTCGTCGGCGCGCCGGTCTACTACGCCGGCCCGAGCGCCCAAGCCTGCGCCTTTCTTGACCGGCTGTTCTACAGCGCGGGCGGCAAGCTGACCGGGAAGCCCGGCGCAGCCGTCGTTTCCTGCCGCCGCGGCGGCGCCAGTGCCGCCTTCGACCGGCTGAACAAATATTTCAGCATCAATTCCATGCCGATCGTCACCTCGCAGTACTGGAACCAAGTCCACGGCAACACGCCGGACGAGGTGCGGCGCGACGAGGAGGGGCTGCAGACCATGCGCACCCTCGGCGAAAACATGGCATGGCTCCTGCGCTGCATCGAGGCAGGCAAGGCCGCCGGCGTTCCCGCCCCGGACTACGAGCCAAAGCGCCGCACGAATTTTATCCGGGAATGAGGGAACACATGAAAATTCAGGAATCGGCAGAAAACTATCTGGAGACCATCCTTGTCCTGCGTCGCCGTCTCGGCGCCGTGCGCTCCATCGATATCGCCAACGAAATGGAGTTTTCCAAGCCGAGCGTCAGCGTTGCCATGAAAAACCTGCGTGAAAACGGCTATATCCAAGTCGACGAGAACGGCTGGATCACGCTGCTCCCCGCCGGGCAGGAAATCGCCGAGCGCATCTATGAGCGCCACACGCTGCTGACCAGTTGGCTGACCGAGCTCGGCGTCGCCCCCGAGGTTGCCGCCGAGGACGCTTGCCGTATCGAGCACGTCATCAGCGCCGAAAGCTTTGAGGCTATCAAAAAACACGTTGTCAAATAATTCACGGGCTGCTTTAAAAAAGCAGCCCGCCAGACTGTCAAAAAAGTCCGTAACCGTCAAAATCGGTTCATTCTTTCATGGCTTTTTGTCCTCTGTATCTTGATTCGTAAAAACAGAATAGTTCAATCTCTGCAAGCCGAGCATCAGCTTGCTTCGCAAGGATTTTGACTTACTGCGCAACTCACGCCCTACCGTACCTTTGTACGCCGACGGGCGTGAGTTGCTTGTCTTTCGGACCTTTTTACAGTCTGCCAGCGCGTCGAAAATGGTTTTTCGGCGCGCTGACGGGCTGCTTTAAAAAAGCAGCCCGCGTTTTTTCCTCCTGCCGCCGCAAAAATAGGGGTGGCAAATGCGGCGGGCTTATGCTATAGTATAAGGCATAGGAGGAAAAGCGGCGCGGGCGCCGGCTTGTGTGTGAATTCGAAATGAAAACAAAGAATGTCTCGCTAACAGAAGGATCTATTTGGAAAAATCTGACTCTTTTCGCCATCCCAATCCTGCTCGGGCAGGTGTTTCAGCAGCTATACAACACCGCTGACGCGTGGATCGTCGGGCACTTCCGGAGCAATTCGGAATATGCCGCCGTGACCTCCACGGGCAGCCTTGTTTTTTTGCTGATTGGCTTCTTTTCCGGCATTGCCGTCGGCGCAGGCGTCGTCATCGCGCGCTACTACGGCGCGAAGGATGAGAAAAAGCTCGACAGCGCCATCCATACCACCATCGCCTTCGGCCTGATCTGCGGCGTGGTGCTGAGCGTTGTCGGCGTACTGCTGACGCCCAAGCTGCTGCAGCTGATGAAGACGGACACCAGCTACTTTCAATACTCCGTCGAATATTTCCGCTACTATTTCCTCGGCGCGCTGTCCATCGTCATGTATAACCTCGGCATGGGCGTGCTCCGGGCGGTCGGCGACAGCAAATCGCCGCTGTACTATCTGATCATCTCCTCGTTGGTCAATATCGGGCTGGACTACCTCTTTGTCGGTGTGTTCGATTGGGGCGTCTGGTCGGCCGCGCTGGCAACCTCGATCTCGCAGCTTTTGAGCGCCATTTTGTGCGTCATTCGGTTGGCCAAGGGCGGCGAGGGCTTTCAGTTCCAATTCCGCCGCCTGCGCATCGAGGGACCGATGCTCAAGGAGATCATCCGCTACGGCTTGCCCTCCGGCATCCAGAACTCCATCATTGCCTTCGCCAATGTCGTCGTTCAGTCGAATATCAACACGTTCCACGAGGACACCGTGGCCGGCTGCGGCACGTATTCCAAGCTGGAGGGCTTTGCCTTCCTGCCCATCACCTGCTACACCATGGCGCTGACCACCTTTGTCAGCCAGAACCTCGGTGCCGGGCAGCATGACCGGGCAAAGAAGGGCTCGGTGTTCGGCATTTTTAGCTGCGTGATCATCGCGGAGCTGATCGGCGTGGCGCTGCTGATCTTTTCCCGCCCGCTGCTGGCGTTTTTCACCAACAATGAGGCGGCCATCGAGGTCGGCATCCGGCAAATCCGGGTCGAGGCGCTGTTCTACTGCGTTTTGGCGTTTTCGCACTGTATCGCGGCAATCATGCGCGGCGCGGGCAAGCCGATGATTCCGATGTTCGTCATGCTCGGCGCGTGGTGTGTCCTCCGCGTGGCCTATATCAGCATTGTCGTCCCCATTGTGGGCGAAAGCTGGGTCATCTTCTCGGCCTACCCCCTCACATGGACATGCAGCAGCATCGTCTTCCTGATTTTCTATCTAAAGAGCGACTGGATCCACGGCTTTGACAAAAAAGCCGCCCTGCCGCACAAGACATAAGCAATGCCGCCCTGCCGGAAGCTCCGGCAGGGCGGCTGATTCTTTAAAAATATTGCATCCTTTTTCGAATTTCCAGCAGATCGGCAAAGGTCTCCGGCCGCTTGCTCGGGTCGCGCAGGAGCGCCGAGGGGTGGTAAATCGCGGTGTAGAGCACGCCGTTGTGCTCTGTCCAGTTGCCGTGCTCGCGCGTAATGCGAAAGTCCGGCTTGATCAGCCGCATCGCCGCGATGCGCCCGAGGCACACAACGATCTTCGGCTGCAAGAGCTTCAGCTGCTCGTACAGGTAGCCGATGCAGGCGTCCTGCTCGTCCTCCATGGGGTCGCGGTTCTGCGGCGGGCGGCACTTGACAATGTTGCAGATATAGCTGTTTTCCCGGCTCAGGTCAATGATCGACAGCATGTCGTCCAGCAGCTTCCCCGCCGGGCCGACAAAGGGCTCGCCCTTTAAATCCTCCTGCTGCCCCGGCCCCTCGCCGACAAACACGACCTGCGCCGGCACCGGCCCGACACCGAACACCGGATTCGTCCGCGTCGCGCCCAGGCGGCATTTCCTGCAGTCCGCGCAGCGCCGCTCCAGCGCCAGCATCTCATTGCTCACGGCTGCGTCTCCTCCGTTCCTCTCTGCGGCGGCGCTCCTCGGCGCGCTTTCTGGCCTGCCGCGCGTTCGCCGCGCGGACAAGCAGCAGGAAAATGACAATGATCAGCACCACCAGCAGCGGCAGGACAATGTACCAGTAATCCCAGATCTGCGTTTTGGCCTCGGCCGTTGCCGGCGACGCGCTCGGCTGCGTGGCGATGGGCTTTTCCTCCGCGCGCGGAACCGCCGTCAGCGTTACCAGCTCGCAGCTGGCCACGCGCTTGCCGCGGTAAAGCGCGACCGCCGTGCCGACCGTCTCGCCCCGTGCCAGAGGGGCTTCCAGCTGCGCCTTGTCATAGTCGAGGCGCACGGTGATCTCCGCCGGGTCAAACTCGTTTGGCAGCAGCGCCGAGACGCTGTCCTTCGCCCGCACGACCACGCTGCCCGTGCCCTCGGCGTAAAGCACCGTCGGCTGGCCGAGCATCACGGTGTCCGTCAGCACCTGCCGATTGGAGAAGCGATTAAAGCCGTATTCAAACAGCCGCTTCGTCTCCACAAAGCGCATGTCCTTCAGCGAGCCGTCCATGTCCGGCTCCGTGCCGCAGCCGGTCACGACGCTCAGCAGGTTCAGCTTACCGTCCGACGCCGTCGAAACAAGGCAGCCGCCCGCCGGGGTCGTAAAGCCGGTCTTGACGCCGCGCGCCTTTTCGTAATAGTATTTGTCTTCCTTGATATCGCTGGTCAGGTAGTTCGTCGTTTCCAGCGTCCGCTCACCGGAGAGATTCGTCGCCGGCACGATGTGCTCCGTCGTGCTGGCAAACTCGCGGAACTGCTCATTCTGCCATGCCCAGCGCGCCACGATGGAAATATCGCGGACAGTGGTGTAGTGGTTGTCATTGTGCAGACCATGGGTATTGACGTAGTGCGTGCCGGTCATGCCCAGCTCCGCCGCCTTCTGGTTCATCAGGTCAACAAATGAGGCAATGTCGCCCGAAATGTATTCCGCAATAACGTTGCAGCCCTCGTTGGCAGACGAGACCATGATGCAGTACAGAATCTCCCGCAGTGTCAGCTGCTCCCCCTCCATCAGGCCAGCCGTGCTGCCGAATTCGCTCAAATTCTGCAGCGCCGTGCCGGAAACGGTCAGAACGTCGTCCAGATTACCGTTTTCAATGGCCAGCATGCAGGTCATGATTTTCGTCAGGCTGGCCGGATACCGCTGCTCGTCGATGTTCATTTCATAAATCACAGTGTTCGAGTCCAGATCGACCAGAATCGCCGCCTTGGCTGCAATCTCGATGTCCTGCGGGAAGCCGAATTCCAGCAGGTCGCCGCGCGTGACCGGGTCGTCCGTGGCGGGCATCGTCCAGCCCTCGGTCGGAGCCTCCGTGACCGGATTGCCGTTTTCATCCGTTACCGGCTCGGTCACGGCCTCGGTCTCGCCCTCCGCCGGTTCCGTTTCGGCAAAGGCCGCCGGAGCGGCAAGGGTCAGCACCCATAGCAGCGACAAAATACAGGCGAATACTCTGATTTTTTTCATAATTCTCTCCTAAAACACGCACCGCAGGATTGCCGCGGGTCATGTATCTGTGGTATAATAACGGTGAATCTCGTATGCCTACCATTATACCAGAAAACGAAATGATGTCAACGGACGAACCGGGCAATTCGCGATTTTGCGGTGATTTTCGGCCGTCCGCCCTTGGAGACGCCTATGAAAAAGATCAAAGTCGAGTGGCTCCTGCTGGCAATTTCCCTGTTCTTTCTGGCCCTGATCGGCGGGATCGCCATCGGGCAGCGCATGACCGGCGGCGAGCTGCGCATCACGACCGCCAACGCATCCGTTGCGCAGTCCTCGGAGCTGACCGGGGGCAACCGCCCCACCGCCGCGCCCCCATCTGACGAGCCCGCCGCCCCGACCGAAGCCGCCCTGCCAAGCGAAACGGCCGCGCCGAGTGAAACGACCACACCGAGTGAAACGACCACACCGAGCGAAACGGCTGCGCCGCCCGCGTCCGGCGCGCGGATCGATCTGAACTCTGCCGCCAAGGAGACGCTGATGACCCTTCCCGGCATTGGCGAGGTGCTGGCGCAGCGCATTGTCGACTATCGCGCGGTACATGGCGCATTTCGCTCCGTCTCCGAGCTGATGCAGATCGAGGGCATCGGAGAAAAACGCTATAACGCCATTTTAGAATTTATTACCGTGGAGGAAACACCGTGAAAATATTGGTTGTTGACGACGAGGAGCTGCTTGTCAAGGGCATTCGCTTCAATTTGCAAAACGACGGCTATCAGGTCATCACCGGCTCCAACGGCCGCGAGGCCATCGAGCTGGCGCGCAACCCTGAGGTCGGGCTGATCGTGCTGGACGTGATGATGCCCGAGGTCGACGGCATGGAGGCCTGCCGCCGCATCCGGCAGTTTTCCGATGTTCCGATCATCATGCTCACCGCCCGCACCGAGGATATGGACAAGCTTTTGGGCTTTGAGCAGGGCGCGGACGATTATCTCACCAAGCCCTTCAATATTCTTGAACTCAAGGCGCGCATCCGGGCGCTGCTGCGCCGTTCGGCTACCGCTGCCCCCGCGCAGGACAGCCGCATCACCGTCGGCGGTCTGACCGTGGACATTCAGGAGCGAAACGTCTACAAGGACGGCGAGCCCGTCGAGCTGACCGCACGCGAATTTGACGTCGTGGAGCTGCTGATGCGCAACCCGAACCGCGTCTATTCGCGCGAGAATCTGCTGGACATGGTCTGGGGCTACGACTACCGCAGCGACATGCGCACCGTCGACGTCCACATCCGCCGCATCCGCGAAAAGCTGGAGACCGTGCCCGCCGCGCCGGAATATTTCATGACAAAGTGGGGAGTTGGGTACTATTTCAAAGCGTAAGAAACGGCTCCTGCTGCTGCCCAGCAGCTCGCAGCTCCGCTATGCCATCGCCTATATCGCGATCACGGCGGTCGTCCTCTTATTTTTGAATATCTATATCTCCGCGACCATGCGGCAGATGATCTTCAGCGCCCAGCACCGCACGCTGGAGGACAAGGCGCAGCTTCTGACAACGGCGCTTTTGCAGCTTGACGATCTGTCCGCCGGGCGCGTGGAGCAGACGGTCAATTCACTGGACGATCTGCACACCATGCGCACCGTTGTGACCGATGCGTCGGCCATGGCGGTCTTCGATTCGCTCGAAACCGGCAGCGCCGAGGGCAAGCTCACGCTCTTTCCCGAGATCGTCCGCGCACTGGACGGACTGGATGTGTTTTTCGGGCAATATGCCGACGGCGCGATTGAAAGCCGCGTCGCCGTTCCCCTCGTGCGCGGCGGTCAGACGCTCGGCGCGGTTTATCTGATGGACTATGACCTCGATCAGGCCGCGCTCATCAGCGCGGTGCAGGCAAACGTCCTGCGCATTTCCATCGCGCTGGAGGTCGGCGTGGTCGTCATCTCGCTGCTGTTTTCCACCGCCTTTTCCCGCAAGCTGCGCCGCATTCTGCACTCCGTCCGCATGATGCGCGAGGGCGATTATTCGCACAAAATCGAGCTCAGCGGCTACGATGAGATCAACCGGCTCGGAGAGGAATTCAATGAGCTGGCCGAGCGTCTGGAGGCCTCCGAGCAGCGGCGGCGGCAGTTCGTTTCCGATGCGTCGCACGAGCTCAAAACCCCGCTGGCATCCATCAAGCTCCTGTCTGACTCCATCCTGCAAAATGAGATGGACGTCGCCACACAGCGCGAATTCATCGGCGACATCGGCCGTGAAGCCGACCGCCTCGGCCGCCTGTCGCAGAAGCTTTTGACTCTGACAAAGCTCGACAGCGCCGTGGAGGACGAACGCGAGATCATCGATGCCGTCAGCATCGTCGAAAAGGTGCTGCGCATGCTGCGCCCGCTGGCCGGTCTGCGTGCCGTCTGTCTTGAGGCCGATCTTGTGCCCCACTGCCCGATCATGACCGTGGAGGACGACCTATATCAGATCGTCTTCAATCTGATCGAAAACGCCATCAAATACAATCGGGAGTACGGCTGGGTCGGTGTTACCCTGCGCCGTGACACCAGCAACGTCACATTAACCGTCGCAGACAACGGCGTCGGCATTCCGCCGGAGGCCATGGCGCATATCTTTGAGCGCTTTTACCGCGTAGACAAGGCGCGCTCCCGCGCCGCCGGCGGCGCCGGCCTCGGCCTTTCCATCGTCCACGATATGGTCGTGCGCAACTACGGCGCAATTTCCGTTACCCCGCGCGACGGCGGCGGCACGGAATTTGTTGTCACCTTCCCGCTGTTCGACACAGAGGAGGACTTGCAATGAAGCAACGCCTGGTATTGTATTTTCTGCTCTGCGCGCTGCTGCTTACCGCCTGCGCGCCGGCCGCCGCGCCGTCGGAGAGCGCTGAGTCCTTCGTATTCTACTTCCCCGCAGCAATACCGACAGACGGCAAGGTCTTTGTCACCCTCGCCGTTTCGGAGGAAACCGCGGCACTGCCGCTGACCGCCCTGCTGCAATCTTATCTCAGCACCCAGCCGCCCGCCGGGGCCGCCGCGCTGCCCGAGGCATGGATCCTGCTCTCGGCCGAGACGGACGCCGCCGTGTGCAGCCTGACCTTCGCCGGCCGCGCCGTCTCCCCTGCCGCGCGCTCGCTGGCCTGCGCCTGCATCGCCCGGACGCTTTTGCAGCGCGACGGCATCCAGCGCGTCAGCTTCCAAACGCCCGGCAGCGACACGCCGCTTGTCCTCTCCGCCGGGGACATTCTCACACAGGACACCGGCATGCTGCCGCAGGAGGAACAGATGACCCTCTACTACCCCGATGGGGAAAACCGCTACCTGCTTCGCCAGACCCGCACCGTGCAGGCCGCCGACCCCACGGAAAAGCCCGCCGACATCGTCCGCGCCCTGCTTACGGAGGGACTGCTGCCCGCCGTTCCGGCGCAGACGCAGCTGCTCGGCGTGACCGTGGAGGACGGCGTGTGCACCGTTGACCTTTCCGCCGCGCTGACGGAGCGGCGCTATTCCTTTGCCGAGGAGCGCCTGACGCTCTACGCGCTGGTCGATTCTCTGACCGAGCTGCCGCAGATCCGCACCGTCGATCTCTGGGTCGAGGGCGCGCCCTTGGAGCGCCTGAACTGGCTGGAGCTTTCCAGCGGCCTGACGCGGGACGAAACGCTGCTCTACGATGCCACCGATCCCGATTTGAACGACCGCACGCTCTACGCCGTCTGCGGCGAAAACGATCTGCTCGTCGGCATCCCGATGCAGCTTGAGCCGTCGGAAACGCTCACCCTGCCCGAGCAGGTTCTGACCGCCCTGATTGCCTACGAGGGCGTGGGCGGCATCCGCAACCCCATTCCTGCCGGGACGAAGCTGCTGTCCGTCCGCATGGAAAACCGCACCTGCATCGTCGACCTGACGGGCGAATTTCTTGACGGCTGCTCCGATGCCTTTGAGGAGCAAAGCGCCGTCCGTGCCGTCGTCGCCACGCTCTGCGCGCTCGACGAGGTCAGCTCAACAGAGATCCTGGTCGAGGGGCTCGAGCCGGCCTACCGCTCCGCGCACCTGCTGCGCGTCCGGCAGCCCGCCGTCGAGTGGTTTGCCAAATAATATTACCCGCGCATTCCTTTCGACAGACCCCGCAGGAAAAACCGCGTATACTAACCGCATAGGGACAAGCCGTCCCTATGCGGTATTTTTTTGAGGAGGAGCAAAAAATGAAGCTGACAAGCTATGTGCAGGAGCGGCAGCTCACCGTCGCGCTGACCGGCGAGATCGACCACCACTGCGCCCACGAGATCATGGAGGCGATCTCGGAAAAAATTGATATTTACATGCCTCTGCGATGTATTCTGGACTTTCGCAGCGTGCGCTTTATGGACTCGAGCGGTATTGCCGTCGTCTTACATACGCTGCGCCGCATGAACACGCTTGAGGGCAAGCTGGTTCTGCAAAACATTCCCGCCCAGCCCTATAAGGTCTTACGCGCCGCCGGAATTGAAAAAATCACCGATATCAAGGAGGAATGCACCAAATGAGGGGCGAAAACTACATGAATCTCGAATTTCCGAGCAAATCATCCAACGAGGCCTTCGCCCGCTCGGCGGTCGCGTGCTTTGCCGCGCAGCTCGACCCAACGCTCGACGAGCTCGGCGACATCAAAACCGCCGTCTCCGAGGCCGTCACCAACTGCATCGTCCACGCCTACCCTGACCGCCTCGGGCCGATTATTCTCAAGGCGCGCATTTTGCCGGAAAATGTTCTCGATCTGGTCATCAAGGATCGCGGCTGCGGCATTCAGGACGTCGAGCAGGCGCGCAAGCCCATGTTCACCACCGGCGGTGAGGAACGCAGCGGCATGGGCATCACAATCATGGAGAGCTTCATGACCGAGTTTCGTCTGACCTCCACACCCGGCAAGGGCACCACCGTCCACATGAAGCGCCGCATCGTCTGCCGCGGAGGGAAAAAGTGACCGGTCAGCAGGAGACGCTGCTCCGCTGCGCCAAAAGCGGCGATCGCGACGCGGCGGAGCAGCTCGTCATCGCCAACGCCGGACTGATCTGGTCGATCGCGCGCCGGTTTTTCGGCCGGGGCGTCGACCCGGATGATTTGTATCAGCTCGGCTGTCTCGGCTTTCTCAAGGCCGTCGAGGGCTTCGACCTAAGCTACGGTACGCAGTTTTCCACCTACGCCGTGCCGAAGATTGCCGGGGAGATCCGTCGTTTCCTGCGCGACGACGGCACGGTCAAGGTCAGCCGCAGTCTTAAGGAGCGCTCCGTGCGCATCAAGGCCGCCCGGCAGAGGCTTACCGCCACGCTCGGCCGAGAGCCGACCCTTGCCGAGCTGACCGGCGAGACCGGGCTCGAGCCTGAGGAAATTGCGATAGCCGAAACCGCCACCGGCGCGACCGAATCCATTCAGCGCCGCAGCGGTGAGGGCGGCTTCTCGCTGGAGGACGTGCTGACCGACGGAGAAATGGAGGAGGAAATCGTGGAACGCATCTCTCTGCGCGAGGCCATTGCCTGCCTGACCGAGCGCGAGCAAATGGTCATCAACCTGCGCTTTTTCCATGGCTTGACGCAGGACAAAACCGCAAGGATTCTCGGCGTCTCGCAGGTGCAGATCTCAAGAATCGAGAAAAAATCGCTTGAGGCCCTGCGAAAATACATCTGAACCCCATTGCGCACAAAAAAACTGAGATTTTATCTTGACATCGCGCCACTTTTGCGCTAGAATAATCTAGCGCGATTGAAATGCTACTGTGGCTCAGCAGGTAGAGCAGCTGATTCGTAATCAGCAGGTCGCCGGTTCGAGTCCGGCCAGTAGCTCCAGAAAAAGGACACCCATTAGGGTGTCCTTTTTCTGGAGCGGTCAGCCGTGACTCGAAGAATTGCAATCAATTTTCAACACAACAGAAAAATCCGAGATTTTCCATGTTTCAAAGCAAGCTGACGGTGTCAGCTTGCCGTAGCTCCTCCCCTACCTTCAGCCGAGTCCGGCCAGTAGCTCCAAAATTCCGAACTTTTCGGCTTAAAAACAGCCGGAAAACATCAAATAAGCACCTTGCAAACGAACGATTTGCAAGGTGCTTATTTTTTGCGTTTTGGCGTTTGTTCGTAACCTGTTAGTAACCGCATCACAAGCCCGAAATTTTCGCATCGCAAAATTGTACGCTCAGGTTCACCATTTGGAGGTGGCTCAGTAATCCGTCGGCAAAATAAAACTGCAAATTCCGTTATAAGGCCACAGAGCCTCCTAACGGAATTTGCAGTTGCTGCAGCGCCGCGGCGCTGTACGCTTTTGTTCCTTATTTCACCGTCCTCTTGATGGAGCGCGGCGCATCGTCATAAATCCTTATGGTTTTCATGCGCCTGCTCTAAGGGGGCGGCCACAAGACCCGGTAGGTCGTTTGGTTGCTTCTTACTTGTTAAAGATCTTAAAGATCTCATCGATGTCGTCGATATTCGCGGCAGTGTCCACAGGAGCGGCAGCCGTGCTGCCGGGGCGGGACGTCGTCGTGCTGCGCACAGCGCCCGCATTGGAGAAAATCCCCTTGCCCTCAGGCTTCTTCTGATCGTCAAAGCCGGTGGCGATGACGGTCACGCGCATCTCGTCCTCGAAGTCCTCAGTAAAGGTCGCACCGAAGATGATGTTCGCTTCGGGATTCGCAGCTTCCATGACGATATTCGCGGCGGTCTCGACATCGTCCAGCCCCAGATCGGCCGAGCCGGTCACGTTGATCAGGACGCCCGTCGCGCCGTTGATGGAGGTCTCCAGCAGGGGGCTGGCGACGGCGGTCATGGCAGCCTGCTCCGCCTTTTCGCGGCCGGAGGCAGTGCCCACGCCCATGTGCGCGCGGCCTGCGTTCTTCATAATGGACGAAACGTCCGCAAAGTCGAGGTTGATGATTACGCGATCAGAGTAGCCAACCAGCTCGGAGATCGAAGAGACCGCCTGCTTCAGCACGTCGTCGGCGATGCCGAAGGCGTTGGCAAAGGTGATCTTCTGATCGGTGACATACTTCAGCCGGTCGTTCGGGATGATGATGAGCGAATCGACCTTATCAGACAGCGCGCGGATGCCCTCCTCGGCCTGCTTCATACGGTTCGCGCCCTCAAAGCGGAAGGGCTTGGTCACGACGCCGACGGTCAGGATCCCCGCCTCGTGCGCAAGGTCGGCAATGATGGGTGCAGCGCCGGTGCCGGTGCCGCCGCCCATGCCGGCGGTGATGAAGACCATATCCGTTCCCTCAAGAATCTTGGAAATGGCGGCTCTGCTCTCCTCGGCGGACTTTTTGCCAATCTCGGGCTTGGAGCCTGCGCCCATGCCGCTGGTCAGCTTTTCACCGATCTGGAGCTTGTTTTCGCACTTGGACTTATTCAAATCTTGACGGTCGGTGTTGACAACAATGAATTCCACGCCGCCGATCTTGCTGTCAATCATGCGGTTGACAACGTTGTTGCCGGCGCCACCGACGCCAATCACTTTAATATTAACTACCTTATCTGCGTAAACTTCGGACATGTTGAATCTCCTCCTATGTATACTGAAAATAACGACAGTGTATTATATGCAGAATTATACTGTACTATTTTACCGTGGATTTGTCCGCAGGTCAATAGAATTTCTCGTTTTTGCCAAAATTATTTACAATTTCCCCGCAATTCTACTGATTGGGGATCACATAGGCCTCGTTGCCGTTGCTCAGGCTGAGGTCGATCGTGCCCGTCGTATAATCCTTCTGCTCGGCGATAATGAGCTTGAGATACTCAAGCTTATAGGCAAGCTCGCTGCTGTCACCCAACTCCACCTGAAAGCGGTCGCCGTACCACAGGCTGAGGCTTGAGGTCGTCATCACGTTCACCGAGCTGACCTCACGCACCAGCCCCGCCGCTTCAATCTCCTTTAGGAGCTTCAGCAGCGTTTCCAGACGCCGCCGTGCGGCGTCCTCCTTGCCCTCGTCTGCCGAGGGAACGGCCTGCTCGCCGACGGCCGGATCCTTGAGCACCAGATTCTCCACCTGAATGTGTGCCTTGGCCTCCAGCTCCGGTACCTGCTCGGTCAGCTTGCCCGTCGAGGTCATAAGATACCACGTTCCTGCCGCGTCGGGCACGGCGTAGGTCGTGTCAAATTCCGTCACCGTCACAATCACCGTATCCGGCAGACGGCGCGTCACCTGCACGCTCTCAATATACGGCAGCTGCGCCATCACACTTCCGGCCACCTGCCCGCGCGAAATGGTCAGCAGATTGTCGCCGTCGGCAATGGCTGTCGCCGCGCTGATCTCCTCAGCGCTGTAAAACAGGTTGCCGCGCACCTCCACGTTTCGCACGCGGAAAAAGATGATCATGCTCAGCGCCAGCGCCGCCACGACCGCCGCCATAATGAGCAGCCGCTTCCAGACGTCGACCGGCATGGCCTTCTGCGTGCGCTGCTTGGCCTTGCGCTTCTGCTTCTGGCGCAGGTCGGAAAGACGCTCGTTTTCCTTGCGCTCCTCGCGGTGGCGCTGCGCCGTCTGTGCCGCGCGGGAATCGCGCTTTTCCCGGCGCACCGGTGTTGGATGCTGCTCCGCTCGCTGACGCCTTTGCTCTGCACGCTGCGCGGTCTGCGCGGCCTCCGGCTGCTCCGCAGCGGCGGCGCGCCGGCGCGCTGCCTCGGCGCCTTCCTGCCGGCGCTGCGCCTTCTGCTGGGCACGCTGGCGCTGCGCCTCGCGTGCGGCGGGAGAGGTTCTGCGCTTTCCCGCCTCCGCAGCCGCCGGCCGGCGGCGTTCGTCCTTTCTGCTTTTGTTTTCCATATCCATAACTGCCCTTCTGCTTCTGTTTTCCGGTTAAATCGCCGTGATCTCCGCGCCGCATTCGCGCAGGATCGGCACGAGCGCCGTATATCCGCGCTCCAAATGCTCCGTCGCGCCGACGGTGCTCTCTCCCTCCGCGCCCAGCGCCGCCAATACCATGGCCGCTCCGCCGCGCAGGTCAGTCGCTGTGACCGCCGCGCCGTGCAGGCGTCCGCCGCGCACCAGTGCAAGCCGTCCAACCGTCGTGATGTGCGCGCCCATCGCCCGCAGCGCGGGCACATGCGCAAACCGGTCGGAAAAGACCGTTTCTTCCATCAGGCTGTCGCCCTCCGCCGTGGCCATCGCAGCCATCACCGGCGCCTGCGCGTCGGTCGGAAAGCCGTCATACGGCGCGGTAACGATCGGGCTGACCGCCGCCAGCGCCCTGCATTTGAGCGTTAAGGCATTGCGCTCCTCCGTAATCTCGCAGCCGCTGCGGTGCAGCACCTGCAAAACCGCCTCCAAATGCTCCGCTCTCGCGTCGAGCAGCCGCAGGCGCCCGCGCGTGGCGGCCGCAGCCGCTAAGTACGTTGCCGCCTCCATGCGGTCGGGCAGGATGCGGTAGTGTGCGCCGTGCAGCGCCTGTTGCCCGCGGATGCGCAGGACGGACGTCCCGTCCCCGACAATTTCCGCGCCGCAGGCTCGCAAAAAGCCGATCAGATCGGCAATCTCCGGCTCCTTGGCCGCATTGCACAGCACGACCTCGCCCGCGCAGCCCAGCGCCGCCAGCAGCAGATTTTCCGTCGCGCCGACGCTCGGAAACGGCAGCACGATCGTGCAGCCGCGCAGCGCCGCTGCCGAGCAGTCCAGCTGCTCGCCCTCCTCACGGCACACCGCGCCCATCAGGCGCAGCCCGCGCAGATGCAGATCGATCGGCCGTTTGCCAAGCCTGCAGCCGCCGGGATAGGACAGCGTGGCCGCGCCGAAGCGCGTCAGCATCGCGCCGAGAAACAGGATCGCCGCCCGCATCCGCTGCATCAGCGCCGCAGGAAGCTCCGCAAGCCGCGCCGCAGCCGTATCCACACGGACGGTGCCTCCCGTCCGTTCTGCCGCACAGCCGAGGCAGCGCAGCAGCTCCAACGCGTCGTCCACATCCGAGATCTCCGGACAATTGTCCAGCACGCAGGTATTGGCCGTCACCAGTGTCGCCGCCAGAATCGGCAAGACGCTGTTCTTCGCGCCATGGATCGGTACGTCGCCCTCCAGCGGCGCGCCGCCCACGATTCGGTAAGTACCCATAGGCAAACCTCCCATAAGGAAATTTGCCCCATCCTATGCAAAATTGACGATTTCCGTGCCTCAGTGCCGTCCCTGCTGCGCCAGCTCCAGCAAAATGCGGTAGATACGCTCGGCCGAGTCGATCACCGCGATCTCGCGCAGTGCCGTGCGCATGGCCTTGCGCCGTGCCTCGTCGTGCAGCAGCTCCTTGGCCACCGCATAGAGCCGGTCGCCGTCGCAGTCCTCCTCGCGGATGACCACCGCCGCGCCGTGCTCCTCCAGAACTCTGGCGTTTTTCTCCTGATGGTTGTTCGTCACGTTGGGCGAGGGCACGATGATGCAGGGCGTTCCTGCCGCCGCAATTTCATTGAGCGTCGATGCCCCGGCGCGGCTGATGATCAGATCCGCCGCCGCCATCAGCGTCGGCATGTTATAAATATATTCCTGCATCGTTACATTCGGATGCGCCGCAAGATCGACGCCGTGCTCGCGTACATATTCCGGCATCCAGCGCCAGCCGAACGAGCCGGTCGCGTGGATATGGCGGAAGCTGCCGTCCTGACATTCCAGCTCCATAAACCGGGTGATCTTCTTGTTCATCTCCCGTGCGCCGAGGCTGCCCCACGCCGAGACAACCAGCGGCGTGTCGCCGAGCCCCAGCTCCCGCCGCGCGTCCTCGCGCTTGGTGAAAACGAAGGCCTCCTGCACCGGCATGCCGACCGGGATGACGCGCTCCTGATGCTTATATTCCTTTTTGCTCTCGGCAAAGCTGACGAGAATTTTATCCACCTTGTCGCATACCAGCCGCGTAGCCAGTCCGGGCACGGCGTTGGCCTCATGCAGCGCCGTGGGGATGCCGTTTTCTACGCCCATGCGCAGCACCGGGTAGCTGGCGTAGCCGCCCGTGCCGAGGATGACATCGGGCTGAAATTCGCGGATGATGCGGTCGGCCTTGCGCAGCGCGCGGCGGATGCACACGACCGCCTTGGCGTTGTGCCACAGCGCGGCTGGCGTAATGCTGCGCAGATAGTTTGAAATGGTGACCGTCTCGATGCGGAAGCCCTCGCGGGGCACCAGCTTGGTCTCCATGCCGTCGTCCGCCCCGACAAACAGGATCTCGCTGTCCGGGCGCCGTTCGCGCAGAATTTTTGCGACCGCCAGCGCGGGGTTAATGTGCCCGCCGGTGCCGCCGCAGGTAAAAATGACCCGCATGCTCTCCACTCCTTTATTTCGCTCGCTGCGAAATGCTCCGGGAAATGTTCAGCACAATGCCGCATTCGGCCAGCTGCATGATCAGCGCCGTTCCCCCGGAGGAAAAGAACGGCAGTGAAATGCCCGTTGCGGGCAGAAGATTCGTCACGACCGCCACATTCAGCAGCACCTGAAGCGCCAGCAGCGTCGTCAGTCCCGTGCCCAGCAGCATGGAAAACCGGTCGCGCGCATGGATCGCGATCCAATAGCCGCGCAGGATGAGCAGCGCGAATAGCAGCAAAATCGCCGCCGCGCCGAGAAAGCCCAGCTCCTCGCAGGCAATCGCAAAAATATAGTCATTGTGCTCCTCGGGCAGGTACAGATACTTCTGCCGCCCGCGCCCGAGGCCTAGCCCCAGCAGACCGCCGGAGCCAATGGCGTATTCCGACTGCAAAATCTGCAGTCCCGAATCCAGCGGGTCGGATTCCGGGTCGAGCCACGCGGTGATGCGCTCGCTTGTGTAGCCGCCCGTCAGCAGCAGGAGCAGCAGCCCCGCCCCGCCGAGCGCCATGACGATGCCCAGATATTTCCAGTTCACGCCGCCGACAGCCATCATGCAAAAGCACAGCGAGGCAATGATAATCGTTGCGGAAAAGTGCGGCTCCAGAATCAGCAGCGCCGCAATCAGCACCAGCGACCCCGCACAGAGGAAAAACACCCGCAGGGACTTGATCTCGTCGCGATAGCGGCTCATAATGACCGAAAGCGTTACGATCAGCGAGAATTTTGCAATCTCAGAGGGCTGAAACTGCGCAAACCCGAGGCTGATCCACCGCGTCGCGCCGTTGACGTTCGTGCCGACAAGCAGCACTGCAATGAGCAGCAGCACCGTCACGGCATAGATCAGCCGGTAGAATTTCCGGTACCAGTCATACGGCACCCGGCTGACGAGCAGCAGTACCGCCACGCCCATCAGCGCAAAAACAAATTGGCTTGTGAAATAACTTGCAGAATTTCCTGTTACATGGTATGCTCGAGCATAGCTTGCCGAAAGCAGCACGATCAGCCCCACTGCAACCAGCAGCAGCGTCAGAAAAAAGTACGGCAGATCAATTGCGCCGAGATCGCTCTTTGTCGTCTTGCGAGTTCCCGCGCGAACAGACAAATCGCGGGGCATTGCCGCCCTCCTTTCCCAGATTGATCAGAACCAGCTGCGCACGCCGAACCATGCCAGCACGCACATCAGCGCCGTAACGGTGACGAAAACGACCCAAATCTTCTTTTCCGTCCAGCCGCACATCTCAAAGTGATGATGAATCGGCGCCATTTTGAACACGCGCTTGCCGTGCGAGAGCTTGAAATAAGTGACCTGAATGATATCCGAAAGGGTTTCGATGATATAGATCAGGCCGACCAACAGCAGCACCAGCGGCATATCCAGTGCAAAGGCCATGCCAACCACCGCGCCGCCCAAAAACAGGGATCCCGTGTCGCCCATGAACACCTTCGCGGGATAGAAATTGTAGCAGAGGAAGCCGCCAAGGCCGCCCAGCAGCGCCGCCGGGAAGGTTGCCAGCCCCAGCCGCTTCATCGAAACGGCCGTCAGGGTAAAGAACACCATCACCGGCATCGTCACGCCCGTTGCAAGGCCGTCGATGCCGTCGGTCAGATTGACGGCGTTGACGCAGCCGACGATAATAAAGATGGCGACCGCCAGATACAGCACCGGCGGCACCGAGGCGACCGGCTCCTTCACAAACGGGATGTAAAGATCATACTTCAAAGCACCGGTAAAGTGCATCGCCAGCAGGAACACGACTGCTGCAGCGACCTGCAGCACCAGCTTTTGCAGTCCCGTCAGGCCGAGGTTACGCTTTTTCTTGACCTTGATAAAGTCATCGTAAAAGCCGATCGCGCCGAACATCAGCGCCAGCGCCAGCACCAAAAGCTGCGAATACTCTCCCTTTTTCAGTGCGAAAATACTGAACGGAATGCACAGCGCGGAGGCCGCAATGAACGTCAGGCCGCCCATCGTCGGTGTGCCTGCCTTGCCGTTGTGCCACTTCGGGCCGACCTCGCGGATGGACTGTCCTGCCTTCAGCGCGCGCAGCGCCGGGATCAATATCCGCCCCAGCAGCAGCGCCGCCGCAAAGCCGGCCAGCACCGCGCCCAGCACCCAATAAATATTCGCATCCATGTTAAATTCCTCCGTTTTTGCTTTCTTCTGTCAATCGTTCCAGCACGCGTTCCATCCGCATGCCGCGGCTGCCCTTGATGAGCACCGTATCGCCGGCCTGCAGCGCGGACAGCAGTGCTGCGCACAGCGCCTCGTGCGTATCATATTGCTTTGCGCAGGTCAGGCCATGCTCCGCCGCCCCGCGCACGTAGTTTTCGCTGTTGTCGCCATAGACGTACAGCTGCTCCGCCCGTTCGGCGGCGTAAGCGCCGACGTCATAGTGTGCCTGCGGCGCAAAATCGCCCAGCTCCAGCATCCCGCCGAGCACCGCGATGCGCTGTCCCCTCGCCTGCGCCAGCACATTCAGCGCCGCGCGCATCGATTCCGGCCCGGCGTTGTAGCAGTCGTCGATAACATGAATGCCGCCAAGCGTCAGCTCCCGCTGCCGGTGGCCGGTGTTTTCGAACCCCGTCAGTGCCGCGGCGATCTCCGCCGGCGTCACACCGAGCTCCAAGCCGACTGCCGCCGCCGCCAGCGCGTCAAGCACGTTGTGCTCGCCCGTCAGCGGCAGGGTCACGTCAAATTCTGTCTCCCCGGCGGTGACGGTGAAGTCCGTCCGTCCCTCGCCGGCCGTCACGCCGCTGCCGTGCACAGCGCAGCCCGCACCGAGGCCGAAGGTCAGCGCGCCATACCGTGCCGCCTCGCGTGAGAGCAGGTCGTTGTCGCCGCAGAAGATGACGCGCCCGCCCGGCCGCAGTCCCTCGAGGATCTCGAGCTTTGCCTTCAAAATTCCCTCGCGGGAGCCGAGGTTTTCGATGTGCATCGTGCCGACGTTCGTAATGAGCGCCAGATCGGGCTGCGCCAGCCGCGTCAGGACGGACAGCTCCCCGAAGTGGTTCATCCCCATCTCCAGCACGGCCATCTCGTCCTCCGGCGTGATGCGCAGCAGCATCACCGGCACGCCGATGTCGTTGTTAAAGTTCTTTGCCGTTTTGACCGTGCGGTAGCGCTTGCCCAGCACGGCGGCGACCATTTCCTTTGTCGTGGTCTTGCCGACGCTGCCGGTAATGCCGATCACCTTGCAGGACAGCCGTTCGCGCCATGCTGCGGCAATGCGCTGCAGCGCCTGCAGCGTGTCATCCACATAGATGGCGGGAAGGTCCGCGTCCAGCGGCTCGCTGGCCAGCACCGCCGCCGCACCGCGTTCGATCGCCGCGCGCGCAAAGGCGTGGCCGTCGCGCTGCCCCTTCAGGGCCACGAACAGCTCCCCCGGCAGCAAAAGCCGCGTGTCAAAATTCGCGCCGAAAAAGCCGACTGTTTTATGCTTCTCCGAGACCCGGCCGCCGCACCATGCCGCGGCCTGCTCCAAAGAGATCATTTGCTTTCCCATAAAGCCGAGGCGACCTCCTCGCGTTCGTCCAGATGTGTTTTTTCCGTGCCGATAATCTGATAGGTCTCATGACCCTTTCCGGCGAGCACTACTATATCACCTTTTTGCGCATAACGCAAGGCTTGTCGAATTGCAGCGCGGCGATTTTCCTCCACCAGCGCCGGTTTTTGCTTCATTCCGGCCAAAATGTCGCGAATGATGGCCATCGGCTCCTCCGTCCGGGGATTATCCGAGGTCACAATGACCACGTCGGCCAGCTGCTCGGCAATGCGGCCCATGATAGGGCGCTTTGCGCGGTCGCGGTCGCCGCCGCAGCCAAAGAGCACGATCAGCCGTCCCTTGCAGAAGTCGCGCACCGAGCGCAGTACATTTTCCAGTCCGTCCGGCGTGTGGGCATAGTCGATGAGGACAGTATAGTCCTTGCCCGGCGTGGGCACGACCTCGATGCGTCCCTTGACGCCCTTCGCGCCTGCCAGCGCCCGCGCCGCCGCGTCCAGCCCAATGCCGAGCTGCCGCGCAATGCCCACGGCCACAAGGGCGTTGCTCACCGTAAAGCGTCCGGGAATGTCCAGCCACAGCCGCGCGGCCGTCTCGCCCTCGCGCAGCGTCAGCGCCACATGGTCGGCCGCAAGGTCGATCTCCTCGCCGACCAGCTGCGCCGCGGCCGTCGTGCCGACGGTGTAGCACCGGCAGGTCGCGTCGCGCATCATGGCCTCCGCCGCCGGGTCGTCGAGGTTGAACACGCCCATCTCACACCGCGCAAACAGCATGGCCTTCGCCCGGCGGTAGTTTTCCATCGTTTTGTGGAAGTCCAGATGATCCTCCGTCAGATTCGTAAATGCGCCCACGCGGAACGGGATTTCGTCCACTCGGTGCAGATACAGCGCGTGAGATGACACCTCCATCACCACGTGCGTACAGCCCGCGTCGCGCATTTTTGCCAGAATGCCCTGTACCTCAAGGCTTTCCGGCGTCGTCCGCTCGGTGGGCAGCATCTCGTCGCCGACGAGGTTGCAGATCGTGCCGATCAGGCCAACCTTTGCCCCGACTGCGCCCTCCAAAAGTGCCTTCAGAAGATAGGTTACCGAGGTCTTTCCGTTCGTTCCGGTCACGCCGATGACCTGCATCGTATTTGCCGGGTGGCCGAACCAGTTCGCGCCGAGCTTTGCCAGTGCCTGCCGCGACGAGGCCACGCGTACCCACGGCGTCCCCGTGGGCATCTCGCGCTCGCAGAGGATGACCGCCGCGCCGCGCCGCACCGCATCGGGGATGTACTTATGCCCATCCGTCGCATAGCCCGGCACAGCCACAAACAGCTCGCCCGGCTGCACCTGATTTGACGCATAGCGCACGCCCGCAACGTCCAGCGTCATCGGCGCGTTCGTTTCCAATATCTCAATTCCCGCAAGCAGCTCCTTCAGCTTCATGGTATTCTCCTAATTCTAATCCATATCATTGGTGTCCGTAAACAGCACCGTGACGGTCGTGCCGCGCTCGACCTCCGTGCCGGGGTCGAGGTCCTGCGCCGTTGCCACCACGTGCCATGCGCTGCTGTCCGCGCCCTTCGGCTGGAGGTAAAGCCCCAGCGGCGTCAGCAGCTCGGTGGCCTCCTTGGCGGTCTTGCCGTAAAGCTGCGGCACCTTCACCTTGTCCGTCGGCATGGTGCCGTCCGTGTAAAGCAGCACCGTCGCGCCGCCGGGGATGGAGCGTCCCGCAGCAGGGATCTGACTGATCACGCGGCTGCCGCCGCCGAGCTTCTGATAGTCCAGCGTTTCGTCCTTCAGGCGCTTGGCCGCCTCGGAAACGCTTCGTCCCGTCACATCCGGCATGGTTACGCTGCCGCGGCAGCGCTCATCCGTGCCGTAGTCCGGCGCAATGCCGAGATACGGCAAAATATCCTCAAACACTGCCGCCACCGTCGGCGCGGCCATCACGCCGCCGGAAACATACTGTCCCGTCGCCGGGTTCGGTGTGTCCAGCGCAATGAGCACCACATACTGCGGCGATTCCATCGGTGCCACACCGATAAAGGACACGATCTTATCCTTCGTCAGCTGGCCGGAGGCGTCGCGCTGGTCGGTTTTCTCCGCCGTGCCGGTCTTGCCGCCGATGCGGTAGCCTGCGACCTGCGCGTTTTTCGCCGTGCCGACAGCCACGACCGACTCCATCAGCTCGCACATCGTTGCAGACGTGTCCTCGGAGATCACCTGCCGGATGACCTCGCGCTCATAGCGCTGCGTCACATTCCCGTCCTCGTCGAGCACCTGCGAGACCACATGCGGCTGCAGCAGATACCCGCCGTTGACGACCGCCGCCACCGCCCGCACCACCTGAATCGGCGTCGGCTTTACCGTCTGCCCAAAGGAGGTCGAGATCAGGTAGCTCGTGCCAAAGGCTGCGTTGTCCGCCAGATGCTCCCGGCTGTGGAACAGTCCCCTGGCCTCGCCGGGCAGGTCGATGCCGGTTGTGTCCATCAGCCCGAAGGCCTTGCAGTAATCATATAAGGTCTCGCCGCCGGTCAGAAGGCCGATGTGCGCAAAGGCGAGGTTGCAGGAATTTTGCAGCGCCTGCGCCGTCGTCTCCGAGCCGTGACCTTGATGGCGCCAGCAGTTGAGAATCTGCGAGCGCCCCTCAAAGCGTTCCGCCCCGCGGCAGTAAAACGTGTTTTGCAGCGTGACTGCCCCGCTGTCCAGCGCAGCGGCCAACGTAATGACCTTAAAGGTCGAGCCCGGCTCGTAGCCGTCGGACACGCAGCGGTTGCGCCACTGCTTCAGGCGCGCCGCCGCCACCGCTTGGTTGTAGGCGTTAAAGGCCTCCGTCCGTTCCTCCGTCTCCTCCGGCTTTGCCGCCGCCGTTTGATACAGCTTCTCCAGCTCGGCGCTTTTGGAGAGGTCGAAAATTTCCAGATAGCTGTTCGGATCGTACCCGCCCAGCGTCGCCATGGCGAGGATGTCGCCGGTGTTGACGTCCATGACCATCCCGAACGCACCGTTGAGCACGTCGTAGCGGTCGATGGCATCGCGCATCTGCTTTTCCAGCGCGCGCTGCACCGTCAGGTCAATCGTCAGCACGAGGCTGTCCCCATCCGTCGCCGGATAGTATTTTTCGTAGGAATAGAGCATTTCCGTCTCGTTGTTGCCCTTTGTGGTAATCACCGCGCCGGATGTGCCCTGTAAAATTTTATTATAATAGGCTTCCAGCCCCTCGGATCCGACGTTTTCCGTATTCGTAAAGCCGAGCAGCTGCGAGGCCACGCTGTGGTTCGGGTAATAGCGCATGGAGTCCGGCTCCAGATGGACGCCGACCAGCCTTTCCTGCGCAATCAGCTCGCGCACGGCATCGCAAACGCCGCGCTCCTGCCGCCGCTTGAGCAGCTTATAGCGCAGGCTCGTGTCCGCCGCCTGTTTTTGGATATATTCCTCGCTCAGGCCGAGCAGCGGCGCAAGCTTTTTTGCCAGCGCGTCGATGTCGACGCCGTTCTGTTGGAGCTCCAACGGATCAAGGAAGATGTTCTCCACGCTCGTCGAGGCGGCCAGCACCTCCATGTTGCGGTCATAGATCGTCCCGCGCGAGGCCGTCACGCTGGTGCTGCGCGTCTGATTGCGGATGGCCTTGCCTTCATAGTAGTCGTGCTCGACCAGCATTAGGCGCACCAGCTGCCCGAGCACGGCCAAAAACGCCGCGATCCCCAGCAGCCCCATCATCATCACGATCCCGCGCCGGATATCGGTGTCCGTGACTCCCTGCGCCTTGGCGCGCATGCGCCGCGGCCTTCTCGGAACGTCCCTTCGCTTCATGTCGGCCTCCCCGGAATAGATTCAAAAACAAGGGCGGCGTAGATTCCTTGCCGCCCTTGTCCTTGAATATATATTCCGGTTCAGGAAAAGTATTCCGCCACGTTCCGAAAAACTCCGCGGAAAATTTCTCCGATTTGCGCAAAAAAGCCCGGCTCCTCCGTCTGCTCGAACACCTCTGTGCTGTCGCCGCCGGGAACATGTACCGTTACAATCTCATCGCCGGTTGCCCGGTGCAGTCCGAGCCTCTCTGCGCGCGCTGCAATGCGGTCAAGGTCGATGCCCTGCTCATACAGCGCCGTCAGCTCCTTCTGCTCCTCGGCCAGCGCCGCATAGGTGTCCTCCAGCTCCGCCGTCCGGCTCTGCGCCTCATAGAGGCTCACAAAGCTGAACACCGAAAGCAGCAGCAGCCCCAGCGTCAGCGCCACGCCGGTCACACGCAGCAGGCTGACCCGCCGCTGCGGCAGCACCTTGGTCTTCTTCGCCTTGCGCCGCGGCTCCTCGGGCAGGAGCGTCCGGCGCACCAGCTGGCGTGCCGTGCTATCTGCAAAAACGTCATACGCCGCCGCGCCGTTGGTACGGTATTGTTCCCGCTGCGCCATAAAGCAGCGCTCCCTTCACAAAAAATCGGTTACAGCTTTTCCGCCACGCGCAGCTTGGCGCTGCGCGCGCGGGGATTTTCGTTCAGCTCCGCCGCACCGGAAACGATCGGCTTGCGCGTCAGCACGGTCACGCGCGGCTTCTTGCCGCACACGCACACCGGAAATTCCGGCGGGCAGGTGCAGCCCTTCGCCGCAGCCTGCATTGCTGTCTTCACAATGCGGTCCTCCAGCGAGTGGAAGGTGATGACCGCCAGCCGTCCGCCGGGGTTGAGACAGTCGATGGCGTCCTCCATCAGCCGACGCACCGCGCCGAGCTCGTCGTTGACGGCAATGCGGATGGCCTGAAAGCACCGCTTCGCGGGATGCTGCTTTTCGCGCAGCGCCTGCGGCGGCATGGCGCTGCGAATGATCTCCGCCAGCTCCAGCGTCGTTTCGATCGGCTTGGTCTCCCGCCGCCGGACGATCGCCGCGGCGACCTGCGGCGCGTAGCGCTCCTCACCGTATTCGTAGAAGATCCCGCGCAGCTCCTCGGCCGACCATGTGTTGACGATCTCTGCCGCCGTGAGCGGGTCGTCGCGGTTCATGCGCATGTCCAGCGGCGCGTCGGCCATATAGGAAAAGCCGCGCTCCGCGTCGTCCAGCTGCGGCGACGAAACGCCGAGGTCAAACAGCATTCCGTCCGCGCCGGGAATCGATAAATTATTCAGAATAGAACGAATCTCAGAAAAATTGGCGTGCACCAGCGTCACGCGGTCAAGGTACGGCCGCAGCCGTTCCTCTGCCGCTGTCAGGGCCACCCGGTCGCGGTCGATGCCGATCAACCGTCCGGTCGTCAGGCGCTTTACGATTTCGAAGGAATGTCCGGCGCCGCCGAGCGTCCCGTCGACATAGATGCCATCCGGCCGGATGCTCAGCGCCTCGATGCACTCGTCCAGCAAAACCGATCTGTGAACAAATTCCATCAGAAGCCCAGCTCCTCCATCGCGGCGGCGATCGCCTCCGGCGTGAGGTACTTGGCCTCCTCCGCCGCATAGCGCTCGGCCGACCAGATCTCCGCCCGCCCAGCCTGACCGAGGAAGATGGCCTCCTGCTCGATGCCGGCATAGCGGCGGAACGACTCCGGCAGCAGGAAGCGTCCCTGCTTGTCCGGCTCGCACTTGGTCACGTTGGCAAAGAAGAAGCGCATGGCGCGCGCCTTCGAGGCCGGCAGCTCGTTGCAGTGCTCGAGCACCCGCTGCCACTCCGCCTCGGGGTAGACCGTGAGGCAGGCGTCCGGCGCCTTGGCGATATAAAACGCCTCGCCCAGCTCGTCCTTGAGCTTTGCCGGGACGAAGAGCCGCCCCTTCGCATCCAACGCGTGCTTGTATTGTCCGAACATCTGCTTCACCTCGCTCCATTTTGCTCATTTTTCATCCATTTTGCTCCACTTTGCTAACAGTATACTATTTCCGCAGTGAAAAATCAATCACTTTTTCCCACTTTTGTGCGGATTGCACAGGAAATTTTTAGGAAAAACCCCAAAAAACCGTATTTTTAAAACGTATGTTCGATTTTCACGCGCTGCGCAGGCGAAAAAATCTCCCGAATACCGAAGCCTCGGTATTCGGGAGAAGGGTGATTGCCTTGTCTTTCAAGCCGCCTCACTAATACAGCGCGCGGATGGCCGCTTCGCATTGCGCGGCGTTCATGCCGCACTCGATCGACGGATGATACAGCAGCCGAAGCAGCAGCACGTCGACATCGGTCAAGTCCTGCGCCTCGGAATACTCCTGGTAAATGATGCTGTCCGGGCGCAGCATGGTATCCTGTGTCGCGCCGGTGCCGTTGTAGATTTCCTCCAGAATGACGGAATTGCGCAGGTACTGGTCCATGTCGGCACGGATGCCGATGTCCTCGGAGAAAATTGCGTTGTTGCCGTCGTACCAGTAATGCACAATACCGTCGCACAGGTCTCCCTGGACGTACTCGCCCATCTCGAGCATCAGCTCGTCCTGACTCCAGAAATTGATGCGCAAATTCGCCGCATCCGGGTCGTCCGTCCAATAAAAGCCCGGATAGCCCTCGATACCGTTGAGGATGTCCGCCATTTTATCAATGGCCGCCAGATCCTCGTCCGTGTAGTCGCCGTTGAGCGTATAGAGCACCGGCTCCGCCCATTTCTGCACAACGGTGGGGTCGCCGGAGTCGACATACTCACTATCGAGGCAGACCTCGTTAAAGTACGTAATCACATCCTCGACGGAGAGGCCGGGAATGTACAGCTCCGAATGCTCCGGACGAGTCTCCGGCTCAGTTTCCGGCTCCGTCTCGGGTTCGGTTTCCGGCTCGGTCTGAAGGATCGTGATGGTTTCCGGGAACATCGGCGCCTCCGTCCGCTCCGTCGCCGTGCCGCCAAACGACAGCCCCGGCAGCAACGCGCAGCCGGTCAGTCCGCAGACCGTCAGCAGGCACACGATCAGTAACATGAATTTTTTATTCATTGCATTCGCCCTTTCTATAATACTTCGGGGCTGTCCAAAAAGGGCAGCCCCGAATTCTCAGTTCAGTTCGTTGTCAATCATGTCCTGCGTGACTTCGCTCTCAGGCCACTGCTCCACGTCATAATGGCGGTAGATATCCAGACCGGAACCGGCCGGGATGAGCTTACCGATGATGACGTTCTCCTTCAGACCAACCAGATGGTCGACCTTGCCCTTGATGGCAGCTTCGGTGAGCACCTTCGTGGTCTCCTGGAAGGAGGCGGCAGACAGGAAGGACTCCGTCGCCAGCGAGGCCTTCGTGATGCCCATGAGCATCAGGGTATCCGTCGCCGGGCGCAGGTCGGTCTCGCCGGCCTCGATGCGGCGCTGGATCTCGTCGTTGGCATCGTTGAACTCGTAAACGTCCACGACCGTGCCGCTGAGCAGGTTCGTGTCGCCGGGATCCTCCACGCGCACCTTGCGCATCATCTGACGGATGATGACCTCGATGTGCTTATCGTTGATGTCAACGCCCTGCTGGCGGTAAACCGCCAGAACGCCCTGCGTCAGATAGTTCTGCACCGCCTCGACGCCGGAGATGCGCAGCACGTCATGCGGGTTCAGCGCGCCGTCGGTGATGGGCTCGCCCTTCTTGATGCGCTTGCCGTCTTCGACCTTCAGGCCGATGGAATACGGCACCTGATAGAGCTTGACCTCGCCGTCATCGGACGTAACGGTGATGTCGCGCAGTGCGCTTCTGTGGCTCTCGTCGACCGCGACCACGCCGTCGGTCTCCGCAAGAACTGCCATTTTTTTCGGCTTACGCGCCTCGAAGAGCTCCTCAACACGGGGCAGACCCTGTGTGATATCGTCGCCCGCAACACCACCGGTGTGGAAGGTACGCATGGTCAGCTGCGTGCCCGGCTCGCCGATGGACTGCGCGGCGATGATGCCGACCGCCTCGCCGAGGTTGACCAGCTTGGAGGTCGCAAGGTTCATGCCGTAGCACTTGGCGCAAACGCCGCTGCGGGCGCGGCAGCCGAGCACCGTGCGGGCGTAGACGCTGTGCACGCCGTGTGCCTCAAGGAGCTTCGCGTCGTCCTCGAACATCATCTGATCCTTGGAGATCAGCAGCTCGCCGGTCTCGGGGTCACAGATGTCCTCGACGGGGAAGCGGCCATGGATACGGGCAGCAAAGGTCTCGATGACCTGTCCCTTTTCCACGACCTCGGCAAGGTTGATGCCATGCTTCGTGCCGCAGTCGTGCTCGCGGATAATGACCTCCTGCGAAACGTCGACCAGGCGACGGGTCAGATAACCGGAGTCCGCGGTACGCAGGGCGGTGTCACTCATGCCCTTTCGTGCGCCTCTGGAGGAGATGAAGTATTCCAGAACGGACAGGCCTTCACGGAAGTTGGCCTTGATCGGGATTTCGATGGTGCGGCCCTTGGTGTCCGCCATCAGACCGCGCATGCCGGCCAGCTGACGGATCTGGTTCATGCTGCCGCGCGCGCCGGAGTCAGCCATCATATAAATGGGGTTGAAGCGGTCAAGGTTGTCCTGCAGCGCGCCGGTAACGTCCTTGATGGTCTGCTCCCACTGCTGCACGACCAAGCGATAGCGCTCGTCGTTGGTGATAAAGCCGCGCTTATACTTGCGGTCGATCTTGACGGCATTGGCCTCCGCCTCCTCAACCAGCTCGTACTTCTTCTCCGGGATCGCCATGTCGGCGATGGAAACGGTGATTGCGCCCTTGGTGGAGTACTTATAGCCCAGCGCCTTCACACGGTCGAGCATTTCGGTTGCGATGGTGAAGCCATGCTTGCGGATGCACTTGTCGATGATCACGCCGAGCTTCTTCTTGCCGACGAGGAAGCTGATTTCCAGCTCGAAGGCATTTTCCGGCTTGGAGCGGTCGACAAACCCAAGATCCTGCGGAATCGGCTCGTTGAAGATCAGGCGGCCGACCGTCGCGTTGATGATCTGATACTGCATCGCGCCGTCGATCATTTTGCCGTAGCGCACGCGGATAGGCGCGTGCAGACCGATGGCGCCGCAGGAATAGGCCTTGATGGCCTCATCGGGGTTGGAATACGCATGCTTCGCGATAAACTGCGGCGCTTTCTTATGGAGGCGCTCAGCCTCGTCGATCGCCTTTTCGACCAGATTGCCGTCGACCAGCTGGTTCACCGGCAGATCAAAGTCTCCCGCGTCGGTCACGAAGACCTCCTCTGCACCCTTCTCCTCCTTGCCCAGACGGACGTAGGTCAGGTAGTACGTGCCGAGGATCATATCCTGCGTCGGAACGGTGACGGGCTTGCCGTCTTGCGGACGCAGCAGGTTGTTCGCCGAGAGCATCAGCATGCGGGCTTCCGCCTGCGCCTCTGCCGACAGCGGCACGTGAATCGCCATCTGGTCGCCGTCAAAGTCCGCGTTGAACGCGGTGCAGCACAGCGGGTGCAGCTTCAGCGCACGGCCCTCGACCAGCACCGGCTCAAAGGCCTGAATGCCCAGGCGGTGCAGCGTCGGCGCACGGTTGAGCATGACGGGGCGATCCTTGATGATCTCTTCCAACGCGTCGAAGACCTCGGGCTCGCCCTTGTCGATCTTCTTCTTCGCGCTCTTGATGTTGTTGGCAAAGCCGTCTTCGACAAGCTTTTTCATGACGAACGGGCGGAACAGCTCAATGGCCATTTCCTTCGGCACGCCGCACTGATACAGCTTCAGCTCCGGGCCGACAACGATAACGGAACGGCCGGAATAGTCGACACGCTTGCCCAGCAGGTTCTGGCGGAAGCGTCCCTGCTTGCCCTTGAGCATGTCGGACAGGGACTTGAGCGCGCGGTTGTTCGCACCGGTGACGGCGCGGCCGCGGCGGCCGTTATCGATCAGCGCGTCGACCGCTTCCTGCAGCATGCGCTTTTCGTTGCGGATGATGATGTCCGGGGCGCTCAGCTGCAGCAGACGCTTGAGGCGGTTGTTGCGGTTGATAACGCGGCGGTAAAGGTCGTTCAGGTCGGAGGTCGCAAAGCGGCCGCCGTCGAGCTGTACCATCGGGCGGATGTCCGGCGGGATGACCGGCAGCACGTCCATGACCATCCACTCCGGCTTGTTGCCGGACAGACGGAAGGCTTCCACGACCTCGAGACGCTTGATGATGCGCAGCTTCTTCTGGCCGTTGGCGTTTTTCAGTTCGCTGCGCAGCTGCACAGACAGGCTCTCCAGATCGATCTCCGCGAGGAGCTTCTTGACGGCCTCCGCGCCCATTCCGGCGTCGAAATCGTCCTCATACTTCTCGCGCATATCGCGGTATTCCTTCTCTGAGAGGATTTGGCACTTGCTCAGCGGGGCGTCGCCGGGGTCGGTGACGATGTAGCTGGCAAAGTACAGCACCTTCTCCAGAATGCGCGGGCTGATGTCCAGCAGCAGACCCATGCGGGAGGGGATGCCCTTAAAGTACCAGATGTGGCTGCACGGCGCGGCCAGCTCGATGTGACCCATGCGCTCGCGGCGCACCTTGGCCTTGGTGACCTCGACGCCGCAGCGGTCGCAGATCTTGCCCTTGAAGCGGATCTTCTTATACTTGCCGCAGTGGCACTCCCAGTCCTTCGTCGGTCCGAAAATCTTCTCGCAGAACAGGCCGTCGCGCTCGGGCTTGAGGGTGCGGTAGTTGATGGTCTCCGGCTTTTTGACCTCGCCGTAGGACCACTGGCGAATCATTTCCGGTGAAGCAATACCGATTTTGATTGCACTGAAAGTCTTGTTGCTCATGGTATTCCTCCTCCTTTATTCTTCGTCGTCGGCGTCGCTGAAGTCGAAATCGTCTTCCTCGTCGTCGGCGGGATCGTCGTCCTCGTCGCCCAGCCCGATGATCTGCGAGATCGCGTTCACATCGCTGTCAACGCTGTCGCTGTCGCTGTCGATGCCGTAGCCGGAGGAGAGCACTTCATTTTCGTCGGTCACGTAGTTTTCGTTTCCGGCGGTGTAGACCGTATCGTCCTCGTCCTCGTCGCGCAGCTCGATCTCCTCGCCCTGATCATCCAGCACGCGGATATCGAGGCAGAGCGACTGCAGCTCCTTGACCAGAACCTTGAACGATTCCGGAACGCCGGGCTTGGGAACGTTGTGTCCCTTGACGATGGCTTCATAGGTTTTCACACGACCGGTCACGTCGTCGGACTTGACGGTCAGAATTTCTTGCAGCGTATAGGCAGCGCCGTAAGCCTCCAGCGCCCAGACTTCCATTTCGCCGAAGCGCTGGCCGCCGAACTGCGCCTTGCCGCCAAGCGGCTGCTGCGTGACCAAGCTGTACGGGCCGGTGGAACGCGCGTGGATCTTATCGTCGACCAGATGGTGGAGCTTGAGGAAGTACGGATAACCGACGGTAACGAGGTTATCGAACGGCTCGCCGGTACGGCCGTCGTACAGGACGGTCTTGCCGTCCTCGCGCAGGCCGGCCAGCTGCAGGGTCTCGCGGATGTCCTTCTCGTTTGCACCGTCGAAAATCGGCGTTGCGACCTTCCATCCCAGCGCATGGGCGGCGTAGCCGAGGTGGACCTCCAGAACCTGACCGATGTTCATACGGGACGGAACGCCCAGCGGATTCAGCACGATATCCAGCGGCGTGCCGTCGGGCAGGAAGGGCATATCCTCCTCCGGCAGGATGCGCGAGACAACGCCCTTGTTGCCGTGGCGGCCGGCCATCTTATCGCCGACGGAGATCTTGCGCTTCTGCGCGATATACACGCGGACGACCTTGTTGACGCCCGGCGCCAGCTCGTCGCCGTTGTGGCGGGTAAAGACCTTGACGTCCACCACGATGCCGGCCTCGCCGTGCGGCACCTTCAGGGAGGTATCGCGCACCTCGCGCGCCTTTTCGCCGAAGATGGCGCGCAGCAGGCGTTCCTCAGCGGTCAGCTCCGTCTCGCCCTTCGGCGTGACCTTACCGACCAGATAGTCGCCGGACTTGACCTCGGCGCCGATGCGGATGACGCCGTCCTCGTCCAGATCCTTTAGGGTATCTTCGCCCACATTGGGGATATCTCTGGTGATCTCTTCCGGTCCGAGCTTCGTGTCGCGCGCTTCGGTCTCGTGCTCCTCGATGTGGATGGAGGTGAACACGTCCTCGCGCACCAGCCGCTCGTTGAGCAGGATGGCGTCCTCGTAGTTGTAGCCTTCCCAAGTGACGAAGCCGATGAGCACGTTCTTGCCCAGTGCGATCTCGCCCTGCGAGCAGGCCGGGCCGTCGGCGATGACCTGATCGAAGGTCACGCGCTCGCCCACGGCGACGATCGGGCGCTGGTTGACGCAGGTGCCTTGGTTGGAGCGGGCAAACTTTGTCAGCCGGTAGTCCTTGATCTCGCCGCTGTCATAGCGAACGGACACGCTGTCGGCGCTGACGCGGGTCACGGTGCCGTCGCCCTCGGCCTTGATGCAGACCTCGGAGTCCACGGCGCACTTCTGCTCGATGCCGGTGGCAACGATCGGCGCCTCCGTGACCATCAGCGGCACGGCCTGGCGCTGCATGTTCGCGCCCATCAGGGCACGGTTGGCGTCGTCGTTTTGCAGGAACGGAATGAACGCCGTCGCAATGGAGGTCATCATCTTCGGCGAAACGTCGAGGTAATCGATGACCTCGCGGTCCACGGCGATAATCTCGTCGCGGTGGCGGCAGGTCACGCGGGTGTTGACCAGCATGCCGTTTTCGTCAACAGGCTCCTTCGCCTGCGCGATATAGTAGTCGTCCTCCACATCGGCGGCCATGTATTCGACCGTATCGGTCACACGGGAGCCGGTATACTTGCCGCTTTCGTCATACACGCGCTCAACCTTGCGATACGGTGCTTCCACGAAGCCGTATTCATTGATCTGAGCAAAGCTGGCCAGATAGTTGATCAGGCCGATGTTCGGGCCTTCCGGCGTCTCGATCGGACACATACGGCCGTAGTGGCTGTAGTGCACGTCTCGAACATCGAACGAAGCGCGCTCGCGGCTCAGGCCGCCGGGGCCGAGCGCGGACAGGCGGCGCTTGTGCGTCAGCTCGGCCAGCGGGTTATTCTGATCCATGAACTGCGACAGCGGCGAGGAGCCGAAGAACTCCTTGATGACCGCGGTCACGGGACGGATGTTGATGAGGTTCTGCGGGGTGACGGTATCCATGTCCTGCACCGTCATGCGCTCGCGGATCACGCGCTCGAGGCGGGTGAAGCCGACGCGGAACTGGTTTTGCAGCAGCTCGCCCACACAGCGCAGGCGGCGGTTGCCCAGATGGTCGATGTCATCCGTCGTGCCCGCGCCGCAGACGACGCAGTTGAGGTAGTTGATCGACGCAAGAATGTCCTCGCGGGTGATGTTCTTCGGGATCAGGTCGTCCCGGCGCTCCTCGATCGCATCCTCCCAGCCGTCGGCGGGAACGGTATCGAGCATCTCAAACAGGACGCTGCGGCAGACCTTTTCCTTAATGCCGTACTGCGCGGGGTCAAAATCGACAAAGCTCTTCATGTCCACCATGAAGTTGGAGAAGATCTTGTGGGTCTTGCCGCCCACCGTGATAACCGCATCGCACACGCCGCGCTCAGAAAGCGCCTTGGCCTGCGCACGGTTGAGCACGTCGCCGGGCATGGCGAGAATCTCGCCCGTGCGCGGGTCGGCGATCGGCTCGGCAAGCTCCTGGCCGCTCAGGCGGCTCCAGATGTCGAGCTTCTTGTTGAACTTATAGCGGCCGACCTTCGAAACGTCGTAGCGGCGCGGGTCGAAGAACAGGCCGTCCAGATAGGACTCGGCGCTCTCGACTGTGGGCGGCTCGCCCGGGCGCAGACGGCGATAGATCTCCAGCAGGCTGTCCTCGCGGGTCTTGCAGGGGTCCTTTTCCAGCGTGGCCTTGATGCGCTCATCCTCGCCGAACAGCTCCAAAATTTGCCCGTCGGTCTCCACGCCGAGGGCACGGATGAGGCAGGTGATCGGCAGCTTGCGGTTCTTGTCGATACGGACATAGAAGCAGTTCTGCAGATCCGTCTCGTATTCCAGCCATGCGCCGCGGTACGGAATGACCGTTGCGGTGTAGACGTGCTGATCGGCCTTGTCCACGGTGTCGCCGTAGTACATGCCCGGCGAGCGCACGATCTGCGAAACAATGACGCGCTCGGCGCCGTTGATCACGAACGTACCGCCGTTGGTCATCAGCGGAAAATCGCCCATGAAAATTTCCTGATCCTTGATCTCACCGGTCTGCTTGTTGAGCAGACGCACGCGCACCTTGATGGGCTTGGCGTAGGTCGCGTCGCGCTCCTTGCACTCCTCAACGGTGTACTTGGGCTTCTCGTCGAGCGAGTAGTCGAGGAACGACAGCTCGAGGTTGCCGGTATAGTCGCTGATGGCAGCCACGTCGCGGAACACCTCGCGCAGCCCCTCGTTGAGGAACCACTGATAGGAAGCCTTCTGGATCTTCAGCAGATTCGGCATCTGCAAAAGCTCCTGATACTTCGCGTAGCTCTTCCGTTCCGTCTTGCCGAACTTCACGTCCTGAACTTGCATATTAGGTCATCACAGCCTTTCTCGAATATGGGATGTGTGTTGCACGAAAGCATCTCTCCGGAACACCGCACAAGTCGGCCGCGCATCGGCGCCGCCATACATTTCCCCGCCGTATCGGTGCCGTCCTCGCACGCCCGCGTTCCGGCGGGCTTATTCTCGGGGAGTACGGCTGCCGCCGCTCCGTTTATGATACGCGCGGCAGCGTTGGCAGTTTATTGCGTCTTCCTCTTGCAATTCCTTCCGCACCGTGGTATAATACGGTCAGAATCATGGGGAAGTGTGCTGGGCGATATTTCCGCAGTCTAGGAAACCATTATAGCACATCTTTTTCTTTGCGTCAATGAATTTTTCTCAACAAATCCCTTTTTTTCATATTTTTTTGCTGTTTGCCGTGCCCGATCTTGTGTCGCGCGGCATTTTTTGTTTTTCTTCTGCAGCGCGGGAGGAATACCGGTATAAAATTTGCACCGGTCAAAAAAACGCACCGAACGGTTTTTCCGTTCGGTGCCCAGCGTGTCGAAAAACCCTTTTCGACACGCTGACAGACTGCAAAAAAGTTCGGAAGACAAGCAACTC
Source organism: uncultured Oscillospiraceae bacterium (assembly GCA_934636045.1). GTDB lineage: Bacteria > Bacillota > Clostridia > Oscillospirales > Oscillospiraceae > JAZOXB01. The sequence goes on from CAKTZP010000003.1 coordinate 40,365, forward strand.
ACGCCCGTCG
>CAKTZP010000004.1 GCA_934636045.1 uncultured Oscillospiraceae bacterium
GTCGTCATCGTAATCATCCTTTCTGGTAACGCTCCGTCCCCTGCGTAGGGGCCGATGCCTACATCGGCCCGTGCAGGCGTCATCGGTTCTGCATCCGAAATTCGCGGCGGGGTGAGGGCGCCCCGCCCTACGCAAAATTTGGAATTGGGCGCAAAAACGTGCGCCTCTGCGTAGGGCGGGCTGCCCCCAGCCCGCCGGGCTGGCACCTTCGATTTTACAGCAAGTCCCGTCAATCGGTTTTCACGCCGAGCGCTCTGCAAAAGCCCTGCACCTCGCGCAGGGCGGTTTGGTAATAGGCCAATCTCGCCTGCTCCTCCGGCGCGGCGGCGCGGGAGAGCCCCTCGACGGTGCGGTACAGGGCGCGCTCGATGCGCACGAGATAGCGCGGCAGGAGCGGGCTTCCGCTGCGCAGCAGGCATGGCGGCACATATTCCTCGCCCGGCGTGAACGGCACCGCCCCGCCGAAGCGCGCGCAGATCACATTATATAAAAATCCGCCGTCCTCCACCAGCGCCTCGCGCTGCGTGCCGAACCCCTTTCCCGCCAGATAACGGCGCAGGTCGCTGCCGCCGGACTGCGGCTGCAGGATCAGCAAATACCGCTCGTCCCGCACCCACGGCGCAGCGCTGAGCAGCTGGGCGATCAAATCGCCGCCCATCCCGGCGCAGACGACGGTGTCGACCGACGCCGGGTCGACGGCACGCAGTCCATCCGCGCAGGACAGGCGCAGCCCCTCCGAGATCCCGAAGCGCGCGGCGTTTTCCCGTGCCTTTTCCAGCGGCTTTTCGCGCAGGTCGCAGGCGTGGACAAACGCGGCACGGCCGGTTTGCAGCAAATACAGGCTCAGATAGCCATGGTCGCACCCAATGTCCGCCACCCGCGCCCCCATCGGCACCTGCTCCGCGACGCACAGCAGTCGTTTTGAAATCGGCAGCTTCATCGTTTTCCTCCCGCTCGGCTTGCATAAAGCAAGCGGGCAAGGCGCAACGCCTCGCCCGCCGCTGTTTTGCGCTTACTGATTCTCGCTCGCTTCGATGAAGCGGTTGACCTGCGCGAGGAACGCGTCGGCGTCGACGCCGTGCACCATGCAGGCTTCCTCCACGGTCTCGCCGCGCGAGGACGGGCAGCCGAGGCAGTGCATGCCGATGGCCATAAAGAGCGGCGCGGTCTGCGGAGCGATGTCCAACACGTCGCCGATGATGGTGGTTTTTTCAATTCTTGCAGCCATATTTCAGACCTCCTGTGTATATTCTGCCTTTATTATATCCCCGCGCGGCGAAAAAATCAAGCCGCTGCGCAGAAATTGTCGATTTGCGCTTAAGCTTGCACTGCCAGCGCCAGATGCGCCCCGTCCGGCACGACGGAAACGCGCTGCGGCGGCGTCTCGCCCAGCAGCAGGGCGGCCAGCGGCGATTCCAGCTCGGCCTGCAGCAAATGGCGCACCTCGCGCGCGCCGCTCGGCGTTTTTTCGGCGCGCTGCGCAAGCCACAGCGCGGTTTCCGGCTGGATTTGCAGCGCAAAATGCAGCCGTTCTGTCCGCTTTTTCAGCGCAGCCAGTTGATTTTCGGCAATTTTCGTCAGCTCCGGCTGCTCCAGCCGCCGGAAGGCCGCAATGCAGTCGATGCGCCCCAGAAATTCCGGCGGAAAAAAGTCCCGCAGCGCCCGCTGCTGCGCCGTCGAGCGGTCGCCGAAGCCGACGGACGCCGTCTCCTCGCCGCCGAGGTTCGAGGTCATCACGAGCAGCGTATTGCGAAAATCGACGTGCCGCCCGGCGGCGTCGGTCAGAACGCCGTCCTCCATGACCTGCAGCAGAATTCCGCAGATATCCCGGTGCGCCTTTTCCAGCTCGTCGAGCAGCACCAGTGAATACGGCCGCCGCCGCACGCGCTCGGAAAGCTCGCCGCCTTCGTCGTGTCCGACGTAGCCCGGCGGCGCGCCGAGCAGCCGCGAAACCGCGTGCTTTTCCATGTATTCCGACATATCCAGCCGGATCATTGCGCTCTCGCTGCCGTAGACTGCCTCGCTCAGGGCCTTGCACAGCTCGGTCTTGCCCACGCCGGTCGGCCCGGTGAACAGCATTGCCGCCACAGGACGCTTCTCCTCGGCAAGGCCGCTCCGGCCGCGCCGCACCGCCTCGGCCACCGCGCGGATCGCCGCCTCCTGCCCGACCACGCGGCGGCGGAGCGTCTGCTCCAGCGTGCGCAGGCGCTGCCGCTCGGTCAGCGACACCGTGCCGACGGGAATGCCCGTCCGGTTGGCCACCGCCGCAGCAATATCCTCGTCTGTGACTGCACTTTTTTTCGGCCGCTCAAGCCCCTGCAGACGGTCGCGCAGCTTCGCCGCCCGCTCATAGGCCCCGTCGCGCACCGCCCCGCGCAGCTCCGCCTCCAGTGCCTCCGCCGCTGCACCGGAATGCCGCGCGAGCTGCGCCATTTTGGCGCACGCCGCGCCCTCGTCGAGCAGGTCGACCGCCTTATCCGGCAAGAATTTGTCCGTCAGGTAGCGGCACGACAGCCGCACCGCCGCCTCGATCGCTCCGTCGGAGATCGGCAGGCGGTGATGCGCCTCCAGCCCCGGCCGCAGCCCCTCTAAAATCTCGCGCGTCTCCTCCGGCGTCGGCTCGCGCACCTGCACCGGCCGGAAGCGCCGCTCCAGCGCGGCGTCCTTTTCGATGAATTTGCGGTATTCCTCCAGCGTCGTCGCGCCGATGAGCTGGATCAGCCCCCGCCCGAGCGCCGGCTTGAGCAGGTTTGCCGCGTCGATCGCGCCCTCGGCCGCGCCCGCGCCGACGAGCGTGTGCATCTCGTCAATAAATAAAATGATATTTTGCGCGCGCTGCACCTCGCCGATGATATCGCGCACGCGCTCTTCAAATTCGCCGCGGTACTTCGTCCCGGCGATCACGCTGGCCATGTCCAGCGCGAACAGCCGTTTGCCGCGCAGCTGCTCCGGCACCCGTCCCGCCGCGATATACTGCGCGACGCCCTCGACGATGGCCGTCTTGCCGACGCCCGGCTCGCCGATGAGGGCGGGGTTGTTTTTGTGCTTGCGCGACAGAATTTGCAGCACCGTCTCGATCTCGCGCTCGCGGCCGATGACCGTGCCGGTGCGGTCGGCGCGCTCGACCAGATCCGTTCCGAACTGCTCCAATAGCCTTACGTTTTGCATCGCTTGCTCCTTCCGCACGCGCTGCCCCTCATACAATCGGGTGAACAGCACGTTATCGTCGACATGGCAGCGCCGCAGCAGGCGGCATGCGCCGTTGGCCCCGTCGCGCAGCAGCGCCGTGAGCACCGTTTCCGGCGACAGGGGCGTGTCGGCCGTGCGCAGCGTTTGCCGGGCACACGCAGTCAGCCCCTGCGGCAGCGCACCGAGGCGGCAGCCGCGGCCGCGCGCCAAAATCAGCTGCCCCATCAGCTCCTGTGCCGTCACGCCCTGCCACAGCAGCACCCGTCCGGCAAGTCCCTCCGGCTGCATGGCCAGCGCGATCAGAAAATGCTCCGTCCCGACGCAGCTGTGCCCCAGCACGCCGGCAACCGCCCAGCTCTGCCGCAGCAGTCGCCGCATCGCCTCGCCCTGCTTTGCCAATGCCATCCCTCCCGCAAGATTCTTGCCGCCCGCGCCGCATCCTATACCTCCCGCCGCGCCCGGTATCGCCCCGGAGAAAAAATTTTGCGATTCCGCGTTTTACCATTTGCTTTTTCTAAAAAGTGTGGTAGAATGTAGCTGCATATTATACATACAGGAGGCAAAACAATGGCATATTTCATTACGGACGCCTGCGCCAAGTGCGGCACCTGCGCTGATACCTGCCCGCTCGGCATCATCACCGAGGGCGACGACAAGTACGTCATCGACGCTGACCAGTGCGTGGAATGCGGCTCTTGCGCCGCGGCCTGCCCCGTGGAAGCCATCGAGCAGGAGTAATCATCCAAAAAAGGAGGCTGCCAGACAGCCTCCTTTTTCTACACAAATTTCTCAGCCCCACCGCGCGTCCCTTGGCTCCCCTTACAAAGGGGAGCTGGCGCGGCGAAGCCGTGACGGAGGGGTCGTCCCCGCCGCAGCGCGAATTTCAATCGTGCCGTCAGGCACACCAACATTATTCACTATTCACTATTCACTATTCACCATTCACCATTCACTATTCCCATCCTTTCTCGCCACAGTTTGGAGGCCGAAGCATGGAAGAACGACTGCAAAACGGTGCCATTCTCCGGCATGGAGACGGCGGCTTCCGCCTGAGCACGGACAGCATGCTGCTGGCGCATTTCGCCGCGCCGCTCTGTACCGGCCGCGTTGCCGACCTCGGCGCGGGCTGCGGCACGCTGGGGCTGCTGCTGTGCGCCGCGAACGAAAGCTGCACGGTGACCGGCGTCGAGCTCGACCCGACGGCGCACGCCATCGCAGAGGAAAACATCGCCCGCAGCGGCCTTTGCGCAAGGCTGCGCGCAATTTTGGGCGACGTGCGCGAGATCCGCGCGCTGCTTCCCGCGGGCAGCTTCGATGCCGTGGTTTCCAATCCGCCCTACTTTCCCGTCGGCAGCGGCCGGAGCAGCGCCGCCCAAGAACAGGCGCGCGAGGAGCGAACACTGACGCTTTCCCAGCTCTGCGCTGCGGCCGCGTGGCTGCTGCCGAGCGGCGGGCGCTTCGCGCTCGTGCATCGTCCGGAGCGCTTATGCGATATTTTTTGTACTCTGCGCGCCCACGGCCTTGAGCCGAAGCGCCTGCAATTCGTGCGCCACACCGCCGCCGCCCCCGTCTGCCTCGTCCTGATCGAGGCGCGCCGCGGCGGAAAGCCCGGCCTGCGCTACGCGCCCGATTTCATCGAATTTCATCCCGACGGCACGGAAACCGAGCAGTACCGCGCCGCCTATCACCGAGGTGAAGCCCAATGAGCCTGCTCTATCTTGTGCCGACGCCCATCGGCAATCTTTCTGACATTTCCGACCGCTGCCGTCAAACCTTGGCGGAGGCCGATTTCATTGCCGCCGAGGACACGCGCGTTACATTGAAGCTATTAAATCATCTGGAGATCAAGAAGCCGCTTGTAAGCTATTATGAGCACAACAAAGAAGCCAGCGGCCCGCGCATTCTGGCGCGCATTCTCGCGGGCGAAACCTGTGCCTTGGTCTCTGATGCCGGAAGCCCCGCCATCTCCGACCCCGGCGAGGATCTGGTGCGCCTGTGCGCCGAGCACGGCGTGACCGTCTGCGCCATCCCCGGCCCCTGCGCCGCGATCACCGCGCTGAGCATCTCCGGCCTGCCAACGGGGCGCTTCACCTTCGAGGGCTTCCTGTCCACGACAAAAAAGACCCGCCGCGCGCATCTGGATTCCCTGCGCGGCGAAACGCGGACAATGATATTTTACGAGGCGCCGCACAAGCTCTGCGGCACGCTGGCCGACCTCGCCGCCGCCTTCGGCGCGGAGCGCCGGATCTCCCTCTGCCGCGAGCTGACCAAGCTCCACGAGGAGGTGCTGCGCATGACCATCGGTCAGGCGATCGACTACTACGCCCAGCAGCCCCCGCGCGGCGAGTACGTCCTCGTCGTCGAGGGCGCCGTCCTGCAGCCCGACGAAGCCTGCACGCTCGACGATGCCCTGCAAATGGTTCGCACCCTCATGACCCAAGGCCTCTCCCGCAAGGACGCCGTCAAGCAGGTCTCCGCCCAAACCCCCTACCCCAAAAACACCCTCTACGAAGCCACCCTGCAGTCAGATAGTTAAGAAACGGAATGCGGAGAGAGCAGTTGGGTTCCAACGCTGTGTCGTATTCAGCAGAAATCCGCGTACCGATAATGATTGCCGGTTTCATGGCTATAACTTAAAACATCATCACGGAGCAGGCTTGCAGCTGCTCCGTTTTTTTGTCCTTGAAGCGCTTCTCTTCTTTGCCGCCCCCGGCCGGGAACCGCTCCCGCCGTTCCTCCGGCGGCTCGCAGGACACGTGCACAGGGCGGCGTTCTGACGGATATCGGCGGTGCAGCCGGGGCACGCTTTCCTCTGGTAATGCGGTAACGAATTAGTCAAATGTAGTGATTTTGCATAAATTTCGTGTGCAAAATTTATGCATTCTATTGATTTTTGCCAAAATCTCCTGTATACTCTCCGTGGAAAACATACACAAAAAGGAGCGAGCGCTATGCTGCACCCGAACACAATCAAGCAAGTCACGCTGGACGGACACAGCCTGACACTGGAGGCCTTTGTCGCCGCCGCGCGCTTCGGCGCCGCCGTTTCGCTTGCGCCGGAGGCGCTGGAGCGGATGGAGCAATCCCGCGCGCTGGCCGACCGCATCTCTCAGGAGGGCCGCGTTGCCTACGGCATTACGACCGGCTTCGGTGAGTTTCAAAAGGTCGCCGTTGCCAAGGAGCTGTCCAACCAGCTTTCCACCAACCTGATTCTGAGCCACTGCACCGCCGCGGGCGAGCCATACCCGGACGAGGTCGTGCGCGGCATTATGCTGCTGCGCGTCAACAACTTCTGCGCCGGGTACTCCGGCGTGCGCCCCCTGCTGGCACAGCTGCTGGTGCAGATGCTGAATCGGAACGTCATTCCCGTCGTGCCGCAGAAGGGCTCGCTCGGCGCCTCCGGCGACCTTGCGCCCCTTGCGCATATGACCCTGCCGATGCTCGGCCTGGGCGAGGCCTTCTTCGAGGGTCGGCGCCTTCCCGGCGCGGAGGCGATGCGGCTTGCGGGGATCGAAACGCTCGATACCCTCGTCAGCAAGGAGGGGCTCGGCATGACCAACGGCACCTGCGCGATGACCTCCGTCGGCGCGCTGGCGCTGTACGACGCGCTCTGCGCCGCCCGGCTGGCCGATATCATCGCCTCCATGTCGCTTGAGGCGCTGACCGGTCTGCGCAGCGCCTTTGACCCCAGAATCCACGCCGTGCGCGGGCAGAAGGGGCAGATCAAGGTCGCGGAAAATATGCGGCTGCTTCTGGCCGGCTCCGAGATCCTCGACCGCTGCCAAGCCGACCGCGTGCAGGACGCCTACGCGCTGCGCTGCATCCCGCAGATTCACGGCGCCTGCCGCGACGCGCTGCAGTTCGTGCAGGAAAAGGTGGAGATTGAGCTCAATGCCGTCACGGACAACCCGCTGCTGTTTTTGGACGACGAGGCCGTCATCTCCGGCGGCAACTTCCATGGCGAGCCGATGGCGCTGCCCTTCGACCTGCTCGGCATTGCGCTTTCCGAGCTGGCGGACATCTCCGAGCGCCGCATTGAGCGCATGGTCAACGCCGCGCTCTCCAATGGTCTGACGCCGTTTTTGACCACACAGGAGGGTCTTAACTCCGGCTTCATGATCGTGCAATATGCCGCCGCGTCGATGGTCAGCGAAAACAAGGTCTACGCGCACCCGGCCTCCGTCGATTCCATCCCCTCCTCGGCCAATCAGGAGGACATCGTTTCCATGGGCACGACCGCCGCGCGCAAGGCGCGCATGATCCTGCAAAACACGCAGGACGTTCTGGCCGACGAGCTGCTGTGTGCCTGTCAGGCGCTGGACCTCCGCCGCCGCCTGAACACGCACGGGCAGGGCATCACGCCGCTGCATGAGGCGGTGCTGCACCTTGTGCGCGAGGAGATTCCCTTCTATGAGATCGACCGCGAGATCTGGCCGGATCTGCGCCGCGCGGAGCGGCTGATTCGCTCCGACCGCATCCTGCGCCTTGCAGAGGCGTATCTGCCCGCATTCGCCTGACCGCGGGCAGCTCTCGTAATAAAAAGCAACGTGTTTTATCCGTGGGCAATTGCCCCGGATAAAACACGTCAGACTGTCAAAAAAGTCCGTAATCGTCAAAATCGGTTCACATTTTAATGGATTTTTGTTCTCTGTGTTTTGATTTGCAAAAACAGAGTATTTCGAACTTTATCCCCCGAAAAAAGCTTGCTTCAAAAGGATTTTGACTTACTGCGCAACTCACGCCCTAACGTACCCATGTACGCCGACGGGCGTGAGTTGCTTGTCTTCCGAACTTTTTTGCAGTCTGTCAGCGTGTCGAAAAGGGTTTTTCGACACGCTGACGTGTTTTACCCGACGAGGGCAATTGCCCCGGATAAAACACGTTTTGCTTTTTCCGTATTTTGCTGCTTCGGCGCAGAGCTGCGCACTCAGCCGCCCGCACACAGCGCGCGCATGGCCTCAAAGCAGCGATCGGCGGCAGGCAGCGCGCGCTCCAGCAGCGCCTCGCCCGCCTCCCGGTAATGCGCCGCGAAGGCCGCGTCGGTGATGGAGCCGAGATTGATCAGAACGTTGAGCCATGCGCCCTGCAGCGCCGTCTTCAGGCTCAGCGCGGCCACGCCGAAGTCGCTGGCCGCCGTGGCGTTCGTTTTCCCAAGCAGGTCGGACAGCAGCTCCAGCCCCTGCGCGCAAAGCTGCATCATTTCAAACGGTGTTTCCGTGCAGCCCTTGAGGCCGAGCTGGATTGCCGCGCTGCGCGCCGCCCGCTCCTCCTCGGTCTGCTTCGGCAGGGCATAGGCCGCGCTGACGGCAAGAAACGCCTCCGTATCGCGGTCCATCACGTCCAGAAAGCGCGCGCAAAGCGCCTTGCTCTGCTGCTGTGCCGCCGTCACAAGCGGCTGCACCCCGGCGTATTTTTTGCGCCCGACGGTCAGGCCGCTGACCATGGCTGTCAGCGCCGCGCCGATGGCGCCGGCCAGCGCCGCAGCACTTCCGCCGCCGGGCGCCGGGGACTCTGAGGCAACCTCCGCCGCAAACCCGGTCACGGTCATCTCCGCTAATTTCATATCGCCCTCCGCTTATTCCATGCCGATCAGGTGGTATTCCATGACCTGCTTGCGGCAATCGTAATTTTCAAGCTTGAGATAAAATTCCGCGCAGTCCAAAACCGCCTTCGCCGGGGTCAGTCCGACAATCTCCGAGCCGATGATGCGCGCGCCGTAGCGGTCGGCAAGCTGCCGCGTCATTTCAAAGGCGTAGTAGATCGGCGTTTTTTCAAAATTCGTCAGGTTCATCGAGACCTGCGCGATGTTCCGCCCCTCCAGCATAACGCCGATGGCCTTGCAGCAGGCAAAGCCTCCGTCCTTGGCGCGGATGGCCTTGGCGATTTTCTTCGCGACCTCAAGATCGGGAGTGTCCAGATTGATATTATAGGCGATCAGCGGCATTCTCGCGCCGACGGCCACGATGCCGGCAGTCGGATGGATCCTGCGCTCGCCGAAGTCCGGCGCCCAATCCGGCTCGAGCAGCTTTGCGGGCATGCCCTCAAACTGCCCCCTGCGGCAGTCGGCAAGGTTGCGGCGCTCCGGCCGGGTCGCGGCATCCTCATACAGGAACGACGGCAGCCCCAGCTCGTCCCACAGGCGCTTTGCAACCTGCCGGGAAAGCTCCACACACTCCTGCACCGTCGTGTCCATGGTCGGAATGAAGGGAATGACGTCCGTCGCGCCCATGCGCGGATGCTGGCCGGTGTGCTTGGTCATGTCGATGGTCTGCGTTGCCTGCTTTGCCAGACGGAAGGCCGCCTCGGCCATCGCCTCCGGGCTTCCCAGCAGCGTAAAGACGCAGCGGTTGTGGTTGCCGTCGGACTGAATGTCAAAGACGAAGCAGCCGGGGATGCTGTTTGCCGTATCGACCAGTCCCTGAAACACCTTTTCGTCCTTTTCCTTGCTGACGCTGAAATTCGGTACACATTCTACAAGCTTTGCCATGGTACTTCCTCCTATATTTTTTACAGAATCCGTCTGCCGCGCTTGATGACGGTGCGCGCCAGATTGCTGCCCATGCGGTAGCAGATGTAATTCAGATCCGGCGCATCCCAGATCACAAGATCGGCCTGCTTGCCCGGCTCGATGCTGCCGACGCTTTCCGCGCGGCCGATGGCCGCCGCGCCGTTGAGGGTCACGGCGGTCAGCACCTCCTCCGGCGTCAGCCGATAGCGCAGGCAGCCGAGGTTGATGACGAGCTGCAGGTTCAGGCTCGGGCAGGAGCCCGGGTTAAAGTCCGTCGCCATCGCCACGGGTACGCCGGCCTGCACCATCGCCCGCGCGGGCGCGTAGGCCGCGCCGAGATAAAAGCTCGTCGCGGGCAGGCAGCAGGCGACCGTGCCGCCCTGCGCCAGCGCCCGAATGCCCTCCTCGGGGCAGACGATCAGATGCTCGGCCGAGATCGCGCCGAGCCTTCCGGCAAGCTGGCTGCCGCCGATCGGCATAATCTCGTCGGCGTGGAGCTTCGGCCGCAGGCCGAGCCGGCTGCCCGCCTCAAGGATCTGCGCCGACTCCTCCGCCGAAAACACGCCCTGCTCGCAGAATACGTCGCAAAATTCCGCAATGCCCTGCGCCTTGACCGCCGGGAGCAGCTCCCGGCAGATCAGATCGACGTAGCCCTGCCGGTCGTCCCGAAATTCCGGCGGGACGGCGTGCGCGCCCATAAACGTCGGAACAACATCCGCCGCGTGTGTCTCGTTCAGCCGTCGGAGCACGCGCAGGCTCTTAAGCTCGTCCTCCACGTTCAGGCCGTAGCCGCTCTTGGCCTCGACCGTCGTCGTGCCGAGGCGCAGCATTTCGTCCAAGGCCGCGCCTGCCTTTTCAAAAAGCGCGTCCTCCGACGCCTCGCGCGTGGCGCGCATGGTCGATAAAATCCCGCCGCCGGCAGCTAAAATGTCAAGATAGCCCGTGCCGTGCAGCTTCAGCCCAAGCTCATTTTGCCGCCAGCCGCCAAAGACCAGATGCGTATGCGCATCGACCAGGCCCGGCGTGACCAGGCGCTGCTCCGCGTCCAGCGTCTGCGCGTCCGCAGCGCAGGGCGGTGCTCCGGTCCCGACCGCAGCGATTTTTCCGTCCTCGACCAAAATCCATGCATCGCGCGTCAGCTCGATCGCGCCCTGCTCTTCGCCGCGCCGCGCCGCGCTGCCGTGCGGCGTTGCCAAAAGCCCGATGTGGTATATCAGCAGCTTTTCCATACGATTCTCCTTTTCCTGCTGCAGGGCGCGCTCAGCCCTGCACCTCCCGGACGGCCTCGGCTACGAGGGCGTCGTCCGCCGCAAACGGCATGGTGATGTGGTCGCTGCCGGCGCACAGACGGTTGTACTCCGCGGCGGTCGTCATTGCGTTTTCGTTGCGCGCCCAGCTCCGCCGTGCCACGCCGACCATCGTATCCCACGGCATCGCCATCTGCAAAATGGTATCCACGCGCTCCGAGCCGTCGAGCACCATGCCGAAGCCGCCGTTGACGGCTCTGCCGATGCCCGTGCCGCCGCCGTTGTGCAGCGCGATGTAGCTCATGCCGCGCGCCGCGTTTCCGGCAAAGCACTGCGCGGCCATCTCCGCCATGATGTTCGAGCCGTCCTTGATGTTCGACGTCTCACGGAAGGGCGCGTCGGTGCCGCCGGTGTCATGGTGGTCGCGGCCGAGAATGACCGGGCCGATCTCGCCGTTTCGCACCATTTCGTTAAATTTCAGCGCGAGGTTCATGCGGCCCATCGCGTCCTGATAGAGGATGCGGCACTGCGTGCCGACCACGAGCTTGTTTTTCTCCGCGTCGCGCACCCAAACATAGTTGTCATAGTCCTGATAGCGGCGGTTGTGCGTACGGATGTACTCGGCGGCAGCCATATCAGTCTTGTGCAAATCCTCAGGCTTGCGGCTCAGGCAGCACCAGCGGAACGGACCGTAGCCGAAGTCGAACAGGCAGGGGCCGAGAATGTCCTCCACATAGGAGGGGAAAATGAAGCCGTCGAGGTCGTTTTCGCCGTTTTTGCAGATGCTCTTCACGCCGGTGTCATAGACCGCCTTGAGGAAGCTGTTGCCGTAGTCGAAGAAGTAGGTGCCGCGCGCGTGGAATTGGCAGATCAGCGCATAGTGATGCTGCAGCGCCTTGTCTACAAGGACGCGGAAGCCGTCGGGATCCGTGCGGAGCATCTCGGTGCGCTGCGCAAAGGTCAGTCCCTGCGGGCAGTAGCCGCCGTCATAGGGCACGTGGCAGGAGGTCTGGTCGCTCATCAGATCGACATGGACATTCTTTTCATACAGATATTCCAGAAGGTCGGCGATGTTGCCGCAGTAGGCCACGGCGCAGGGCTTTTTCGCCCGCTGATGCTCCAGCGCGATGCGCGTCGCCTCCTCCGCCGAGTCGGTGCGGTGGCTGACCCAGCCCTGCGTGTAGCGGGTCTCAATGCGCGACTCGTCCACCTCCGCGATGATGGCCGCCGCGCCTGCGATCTCCGCGGCCTTGCCCTGCGCGCCGCTCATGCCGCCGAGCCCCGCCGAGACAAACAGCCGCCCCGCCAGATTTTCGTCCTTCGGGATGCCGAGCTTGAGGCGCCCCGCGTTGAGCAGCGTGTTGAACGTGCCGTGGACGATGCCCTGCGGCCCGATGTACATCCAGCCGCCCGCGGTCATCTGGCCGTAGTTTGCCACGCCGAGCGCCGCCGCACGGTTGAAATTCTCCTGATCGTCAAAGGCGCCGATCATCAGCCCGTTTGAAATGATGACGCGCGGCGCCAGCCTGTGCGAGCGGAACAGCCCCAGCGGATGGCCGGACATGACGACCAGCGTCTGCTCGTCGGTCAGCGCGCGCAGATATTTCTGAAGGAGGCGGTACTGCATCCAGTTCTGGCAGACCTGACCGGTCTCGCCGTAGGTGACCAGCTCGTAGGGGTACAGCGCGACGTCAAAATCGAGGTTGTTGTCGATCATGACCTGAATGGCGCGGCCCTCGATGCACCGCCCCGGATATTCCTCGATGGGACGGCCGTAAATCCTGCCCTCCGGGCGGAAGCGATAGCCGTAAATGCGCCCGTGCTCCGCCAGCTCCTGCGCAAATTCCTTTGCCATCACCGCATGGTGCTCCGGCGGAAGGTAGCGAAGCGCATTTTTGACGGCAAGCACCCGGTCGGCCTCGCTCAGATGCGCCTCGCGGCGCGGGGCGCGGCGATACTGCGGGTCCATCTGCGGGTAGGGAGGCAATTCGTGTCCCGGCTCCACACAAAACATTTCTTGTTCCATAGCTCTGCCTGCTCCTTTCCATTCTTCACGTTTTTGTGTTCCCATACTTGCATTATAGACCGCTTCTGCTATAATAGAAAATACTTAATTACTATATTTACGATACTATTTTGGTATAGAAAAATTCAGGGGGCGATTTTATGACGATCCACCAGCTGGAATACTTCTGCGCCGTCGCGGAGGAGGGCTCCGTTTCCGCCGCCGCACGACGGCTGCATGTGGCGCAGCCGCCGGTATCGCGCCAGCTCACGCTTTTGGAGGACGAGCTTCAGGTCAGGCTTTTTGTGCGCAAAAGCAAGGGCGTCGCCATTACCGAGGCCGGGCGGCAGCTCTACGCGCAGAGCTGCCGGCTTCTTGAGCGCATGCGCCAGCTTGCCGACAGCATGCGCAGCCTCGGCTCCGGCGAGTCCGGCGTTTTGAAGCTTGGCATGCTCTATTCCACCGTGGCCTGCGCGACGCAGTACATCCGCGCATACCACAGCCGCTATCCGCTCGTCGAGCTGGACATCCGCCTCGGCACGCCGCAGGAGCTGACGCAGGCGCTTGAGCGCGGCGCGCTGCACGCGCTGTTTCTGCGCCGCGGCGCAGGACGCGATGCGCTTGCGTGTGAGCGCGTCGTGCATGAGGATCGGCTGGAGCTGGTAATGACCGAGCAGACCGACCCCGCGCCGGACTGCGACACCGTCCCCGTCGAGCGCCTTCAGGAGCATCCCCTGTGCCTGCTGCGCAGCGACGATCTGTGGCGCTATGACGAGCGTCTTCTGCGCGAGTGCGCCCGCCGCGGCGTCACGCCCAAGGTCGTCTGCCGCTGCTACGACACGCCGATGATCCTGCAGATGATCCAAAACGGCTTCGGCGCGGGCTTTCTGCCCAGCTCTATCGTCCGCTCCGCCGGCAGACGCGCCGTCTATTCCAAGCCCGTGCAGGGCATTTCGGAGCGCTCCCGCACCGTTCTGGCGTGGAAAAGCGACTTATGCGACATCGGCTGCGTTGAGCGCTTCGTCCATATGCCCCAGACGCCCTAGCTGCACGGTTTCTTTTCGTCTCGGCTATTGTATTTTGTCAGGAAATAAGCTATACTGAGATTGTTATGATCAGGCCTTCCGCAAAGCGCGGAAGGTGACAAGCGAGAGGAGGACCCTATGAAAGGATCTGTAAGTAAGCTGTGCGATGTTGACCGCATCGCCATTCCGGAGGAGCTGCTCGAGGTCAAGATCGACGAGGCCTGCGTGGAGGACGGGCTGAAGGCGCTGTCCCTGCGCTATGCCGCCGAGACGGCGGCCGACACCGTCGAAGCCGGCGATATCGTGCACTGCCGCGCCGACAAGGCCGCTTACCCCGACGGCAGAACGGTGCTTCTTTTCACCGGTACGGAGATCCCCGGTGCGGAGGCTGCCGCAGCCAACGCCATCGGCAAGCGGGTAGGCGACGTGTTTGCCGCGCAGCTTTTGGAAAAGAACGCGGAGCTCTGCGTGGAAAAGATTGTCCGCCGGATCCCCGCCGAGGTAAATGACGCGCTGATCGCCTCGCTCGGCCTTGCTGGCGTGACGACCGTTGCGGCCTACCGCGAGTATCTGCGCGAAAAGGCGCTGGCCGACAAGCGCATGGACTGCCAGAAGGCCGTGATCCATCATCTCATGGACACGCTGCTTCGGGAGAGCGAGTACTGCTACGACGAGGCGGAGCTGGCGCAATTCGCTGCGCAGAGCGCCGAGAGCATCGCCGCCGAATATGCCGCAATGGGCATCGAGGCCGACCCGGAGGAGCTGCGCGAGGCCGTGCTCGGCCAGCAGAAGCAGGGCTGGCTGGCAGAGGAATTCTGCCGCAGCCGCGGCATTGCGGTGGACGAGGCGCAGGTCGCGCAGAGCGCCGACCAGATGCAGGAAATGATGCAGCTCGTGGGCGAGGAGCTTCCCCCGCGCGAGGAGCTGCTTGAAATGTGCCGCCAGAATATGTATCTTGACGAGCTGTTCCACTACATGGACAGTCTGGTCGAAAAGAGAATGGGAGGTTCCAATGGCAACGCTTGAGCTGAAAGAGCACGAATGGAAGGAATTTTCGCAGGCCGACTACGCCGTGATCGACTGCTACGGCCAGAACTGCACCGCCTGCGTGATGCTTGCGCCGATCTATGACGCCGTGGCCGACGAGCTGGCGGGCGTGTCCTTCGGCCGCATCGACATCTCCTCTTATCCCGAGATCGCCGATCAATACGGCATCAACGCCATGCCCACCCTGCTGTTTTTCCGAAAGGGCGAGCTGGTCAATCAGGCAACCGGCAGTCTGGAGCGCGGAGAGCTGCTCGCGCAGATGGCCGAGCTGCTGTATCGATAAAACGGGAGGTGTAACCATGGGAAAGGTTCGTTTGAACGAGGACAGAGCGGTCGTTGCGACCGTAAAGGAGGGCCTCAAGCGCACCGGAGGCTACTGCCCCTGCCGCCTGGAGCGCAAGCCGGAGTACAAATGCATCTGCGAGGAATTCAAGGCGCAGATCCAAGACCCCGAGTTTGAGGGCTACTGCCACTGCCGGCTTTATTACAAGGAAAAATAAAACAATTATTTTTAAGGAGAGATCAGAAATGAAAAAGCTTATCTGTATCGCGCTGATTCTGACGCTGGCGCTGTCCTTGTTCGGCTGCAGTCTGTTCAGCCAGAAGGACGTTGTTCAGCTCGGCGACTACGCCCACAAGGACCCCGACGGTCTGACCTACGACGAGCGTCTGGTTCTGAAAAACGAGTCCTTCGGCAGCACGCTTTCCGGCCGCGCCAGCGAGGCGGCCTACCCCGACACCATTATGTTTGACGAAGCCGGCAATCCCGTCGGCATTTACATGTACGACGAGACGACCGGCCTTGCCACGGGCTGGACGAGCCTGTCCACCGGCACCTTTGAGGAATTCCCCGCAGGCGAGGAGGTCGACCTCGGCAAGCCCGACGCGTCCCTGCTCGTCACCTTCCGGGGCGAGGCCGCAATGTACTGCGTTGTTTACGGCAACAAGGGCAAGGCGGTCGAGGCCGATCTGTACGTTCTGTTGAGCGACAAGGAGGACAAGCAGGCCGTGACCGACGCAATGGCGGACGTCTACGGCGTCGAGCTCAAGGCCGAGAGCGATACCGCGCTCAAGGCCGTGGTCGGCGCGGACGCAATCGCAGACGAATTTGCCGCCGAGGCGGACATGGGCTTCCCGGCAAGCTCCGAGGATGCGAAGGGCTATGCAGAGCTTCTGAGCCTCAACTACGGCGTCCGCGAGGACATGGGCCCCAACCCCTACAAGCCCTATGAGGGTCACGAGGATCCCACCGACATCGACTATGACCAGAGAGTCGTTCTCACCGGCAGCGGTCAGGCCGGCTTCCTGGCAGAGGACGCGGACAAGATCTCGTCCCAGACCGATTTCCTCTATGCCAAGGACGGCAAGATGGTCGCGCAGTACACCTACTTTGAGTGCCC
Organism: uncultured Oscillospiraceae bacterium; assembly: GCA_934636045.1. GTDB lineage: Bacteria > Bacillota > Clostridia > Oscillospirales > Oscillospiraceae > JAZOXB01. The sequence goes on from CAKTZP010000004.1 coordinate 16,422, forward strand.
GTCCAAGGAAGCCGCCGACGACCTGTTTGCACAGTTCCCCACGGCTGAGCGCGTTTCGGACACCGTGTTTACGGTTTCGACCGTCGGGCAGGAGCTGGAGGCCAACCTCAAGACCTACATCGGCTTCAACGTGATCAAGGACGACTCCATCCAGGAGTACACCCGCATGATCGAGGAGACCTTCGCCTCCGCCGTCTACGAATAATCCAGCTTGACGGGCGCCTTACCGGCCTTAGTCGTATGGCGCCCGCCTTTTCGCCTTTGCGAGAGAAACTCTATAAGGAGAAGCTCCAATGAATAAGACAACCGTTAACGATCAACCGCCGCGCGACGGCTGGAGGGCGCTGCTCCGCACGATCGGGCGGCTGCGCCTGCCATGGCTGTGGATCGCTGTCGGCCTTGCGGCCAACCTGCTGCTCAACACGATGCTGCTCGAGCTGCCGAACCTGACGGCGGATCTGCTCGGCGGCAACCTTTCGGGTGCGGCAACAACGCGAGCGATTTTTTACTATGTCGAGGTCGGCCTGCTGTCCATCGGCGCCTTTGCCGCGCAGGCGCAGGCACAGGCCTACAGCGTACGCAAGGCGCGCGGGTCGGTGTGGCGCCGGATGCTCGGCATGAAAATGGACTATTTTGACCGCCATGACCCCTCCGACCTTATGAGCGCTATTACAAGCGACACGTCGGCTGCGGTCACGGACCTCGTCAATATCATTCTCTACCTCATTCCGGATATCTACTACGTCATCGCGGCGCTGCTGCGCATCAACCGCTATCACTGGATCCTTGCGCTGTCGTGCTTTGCGCTGCTGCCGCTGAAATATCTCTATGCCCTCGTCATGGGCAAGAAGATGCAGGTGGCCAGCGCCCGCGTCTACGGCAGGATCGGCGTGCTGACAAGCTATCTTGCCGACCGGATCAGCCACCTGCCGCTCATCAAGACCTACACAAACGAAACGGCCGAGCGCAAAAACGGCGAAAAGGCTGCCGAGGGGCTTTACGGCGCGAACATGAAGCTTGTCAAGCTCGATAACGTCTCGACCGGCATCAGCGCGGTGATCGACATTCTGCAAAAGTTTGTGGTCATCGTCGTCGCAGTTATTTTGCTGCAGCGCAAGCAGATCGACATCGCCATGTGGCTGGCCTTCTTCCTGTTTGCGCAGAATCTCTTCCCGAATATGGACGAGATCTTCAGCATGTGGATCAAGATCAAGGGAATGCACGGCGAATTCCACCGCATCATTGAGGTTATGAGCGGCGAGCCGGAGCAGACGGCGGGAGAGGCCTTCCCGGCGGAGGGCGATATCCGCTTCGAGAACGTCACGTTCACCTACCCCGACACGGACAGCCCCGCGATCGAAAACGCCAGCTTCACCGTGCCGCGCGGCTCGGCGCTGGCCATCGTCGGCCTGTGCGGCAGCGGTAAGACCACGACCGTGAGCCTGCTCGAGCGCTTCTACACGCCCGACGAGGGCCATGTCTACATCGGCGATACGGACATCGGCGCGCTCGCGCTGTCCGACTTCCGCCGCAGCCTTGCCTATGTGCAGCAGGGCGCGGACGTGTTCAGCGGCACGCTGCGCGAGGCGCTGACCTACGGCATTGCGCGCGAGGTCAGCGACGAGGAGATCTTCTCGGCCGCCGAAAAAACCGGCTTCAGCGAATATCTTGCCCTGTGCGGCAACGATCTTTCCACCGAGATCGCAGCCGGCGGGCAGTCCATGTCCGGCGGACAGGGGCAGCGGCTTGTGCTGACGCGCGAGGTGCTGCGCGGCGGCGACATCATCCTTATGGACGAGCCGACCAGCGCGCTGGACGTCCGCATTTCCGCAAGGATTCAGGAAATGATCGACGAGCTGTTTGCCGGCAAGACGCGCATCCTGATCACCCACGATCTGGACTACGCCCGCCGCTACGGCCGGATCATCGTCATGGAAAACGGCCGCATTGTCGGCGACGGAAGCCATGAAAGCCTGCTGCAAAGCTGCGATACCTACCGCAAAATGACCGAGCACGCGGGAGAGGAGGCTGCGGTATGAAAAAGCTCTCAAAATCCTTCAGCGCGCTGCGCGGGGTGAAGCTCCCGTGGCTTCTGATCGTGCTGAGCATCCTTTTCTCGGGCGCCATGATGAGCGCCGAGCTTCAGGCCGCAACGCTCACCGCCGGCATCATTGACGCGAGCCAAAACGCCATCGACTCCAAGCTGCTGGTGAATTTCATCGTCATGACGGCGCTTGCGGCGCTGTTCCGGATCTGTGAATACTACTTCACCCGCCGCATGGAGGAGACCATCAGCCAGCGCGTCCGCTGCAAGCTCTGGAATAAGATTATGCAGCTTCCCACCAAATACTACGACGAGGACAACGGAAACGAGCTTGTCAGCCGCGTCACGACCGATGCGGCCGCGCCCGCGACCCTGTTTTCGATGGTCGTGTCCTTCACCGTGTGCATCTACACCGTCATCACGGGCTTTGTGCAGCTCTTTGACTACAACACGCTGCTTGCAACGTGGTCGCTGCTCATCATTCCCATCACCGGCGTTATCTGCCTGATCTACGCAAAGCTCACCTATAAGCTCGGCATTTACACCACCGTGACCATGGCCGGCAGCCTCGGCTACCTTGCCGAGCGCGTGCGCTCGTTCCGGCTCATCAAGAGCGCCGTGGCCGAAAAGCTCGAATCGGAGAAGGGCAACCGCAGCTTCAAGCGCATGTATGTCGCCGATTACCTCAACTGGGTCATCGTCGCGGGCTACCAGCTTGCCGCGAGCCTGTTTTCCATCCTGTTTATCGTCATCGTGTTCGTCATCGGCGGCCAGCTCATGAAAAAGGGCGAGGTCACCATCGGCGATCTGACGAGCTTTTACATGATCTGCGGCATCGTCGGCATCCAGCTTATGCAGTTTTTCATGAACGTCGGCTCCGTATCCGGCACGTTCGGCACGATGCACAAGATCAACGAGGTCAGCAGCTGCGAGTCCGAGCCTTCGGGCGGCGCCGCCGTGCCCGCGCTTTGCTCGGATATCGTGTTCGACAACGTCAGCTTCGGCTATTTTGACGGCAAGGACGTGCTGCACGACGTCTCCGTCACCATCCCCGCCGGTAAGGTCACCGCCATCGTCGGCGGCAACGGCGCGGGCAAGTCCACGATGTTCAAGCTCCTCACGCGCCTGTATGAGCCGAAATCGGGCGAGCTTCGCTTCGGCGGCGAGCGCGCCGCAGGCTTCGAGCTTTCAGCGTGGCGCGACCGCTTCGCCTATGTCTTCCAGCGCGACGGGCTCATCGGCGGCACGGTGCGCGAAAATCTCACCTACGGTCTCAAGCGCGAGGTGAGCGAGGACGAGCTGATCGCCGCCGCAAAAAGCGCCAACTGCTACGACTGCGTCATGGAGAAGCCCATGGGCTTTGAGGAGGACGTCGGGCTGGGCGGCGCGAACTTCTCCGGCGGTCAGGGGCAATGCATCTGCATCGCGCGCGCCATGCTGCGCAACGCCGACTATCTGCTGCTTGACGAGGCAACGAGCAACCTCGACGTCACGAGCACCGCCCTCGTCTCCGAGGCGATGGATCGGCTCATGAAGGGCCGCACGACCGTCATGATCGCCCACAGCTACGAGGCCGCCAGACGCGCCGACTATGTCATCGTCATGCGCGACGGCACGGTCGAGGCCGCCGGCACACCCGACGAGCTGCGCCGGAGCAACGAATACTACCGGCTTTTCGCCAAAACCATGTAATATCGATCTGAGGTGAAAGAATGCAGGAATTACTGACAAGACTTGCCGAAACGGAGCGCGGCGGCCTCTGCGCCGGCTTCCGTCTGATGAAAAAGGAGCACGTCGCCTCTGTCTCTGCAGAGCTGTACACCCTGCGCCATGAAAAAACCGGCGCGGAGCTTCTGTATATGGATCGCGCGGACGAGAACAAGACCTTTTCCGTCTGCTTCAAGACCCTGCCCGAGGACGACACCGGCGTGTTCCACATTCTCGAGCACAGCGTCCTCAACGGCTCGGAGCGCTTCCCCGTGAAGGAGCCGTTCGTCTCCCTGCTGCAAGGCTCCATGCAGACCTTCCTCAACGCCATGACCTTCAGCGACAAGACGCTCTACCCCGTGTGCAGCCGCAGCGAGCAGGATCTGTTCAATCTCATGTCCGTGTATCTCGACGCGGTGTTCCGCCCGCTGATCTACACGACGCCCGAGATTTTCATGCAGGAGGGCTGGCACTACGCATTTGATCCCGAAAGCGGCGCGCCGTATTACAACGGCGTCGTCTTCAGCGAGATGAAGGGCGCGTTTTCCGACGTTGACCGGCTCATCGGCGCGGAGCTCAACCGCCTGCTCTACCCGGACAACAGCTACGGCCACGTCAGCGGCGGCGATCCGGCGCACATCCCCGAGTTGACTTATGCGCAATTCGTCGCCGCGCACAAGCGCTTTTACCACCCCTCCAACGCAAAATTCTTCCTGGACGGCCACATGGACATCGACACGGTGCTGGCATACATCGACACCGAGTATCTCTCGAAATTTGAGTACCGCGCGCCGGACTTCGATTTTATTCCGCAGACGCCCAAGGCGGCGGAGAAAACCGTCTGCTATGCCGCACAGGAGGGCGAGCCGGCGCTGGCACACATGGCGCTTGCAAAGCTTCTCTGCGAGCACGGCGATGCGCAGACGCTCTGCGCGGCGGAAATTCTGGCGGACTATCTCACCGGCTCCAATGAGGCGCCGCTCAAGCGCGCGTTTTTGGAGCGCGGGCTGGCGCAGGATGTCACGCTGGACGTGACCGACGGCGTCTACCAGCCGAACATCGCCCTCATTGTCCGCAACGCCGATCCGCAGCAGCTCTCCGCGATCCGCGCCTTTGTGCCCGAGGCCGTGCAGGCACTCGTGCAGGCCGGCCTTGACCGGCAGGCCCTGTCGGCTTCTCTGGAGCGGCTTGCCTTCCGGAACCGTGAAATCACCGAGCCGTACGGCCTGACGCTTTCCGTAAAGGCGCTGGACGGCTGGCTCTACGGCGACGACCCGCTGACGTACATCGACACTGCCGCGACCTTCGCCTCCCTGCGCGAAAAGCTGAACGGCGACTATTTCCCGCGCCTGCTGCTTGCGCTGCTGGGCGACGCGCAGGACAAGTGCTGCCTTTATGTCCTTCCCTCCGCAGCCAAGGGCGAGGAGGACGAGCGGCGTGAGGCCGAGCGCCTGCACGCCGCGGTTGCCTCCTGGAGCGCCGAAAAGCGCGCCGAGGTCGAGGCCGCGTTTGAAAAAATGCAGCGCTGGCAGCAAGCTGCCGACACTGCCGAGGCGCTGGCCACGCTGCCGCACCTGCGGCTGGAGGATATCCCCCTCGAGGTCGCGCCGACCGAGACGGCGCTTACCAAGTGCGGCGGCACGGACGTCCTGCAGGTCGTCTCCAAAACCAACGGCATCGTGTATTTGAACCTGTATTTTGACGTTTCCGACTTCACGGCCGAGGAGCTGCGGATGCTGACGGTGCTCGCGAGCTGCTTCGGTGAGCTGAGCACAGAAGGCTGCCCCGCCGCGCAGCTTCAGACCCGGGTGAAGGCCGCAATGGGCGCGCTTTCCGCCCGCGTCGAGGTCTGCTCCGAGCGCGGCAAACTGGACGACTGCCGTCCGCAGCTTTTGGTCAGCGCAAGCATGCTGGAGGAAAACGCTCCCGCCGCGATCGCTCTTTTGCGGGAGCTTCTGCTCGGCGGCCGCTATGACGAAACCGGCCGCATCTATGAGATCGTCCAGCAAAGCGACTACTTTATGAAGCAGTCGCTCATCTCCGCCGGACATATGTACGCGCTGAGCAAGGCGCTTTCCGCCTTCTCCGCCGAGGGCGCGATGCGCGAGACGCTCACCGGCGAGAGCGCCGTCCGCTGGCTTTCCGCATTTGCCGCGGACTTTGAGCGCCGCGCGACAGAGCATGCAGAAGCACTTACCGCTCTCGCCGCAAGAGCCTTCGCAAAGAACCGCCTCTTCGTGGGATACAGCGGAAGCCTTGCGCCGTCGCTGCTCTCCGAGCTGATCGACGCGCTCCCGGAGGCGGAGCTCGGCGCGCCCGCTGCGTATCCGCGCTACGATACCGCGCCCTGCGGCGTGGACATTCTCTCCGACGTGAGCTACTGCGCCATGGGGCATAACCTCTACGCTCTTGGCGGCGAATTCACCGGCGCGTGGCCGGTGCTGGCCTCCCTTGTCAGCTACGGCTACCTTTGGGGCGCAGTACGCGTGCAGGGCGGCGCCTACGGCACGGGCATGGGCGTGCGGGCGACCGGCGATATCTTCTGCTACTCCTACCGCGACCCGAATCCCGAGGCAACCGCAAACGCCTTTGGCGGCATCGCCGCTTTCCTGGATTCCTTTTGTGCGCAGGAGCTGCCTCTGGACGACCTGATCATCGGCACCGTGAACACCACCGAGCCGCTTCTGGATCCGGCCGGCGTCTGCACGCTGGAATGCCACAAATTCCTCAACCGCGCCAAGCCGGACTCCGTCGCCAAGCTGCGCCGCGAGATCCTGTCCACGAGCCGCGACGATCTGTGCAAAATGCGTGAGATACTCCAGCGTTATGCCGGCAGCGCAAAGCTCTGCGCCGTCGGCAGCAAGGCCGCCGTCGCCTTTGTCGGCAGCCCCGCTGCCACCTGAGCCGGAAAACCGAAGCATCCGGAAAACCGAAGCATCCGGAAAACCGAAGCATCCGGAAATACAAGCTGCGCCTGCACAAGCAGGTGCAGGCTCGCCAGCGTGTCAAAAAGCCCTCCCTTATGTCATTCCGAATCGGACTTCTTTGATCGTCAGAAATGCCGCCCGAAAAGGGCGGCATTTCTGATAAACCCGATAAAGCCGCACGAGAGCGGTGCGAGAAACGCTCTAGGCCAATAGCCGTGGCAGCGCCAAGCTGCACAGACACAATAGAAAAACGCCGGATTTCCTATCGAAATCCGGCGAAATTATGGTTGCGGGAGAGGGACTTGAACCCCCGACCTCCGGGTTATGAGCCCGACGAGCTACCAACTGCTCTATCCCGCGATATGCTCTGCGTTCGGACGGCAGCGCGGCGCGATGGCGGCGCACTTTCCTAAGCGCTTATATAGAATAGCACAATATGCCGGGATTGTCAAGAAAAAAGTTTCGACAATTTGCGATTTCTTCTGCGACGTCGATTGCTGGACGTCGTTTGACGGAAAAGGATCCGCCTTCGGTACGGCCTGCGGCTGGCGGGGGTCGGCGCCGAAGTGCGGCGGCAAGGAGTGTCAGAGAGCATCGGCGAGGAGACTGCGATGGAAATATTTGCTGCGGTATGCTATACTGAAAGCAGAAATGAGTATGGCGGCGCAGCGACCGTCCCGTCTGCCGCGAAGGTGCGGCACAGAGGCTCCGCGGAGAACGGGGTCGGCGAGGCAGCGCGGAACAATTTCCGGTTTTTGTAACGAAATCCTGATTTCTCCGTCTAACTGATGAAGCCAAGGAGGGTGGTGATGCGCGTGGACTACGAAAAGCTCTACAAATCCTACTATATGCAGGTGTACTCGTTTGCAGTCTCTCTTTCCAGAAACTGCGAGCTTGCGGAGGAAATTACACAAAACACTTTTTACAGGGCAATTTCTACGGCGGCGCAGGTCAAGAACAAGGCGAACGAATTGACTTGGCTCTGCGCCATTGCAAAAAATCTTTATCATGACGAAATGAGAAGCCGGCAGCGCATGGCGAGCCTGTGCGAGCCTGATGCCTTGCCGTCGGACGCAAGCGTCGAGCATGCGGCGGCGGTTTCTGACGCGGCATTTCGCATTCATCTCGTCCTCCACCGGCTGGAGGAGCCGTACAAGGAGGTTTTTCAGCTTCGCGTTTTCGGCGAGCTTCCCTTTGCGCAGATCGCCGCAATTTTCGGAAAGACCGAATCGTGGGCGCGAGTCACATATCATCGCGCAAAGTTAAAAATTCAGGAAAGGATGGAGAAAAATGATGCATAAGCAATGCGATATTGTTCGCGATATCCTCCCATTGTACGTTGATGGGGCTTGCAGTGAGGCAAGCGCAGAGCTAGTAAGGGAGCACCTGAATGCCTGCCCGGACTGCAAAGTAATTTATCAGAAGCTGCTTTCCCGCACGAACGAGGAGCTGCTTCAGGCGGAAGGCGAGGGCGTGATTATGCGGCACGAGGCGAAGGAGAAGCGGAAGGGCAGAAAAAGCGTAACGATTGCTGTTTTGCTCTCCCTCCTGCTTTGCGCCGCCGCCATTTTTACGGTGCTGTGTCTGCTGCCGATCAACATTCCGTTCGGCGAGACCAAGCTGCAGCTTGCCTTCGACGCGAGCGATGTTGAAAGCGTCGAAATGTACCACTATACCGGGACTCCTGCGCTGGCGGAGAAGAAAACGATAACAGACAGACAAGCCATTCAAGCGCTGTACGAAGCCCTCGACGGGCTAGCCCTCAAGCGGAAAAGCGTAACGGGAAGCACCGCCGAGGCCAAGGTCACGAGCTTCCGGTTTAAGCTGTCGGACGGCGCGGAATATGAGCTCGTCTACACCGAATACGGCGTAAAAAGAGGGATGCTGTCCACAGAGTCCGGCGCCTTTGAATTTTTTACGAGCGCGAACATCGGCTGGTACTGGACGCAGCTCGACCCTGCGGCGGAAGCGGTTCCCGCCGGGGCGGACGAGCTGCCGCGCTAAGCCAAGCCCTTCGACGCGTGCAAAAAAAATTGCTTGACAAGTTGCCCGCTGGACAGTACAATAAACGGTGGATTAGTATGGTCGTTGCTCACTAGGGGTGGTGCGCGACGGCGTTGCTTTATCTTTGCGGAGTTTTCCGCGTGAACCCATTACAATAGAATAGGAGGTGTATTCTAAGGTTTTATGATTGCATGGTATATTACTGCTGCAATTGCAATTGCCGTTGCAGCGATTTTCTTCTTCGTTGGCGTGACCTACCGCAAGAAGGTCGCCGAGCGAGAGATCACCAGCGCGGAGGCCGAAGCCACCCGAATCATCAATGAGGCGATCAAGGGCGGCGAGAACAAGAAGCGCGAGATGCTCGTTGAGGCCAAGGAGGAGATCCATAAAAACCGCACGGAATACGAAAGAGAAATCAAGGAGCGCCGCTCCGATCTTCTGAAGCAGGAGCGCCGCCTCCAGCAGAAGGAGGAGTCCCTCGACAAGAAGATGGACGCCTTCGAGCGCAAGGAGGAGGATCTGCGCAAGCGTCAGGCCACCGTTCAGGCAACGCAGGAGGAGGTCAATCTCATCAAGAAGAGCCAGCTGGAGATGCTGGAAAAGATCTCCGGCCTGACGCAGGATGAGGCGCGCAGCCAGCTGCTGAAGAATCTGGAGAGCGAATGCCGTCACGACGCGGCAATGAAGATCAAGGAGATCGAAACGCAGACCAAGGACAACGCCGATCAGATGGCGCGGGAGATCATTTCGATCGCCATCCAGCGCTGCGCCGCCGACCACACCGCCGAGGCGACGGTGTCCGTTGTGGCGCTGCCGAACGACGAGATGAAGGGCCGCATCATCGGCCGCGAGGGCCGCAACATCCGCACCCTCGAATCCATCACCGGCGTCGACCTGATCATTGACGACACGCCGGAGGCCATCACGGTCTCCTCGTTTGATCCCATCCGCCGCGAGATTGCCCGTCTGGCGCTGGAAAAGCTCATCGCCGACGGCCGCATTCATCCCACGCGCATTGAGGATCTGGTCGAGAAGTCCCGCAAGGAGGTCGATCGGGTCATCAAGGCGGAGGGCGAACGCGCAACCTTCGAGACCGGAATCAACAACCTGCATCCGGAGCTCATCAAGCTCCTCGGCCGCCAGAAGTACCGTACCTCTTACGGTCAGAACGTCCTGAACCACTCCATCGAGGTCGCGCACATTGCGGGACTGCTCGCCAGCGAGCTGGGCGTGGATGTGGCGCTGGCCAAGCGCGCAGGCCTGCTGCACGACCTCGGCAAGTCCGTCGACCACGAGATGGAGGGCAGCCACGTGCAGCTCGGCGTCGAGCTGGCGCGGAAGTACGGCGAGTCTCCCGATGTCATCCATGCCATCGAGGCGCACCACAATGACGTCGAGCCGCGCACGGTCATTGCCTGCCTGGTGCAGGCCGCCGACGCGATCTCCGCGTCCCGCCCCGGTGCACGCCGCGAGAACGTCGAGAACTATATCCGCCGTCTGGAAAAGCTCGAGGAGCTGACCGGCACTTACCCCGGTGTCGAGAAGTCCTACGCCATTCAGGCCGGCCGCGAGGTTCGCATCATGGTCAAGCCCGAGGAGGTCACGGAGGACAATATGGTTCTTCTGGCGCGCGACTTGGCCAAGAAGATCGAGTCCGAGCTGGAATATCCCGGCCAGATCAAGGTCAACGTCATCCGCGAGACCAAAGCCATCGAATACGCAAAATAAACCGCCGCCCGCTGCAATTCTATGCAGCGGGCGCGGTTTTTCAAAAGCCCCTGCTTTCGCTACTCGAAAGCAGGGGCTTCAGCGTGCCGAAAAACTCCGTGTCATTCCGAAGCCGTAGCCGTTGGCGACGAAGGAGCCTTACGGATACGGGCTCTCCGCTTGCCGGTCGGAGGGCGTAGCCCGACGTGGGAATCTCATGTGAAATGTTTCGAATTCGCCAAAGCTTATCGAAATTTTAAAACAATTCTGCGAGATTGCCACGGCCCTTTCAGGGCCTCGCAATGACAAATTCGGACTTTTTTGACAGTCTGACGGATGGCGGCAAATTGATTTTTGCCGCCATCCGTTTTTTTCAATTTTACTTCTTCAGCAGCTCCACGAAGCGCATCAGAACCGCTGCAACCTCCGCACGGGTCGCCGTAGCGGCGGGGCGAATGCTGTTCTTCCCGTTCTCGACGGAGCCGAGAATGATCTTCTCCGCAGCTGCCCAGCGCAGTGCCTCCTTGGCGTAGTCCGAAACGGAGCCGGCATCGGCGAAATCCGTCAGCTCTGCGCGCGCCTCGCTCGCCGCCGATTTGTACTGCGCATAGCGGAAGAGGATCGTCACCATCTGCTCACGGGTGACATTTTCGTCCGGAGAGAACCGATCGGCGGCAGTACCCTTCACGATGCCCTTCGCCGCTGCCCAGCAGACCGCGTCCGTATACCAGCTGTCCTTGACATCCTTGAAGGGATTGGCAAGCTCGGAGGCCTCCGGCGCGCCCTCGGCGCGGTAAAGCACCGTGACGAGCATTGCGCGCGTCATTTTGGCTTCCGGCGCAAACTTGTCGTTGCCCATGCCGTTCATCAGCTTGTTCTGTGCGGTATACTCCACGGCCTCGTAATACCATGCGTTTTCCGCAACGTCCTGATAGGGATTGACAAACGGAACCACCGGCTCCTCGGTGAGCACCGTGATTCTCCCCTGCGGCTTGGCATAGGTCTGGCCAATCGTTCCGCCGAGCACCTCGGCGATGTATTTTGCAACCACATCGCGCGTTTTGACGCCGTTGCCGTTATTCAGATATTTTGCGTTCTCGGCGCCCTTTGCGTTTTTGAAGACGTAGTAGCTGTCGTTGCCGTTCATCAGGAAGTTGTCGGCAACCACCGCATAGGTGGCCTTCGGGTCAAAGGCCTTGCCGCCGACGGAGGTGATCGTCACGCGATTGACGGACTCCACCTTGAAGAATTTGCCGTACTCTTCGCCGGGCTTAAATTCCTTGTAGGCTGCCACGGTGTATTCCATGCCCGCGACCTGCGCCCACGCGGGGCAGTCGGCCTTCTGGGTGGAGGCCTCGACCGCCTCCAGAAGCTGCTCGCCGGTCAGATAGAGAATGCCGACGCCCATCGGGGAGAACGGAAGCGCACGGAGCAGGTCGGTCGAGGTGATCTCGCCGTCATAGAGATAGTTGTCGCAGTTGCCGCCGTTCTGGATGGCAACCACGGGAACGTCCTTTGCAAAGCCTTCAAATTTGTTTTCTGCGTACCATTTGAGCGCATCGGCAGTCAGGTCGCCGAGATTGGTCTCGCCGTTCCAGTTGGCGCGGTCCGAGCCGTCGAGGATGACCTCGCTCTTGCCGATGACGGTGTCGTTCTTTTCCTTCACGGAGACGACGGCAGCGGCGATATTGGCGTCCTTGGCGCCGAGGGTAACCGCTTCCTTCGTGACCGTTTTTGTCGCGTTATCGATGACCAGCGCACCGACGAGCTGCTTTCCCGCACTTGCGTCGATCACGGCGTCGGCCTCGCACGCAGCGCCGTTGGTCAGCGCGATCGTCAGGTCGCAGCCCTCGGGCTTGACCGGCGTGTCGAGCAGGGTGTAGCCCTTCAGGAAGCCGTCCTGCAGCAGCTCGGCGACCGCCGCATCCGTCAGCGCATAGAAGCCCAGCTTCAGACCGCCGACCTCAAGCACGGCGTTCGGTGCAAAGGCATAGTAGCCGCTGTTCTCCTCCGCTACAGAAAGATTGGAGCAGATCGTGCGGAAGGACGCCGCCTCCCGCGCCGGACGCGTCGCCATAACGGCCTCGGCCGCCCACGGTGCATTCTGCCGGTAGCTCAGCTCCTCCGCGCCGTTTTGCAGCTCGGCCTGCGTATAATACTTCTTAAAATTGCCGTGGTAGGAATAGCCGGTCGTTGCGTCGCCGTAGGAGAAGTCATACTTCCCCAGCGCCGCAAGGTCGTAGCCTACCAGTGCCATCAGATCATACACCGCTGCACCGCGGCTGGTGTTGGCGCCGGCGGTGCCCTGCAGGAAGTTGCCGGCATCGACCAGCACGACCTTTGCGCCCTTTGCCGTATAGTCCGCCTTCACCGCCGCGATCTGCGGATAGACGTCGATATCGCCGCGGAGATTGCCGGTGTAGAGCACAACGGTCTTCCCCGCGTATTCGCCTGCCGCGCTTGCGACAGGAACGAACAGCGCCGCGATCAGGGTCAGCGCCAACAGCAGAGACAATATTTTCTTCATGTGGAAACCTCACTTTCTTTGTATACCCTCATTATACGGCTGCGCCGCGTCGGCGCAAGCCCCCCTAGGGGTTGTTTTTTTGCAAACGAAGGGAACCGGCATATGTCGGCTCCCTTCAGACTGTCAAAAAAGTCCGAATTTGTCATTGCGAGGCCCTGAAAGGGCTGTGGCAATCTCGCAGAATTGTTTTGATTTTCAGATGATTTTCGGCGAATTCGAAACTGCCTGCATGAGATTGCCACGTCGCTTCGCTCCTCGCAATGACATGCGGGGTAGTTTTTTGACACGCTCAAGGGAGCCGGCTTATGCCGGCTCCCTTTGCTCAGCCGTAAATGCTTCCGCCGACGCCAAGCTCTGCGCCGACAACCTCCGGCTGTGCCTCCGTATACCATTCCGGATAGAGCAGCTTTCCAAAGCAGATGCGGTAATACAGCTGCTGCGCCTCGCTGCCGTAGATCGCCTCGCCCGGCACCACCAGGATCCAAGCGCCCGGGAAGCGCGCGGCCATCGACGCGTAGGCGCCGGAGGCAGTTCCGAAATCGCTGACAATTTTGACGATCACATTCGGGTTTTTCTCCAGCACCCAGTCATCCGTAACGTTCATATCCTCCCGATTTTGCGCCACGCTGTAGGAGCCGACTGCCGAAAGAAGCGAACAGTAGCTCGCGGTGACCCCGTCCGCGTCATACTCCACATAGACGGATTTCTGCTGGCAGGAGTACACCTGCTGCGTCGTGTTTTCCAAAAAGAAGGACCAGTAGTCAAAGGGATTATAGTCCCAGTGGGCATAGAGCGTCTGCGTGCCCGTTTCGGAAAACAGATCGGTGGCCTGCACGGCGCTGCCGTTCTCCTTTTCCGTATACCAGCCGGCAAAATCATAGCCGCGCCGCGTCGGCGCGGGAAGCTCTCCGTAGGCATCGCCCGCATAGACCAGCCGCTCGCTCTCCTCCGAGGGCAGCCGTCCGCCGTTGGGGTCGAAAATCACGGCGTAGCCCGCACGCGCCGCCCAGTGGGCATAGAGCGTGTGCGCCTGCGATACGGTGACGAGCGTGGTCTCGTCGATCCGTGTGCCGCCGTTCCTGCTGTCAAACCAGCCGGTAAAGGTAAAGCCGCTCCGCTCGGCGACCGGCAGCCGCCCGTACGGTGCGCCGACGGACACGCGCAGCTCCTGCACCGAGCAGCTGCCCCTGTTGGCATCCAGCGTCACCGTAATCTCCATCGGCTCGGTCGGCTCGGTGCTCGGCACCGTCGCGCCGTTTTCTGCCGGAACGGTAGGCGGTGGCGTCTGCGCCGTCTCACTTGCCGAGGGCTGTGTCGGCTGCTCGGAGTGCTGCTCCGGCGGCTCGGTCGGCTCCGGTGGCTCGGTCGTCGGCGCTTCTGTCGGCTCCGTCACAGGGAGCTCCTGCCGGTAGGTTTCGTAAACGATCTGCTCCGCGTCGGGCATGATCCGCCTTCGGCAGGCCGTCAGCGGCAGCAGAGAAAAAAGGGTCAGAAGAATCAAAAGGCTTCGTTTCATCGTACAGGCTTCCTCACAGGCATAGACAATACCGGATTTGCAGGCGTTCCCACCGGGTCGCGCTCTGCCAGACGCGCTGCTCCACTCCGGCGAGATACTGCTCCATCTGCGCGCGCTGCTCCTGCGCCAGGCGGTGATCGCTGTAGGCTGCCAGAAGCCAGAGCGCCTCGATCTCGTCGGGGATCGGCTCCGGCCGCAGGCGCAGCCAGCGGCGGCTGTGCAGATACATGGCGCGGATCGCGGCGGACGGATCGGCATCCGTGAACTCGGCGCGGTTTTTCTCGCGCTTTTTTCGCGCGCGATCCCGAAGCACGGCGGGAACAAACAGCAGCAGCAGCGTCAGCGCAAGCAGCGCCAAAAACAGCACATTGACCGCCCTCGGCGTTGTGACCGCCTCGCTCGGCGGAATCTCCTGCTCGGGCGGCGGAGAAGTCGGCTCCTGCGGCAGCTCGACCTGCTCCGGCGTGCGTTCATAATAAATGCTGTGGAGCGCCAGACGGTCGCGCGCCTGCTCCTCCCAGCCGGAAATGCGGACGTTTGGCTCTGGCGCGAGCGCGAAAACAAGCAGGGTCACAAGGCCGAGGAACAGCGCGGTCAGCAGCGCCGACATCCAGCGCCGTTCCTGCGGCAGAAGCTGCAGAGCGGCGGAAAAAAGCAGCGCGACCAGCCAGCCGGCGGATGCCGTGACGCCGAAATACGCCTGCGCAAGCAGGAACGCTCCGGTCAGCGCGAGGCCGCCGCGAAGGCAGAACAGAAGCGCCGCCGCCAGAGAGGCGAACGCCAAGCCCTCCCGCAGGGCAGCCCCGCTCTGCGAAACAGAAAAGTATTCATATTCGTAGGACTGCTGCGCCTCGCTGCGCTCAAAAATGCGGTTGGCCAAGAGTTTCAGACCGTCCGTTACCGCCGAAAAGCGGAGGGCAAGGAAGCCGAGCAGCAGCGCAAGCAGCACGGCAAGCCCCCACGCCCTGCGGCGCTTCGGCAAGGCCCCGACCGCCAAAAGCGGCACGACACCGAGAAAGGCGGCGGGAGAGAACAGGTCAAGCAAACCGGAGGCGGCGCAGCACAGCGCGCAGAAAAGCAGCGCAGGGCACAGCCATGCCGGAGCGCCGCGGCGCCGCGGCATTTCCATCTTCAGCTCCATCGCTACACCTCCACCCGGCAAAGCCGCTGCGCATAGTCTGCGCTGTCAAAGCAGAGCAGGCGGGTTCCGTCCGGCTGAAGCCCCTCGGCCGCCTGTCCGCAAAGCAGCACGCTCACGCGATTGCCGCTGTGCAGCTCCTGCAGGCCGATGGGGAGCTGCGGCGCAACAATTGCAATGTGCGCAAAGCTGCGCTCCGCTCCCGCCTGCACAAGGGCCTTGGCAACAGAGCCGCCTTCCCGCGGCGGAAGCCGCAGCAGGGCATGCAGCAGCTCGTCAAAGTCCGACTCGGAGGATACCGTCCGGCACCGGAAGCCGTCCTGCTCCGCCCAGCCGACCTCATGCGCGCATCCGCTGGAAAGCAGTGCGGCGGAAAGCGACGCAAAAACCACGGTCATGGCATCCTGCGCCGCCGCGTCCGCTTCGCCCGCGGTCTCAAAGAGCAGCAGAACCTCATTGACCACCGGCAGCCCGAAATCGCGCACCATCAGGCGGTCAAGCTTTTCAGACAGCTTCCAGTGGATTCTGCGCGGCGCATCGCCGGGAACATATTCCCGAATGGCAAAGGTCTCGCCGGGATCGTTGCCGGGGCGCTCGGCGGAATAGCAGTCGCTGTCCGGCAGCGCCGCCGACGTATCGGCAAGAAGGACCTCCGGATGAAACAGCTCCGGAAGCACCTGCGTTTCCGCCGAGGCCGCCGTCGGGCAGCTTCTTTGTGCCATGCCGAGCAGGTCTGAAAGCGTAAGCTGCGTGACGCGCAGGCAGACGGTGCCGCAGTGCGGGCAGTCCAGACCGAATGCGAGCCTGCGGCTCTCCTTGGGCAGGAGACTGACGGAAAGCGTCTGTACGCGCGCCTCGCCCGTGCGCAGATTGCGGCATTCCACGCGCAGACGCACGGCAGGGAGCGGAAGAAGCCCGGTGTTTTTCAGGCAGATCGCGCCGCGAAGCTGCTGCCCCGCAGTGCAGGCGCCCGGCGCGGAAATGGCGGCCTCGGCGCGGCCGAGCAGCGGCAGCAGCCCCAAAAGCGGCAGCAGCACGCTGCCTGCCAGCAGGCTCAGCGTTCCCGCGTTGTTTTCAAAAAAATACAGCAGGGCAGTCAGCAAAACGGCAGCTGCCCACAGAGCCCTACGCTTCCGCATCAGACGGCTGCATACGGCTCGGCGATTTCGCGCAGGAGCTTTTCCGTTGCGTCGCGCGCCGTCAGACGGGCCGCGCGCGCCTGCTGGCTCAGCAGGACGCGGTGCGCGCAGACATCGGAGAAGATTTCGCGCACGTCCGCTGGGATCACATAGTCACGCCCATGCACATACGCGCAGGCGCGCGCCATTTTGCTGACGGCAATCGCCCCGCGCGGGCTGATGCCGAGCTCGAAATCGGGGTGCTCCCGGGAAGCAATGGACAGCCGGGTGATATAGGCAAGAATCTCGTCCTTCATCGTCACGGCGGCGACCTGTG
This sequence comes from uncultured Oscillospiraceae bacterium, assembly GCA_934636045.1. GTDB lineage: Bacteria > Bacillota > Clostridia > Oscillospirales > Oscillospiraceae > JAZOXB01. The sequence goes on from CAKTZP010000004.1 coordinate 33,447, forward strand.
CCTGCTTTCGCCGAATCTCGGCGACCGTTGTGATCTCCTTCACGGCATCCAGCGGGTTTTTTGTCTGCCGGTCGCGCAGGATCGCCATCTGGCTGTCAAAATCCGGGTAGCCAATCGTCAGCCGGACAAGGAAACGATCCAGCTGCGCATGCGGCAGAAGCTGCGTGCCCGCCGCGCCGACGTGGTTTTCCGTTGCGATGACCAAAAACGGCTCCGGCAGAGCGTGCACCTGCCCGTCGACGGTCACCTGCCGCTCTTCCATGGCCTCCAGCAGCGCCGACTGGGTCTTGCTGGAGGTGCGGTTGATCTCGTCGGCAAGCAGCAGATTCGTGCTGTTGACGACGCCGGGCACATAGCGGAAGCTGCCCGTATTCTTGTCGTACATGGAAAAGCCGACGATATCCGACGGCAGGACGTCCGGCGTAAACTGAACCCGATGATATTGCAGCCCCAGCACTCTCCCGAGCGCAACGGCGAGCGTCGTTTTTCCGACACCCGGCACGTCGTCCAGCAGGATATGTCCGTCGGCAAGAACCGACATCAGTACCTTTTCCATGACCTCCCGCTTGCCGAGAATGACCCGCTGCAGCTGTTCCAAAATATCCGCGATCTGATTTTGCATCTGATTTCCTCTTTTTTATCGTATTTTTTATAGTGTAGCGAATTTCCGCTGCGGAAGCAACCCCCGCGGGGGGTTGTTTTTCACGATTTCTCAACAATCACCCCCATGGGGGCTTGCGGAGCAGCCGGCAGAACAGTAAAATGAAAGGAGTTTTTGGGGAGGTGTCCCATGAAAGAAATGTCATCTGTCAAGCGCTCCTGCATCAGCGCGGTCTGCATCGCGCTTTGCTATGTGCTTCCTCTGGTATTCCACGCATTCGGCGCGGGCGAGGTTTTCCTGCCGATGCATATTCCCGTTTTGCTGTGCGGGCTGCTGTGCGGCGCAGGCTACGGCGCATTCTGCGGAATTGCGGGTCCCGTTCTCTCCTGCGTGCTGTCCGGGATGCCCTCGGCAACGGGGCTGATCTCCATGGTGCCGGAGCTCTGTGTTTACGGCCTTATCTGCGGTCTGGTGCTTCGCTTCGTCCATACGAAACATACCTATGCCGACCTTTATCTGGCGCTGGTCGCCGCGATGCTGCTCGGGCGCGTGGCCGGCGGCATTGCCAAGGTGCTGTTCTATCTCAGCGGCATGTCCGGAATGACGGCGCTGTCGATGCCGCTTCTGGCGAGCACCTATTTTGTGCAGAGCATCCCGGGCATCGTCATACAGCTGATCATCCTGCCGACGCTGGTATTCACCCTGATGAAGGCGCGGCTGATTCCCGAACGCTATCCGAAGAAAAAGTGAGGTACAGAAAGCATGGAGCAGCAGGAAGTCATTCGTTTTTTTGATCATTGTGCCCCGTCTTGGGACGCGGATATGGTACGCAGCGAGCCGGTGCTTCAAACGATTTTGGACAATGCGGGGATCCGCAGCGGGATCGACGTGCTGGACGTTGCCTGCGGCACCGGGGTGCTGTTCCCGGACTATCTGCAGCGCGGCGTTGCCTCGCTGACCGCGATTGACATCTCTCCGGAGATGGTAAAGATCGCGCGCAAAAAGTTCCCGCAGCTGAAGATCCTTTGCGGAGATGTCGAAACGGCGGAGTTTGAACACCCGTTCGATGCCGTTGTGATCTACAATGCGTTCCCGCATTTCCCGGAGCCGGCAAGGCTGATCGGGCGTCTGGCAAAATGGGTCAAGCCCGGCGGCCACCTGACGGTCGCCCACGGCATGAGCCGCGCAAAGCTGCTCCGCCACCATTCCGGCAGCGCAAGCCGGGTTTCTCTTGACCTGCCGGAGGCGCAGGAGCTTGCAAAGCTCTTTGCCCCATGGTTCGACGTCGATGTGATCCTCTCAAACGAGACGATGTATCAGGTGTGCGGCGTGCGAAGGGAATAAAAAATCAGCCCCGTGGGGTAATGTCATTTCGTTCGTGACATGAACCTCACGGGGTTACATTTCTCCGCAAATTGCAAGTGTCCCGGCGAGGTCTGCGGTCACCGCCCGGCAGCCGCCGCCTCCCTTAAGCCGGCTCCCGAAGCAGCGAAAGGCTGACCTTTACCACCCGGCTGACGAAATGGATCATTTCCTCCTTGCTGTACTTGTCATAGCCCTCCACAACGACATGCATCAGGCCGTTGGACAGATGGGTATACATCATTTCAAGCTCTGTCTCGCTGGCCTTGGGC
>CAKTZP010000005.1 GCA_934636045.1 uncultured Oscillospiraceae bacterium
GCATATTCCAAGGCGTTTGACTGCGCGTTCGTGCGGTAGAGAATTGCAAAGTTGTTGAAGCCGACACCGTGCGACTCGGAGAGGATTTGATTTGCGACGAAGCTTGCCTCGTCGCTCTCGTTCATCGCCTCATAGTGCAAAATCGGCTCGCCGCCGCCGTTGTTCGTCCAGAGGCGCTTGCCCTTGCGCCCGCGATTGTTGGCGATGACGGCGTTGGCCGCGTCCAGTATTCGCTGCGTGGAGCGGTAGTTCTGTTCCAGACGGATGGTCCGCGCCCCGTGATAGTGCTTTTCAAAGTCCAGAATGTTCTGAATCGTCGCGCCACGGAAGCGGTAGATGCTCTGGTCGTCGTCGCCGACGACGCAGATGTTCTCATGCCGCCCCGCCAGAAGCGAGGCCAGCAGGTATTGCAGATGGTTCGTGTCCTGATACTCGTCAATCAGAACGTAGCGGAATTTGCGCTGATAATAGTCCCGCGCGTCCTCAAACTGCTGCAAAATTTTTACGGTCAGCAGGATGATATCGTCGAAATCTACCGCATTGGAGGCCCGCAGCCGGTCCTGATACGCGCCGTAAATTTCAGCAATGCGGCGCAGGCGGTAGTCGTCGCCCGCGTCGCGCAGGCAGTCCTCCGGCGAGGCCATTTTGTCCTTGCATTTGGAGATCATGCCGAGGAGGGTCTTGGGCGGGAACACCTTCTCGTCGAGATTTTTCTCCCGCAGCAGATCCTTGACCACGCGCTCGGAATCCGCCGTGTCGTAGATCGTGAAGCTGCGGTCATAGCCGATGCGCTCGATCTCGCGGCGCAGGATGCGGCAGCAGGCGGAGTGGAACGTCATGGCCCAGACGTCGTTGGCCTCCGGGCCGAGCATGTTGGCAAGACGCTCCTTGAGTTCGTTTGCCGCCTTGTTCGTGAAGGTGATGGCGATGATCGACCACGGCGCCGCCGGGTGCAGCGCCGCAAGCCGGTCGGCACGCGCGCGGCCTTCCTCGGTCGGATTGGCCGCCTGCGCCTCGAGGAACAGGACGTCCTCGTCGGTGATCCCGTCGGGGATCTCATTGCTGTCCCCGCCGCAGCCGAAGCGGATGAGGTTTGCGATGCGGTGGATGAGGACGGTGGTCTTGCCGCTGCCCGCGCCGGCCAGCAGCAGCAGCGGCCCCTCGGTCGTCATCACGGCTTCGAGCTGGCGGGGGTTCATATTGGAAAATTGCCGCGCGATATAGGCCTTGCGTGCGGCCAAAAAGCGCGCTTCAAAGGATTCGGTCATAGCTGTTCTCGTTTCTTTCTGAAATTTCGCTTCTATTTTACTGCATTTCGCGCCGAAAAGGAAGAGCTGAATAAAATTTTCCCTTTTGACCAATGCCTTCCCCGATGTCATTGCGAGGCCGCAGGCCGTGGCATCCGTTTTTTCCCGTCTATTCCCCGGAAAACCGGAAAATATATTGTTTTGCTTTTTGGCTCCGTCATGCTATAATAGCCGTATCCATTCATCGGAGGAATCGCCATGTCCATCTCCTCGAGCGCGCCTTGGTTTAATTTTTACGGCAGCATGCCGCGCAGCATCGACTATCCGCGCACCACGCTTTATACCCAGATCGCGCAGACCGCGCGGCAATATCCGAACGATACGGCCTACGAATTTATGAATCGCCGGACGAGCTATGCGCAGCTGCTGCAGCGCATCGACCGCGCCGCGCTGGCACTGCAGAGCCTCGGCATCCGAAAGGGCGACCGCGTAACCGTCTGCATGCCCAACACGCCGCAGGCCGTGGACTGCTTCTACGCCCTCAGCCGCCTCGGCGCAGTGTCGAATATGATCCACCCGCTTTCCGCGCCGCAGGAGATCACGTTTTATCTTGACGTATCGCACAGCAAGGCGATCCTGACGCTCGACCGCTTCTTCGGCAAGGTCTCCGGCGCAGCGGCCAAAGCCAAGCAGCCGCCCCTGCTGCTCATTGCGCGCATTGAGGATGCGCTGTCGCTTCCCATGCGGCTGGGCTACTCGCTCACCGCCGCGCGGAAATATCCCAAGCTGCAAAAAAGCGGCTACGTGCTCTGGAGCGACGCGCTGAAAAATGCGTCCGGCCGGCTTGCCGCACCGGACGCGGACTACGCGGGCTGTGCCTCCATTCTCTACTCCGGCGGCACGAGCGGCAAAACCAAGGGCATCTGCCTTTCGTCCTATAATTTTAACGCGCTGGCGCTGCAGACCATCGCCGCCAGCGGCGTTGCCACGCTGCACGGCTATTCGATGCTTTCGGTCATGCCGGTGTTCCACGGCTTCGGCCTCGGCATCGGCATCCATACCGCCCTGGTCGGCGGCGCGTCGTGCATTTTGGTGCCCAGCTTTACCATTCAGACCTATGCTGCCCTGCTGCGGAAGAAAAAGCCGAGCTTCATTCCCGGCGTGCCGACGCTGTTTGAAGCGCTCCTGCGCGCCGAGGGACTGGAAAAACTCGACATGTCCTTCCTCGTGGGCGTGTTCTCCGGCGGCGACAGCCTCTCGCCGGAGCTCAAGCGCAAGGTCGACGCCTTCTTGCGCGCGCACCATGCCACGGTGCAGATCCGCGAGGGCTACGGCACGACCGAATGCGTCACGGCCAGCTGCCTGACTCCGCCGGACTACGCCCGCGAGGGCTCCATCGGCATTCCCTTCCCCGACACCTATTATAAAATCGTCCGCGTGGGCACGACCGAGGAGGTCGAGCCCGAAGCAGAGGGCGAAATCTGTCTCTCCGGCCCGACGGTCATGCTCGGCTACCTCGATACCCCCGAGGAGACCGCGCAGACCCTGCGCCGCCATGCAGACGGCCGCATCTGGCTGCACACCGGCGACCTCGGCAAAATGGATGCCGACGGCTTCGTCTATTTCCGCCAGCGCATCAAGCGCATGATCGTCACCAGCGGCTACAACGTCTACCCAAGCCAGCTGGAAAACCTTCTTGACGGGCATGAAAAGGTGCTGCTCTCGTGCGTCATCGGCGTAAAGGATCCGTACAAAATGCAGCGCGTCAAGGCCTTTGTCGTCCTCAAGCCGGGCGTTTGCCCGTCCGAAGCGCTGAAAAAGGAGCTTTTGGCCTACTGCAGAGAGCGCATTGTGCGCTACGCCGTGCCGTCGGAGCTTGAATTCCGCGATGAGCTGCCGAAAACGCTGGTCGGCAAGGTCGCCTATCGTGAGCTCGAGGCTGAGGAGGCCGCCAAATGAAAAAGGACCGCATCTGGGAGCTCGACGCGCTGCGCGGCGTGTGCATTCTCGGCATGATCGCTGTACACTTTATCTTTGATCTCGTCTTTTTTGACGGCTTTGCGCTGACGCTGCCCGGCTGGTTTTTCTACGTGCAGCAATACGGCGGGCTTCTGTTCGTGCTGCTGTCCGGCCTGTGCGCCACGCTCGGCACCAAAACGCTCCGCCGCGGAGCGATCGTTTTCGCCGCCGGAATGGCTGTTTCCTATGTTACGCTGTTCGGCGATTATGTCGTCGGTATCACCGGGGTGCGTATCTGGTTCGGCATTTTGCATCTGCTGGGGCTGTGCATGCTGCTCTATCCCCTGCTCCGACGGCTGCCGTGGTGGGCGCTGGCGCTGCTCGGCGCGGCCGCCGTCGCCCTTGGGCTGTGGATGAACGGCGTGCGCGTCTCGGCGGATTATCTCTTCCCGCTGGGTCTGCGCTCCGGGAAAATATTCACCGGAAGCGATTATTTTCCCATTTTCCCGGGACTGGGCTGGTTTCTTCTCGGCGCGGCGCTTGGCAAGACCGTCTACCGCAAGCAGCGCACGCTTTGGCCGAATGCGCCGGCGGAGCATGTGATTTTCCGCTTTTTCCGCTTTTGCGGACGGCATTCGCTGGAAATCTACCTGCTCCATCAGCCGATTTTGCTCGGCATCGCCCTGCTGATTTCCCGATTTTAATCGCCTCGATGCACCAAATTGTGAAATATACCCATTCCATATTTACAATTTATTCATAGTTTGTATATTTTTCCAATTGACTTTCCTCTATTAAAGCGATATAGTGTAAGAAAGCAAATTGCAGACCAAGAGAAGGAGGGCGCGGCAATGTCTTTTCGTTTCTTCAACAACCAAAATACTGCCTCCAAATCTGCGTTCTCCATGAACGCTTGCTTTGCTGCGTGCTTTGTTCTGCTTCTGATGGGTACCATGAACGTGGTATCCATCATTTTCTCTATTACCGTAGCTATCGTTATGATTGCGATTTCCGTCCTGCTGCTTCTGGCGCTGGGCGTCATTCTGGTATACGCAGCTCCGTCGAAGGAACACGAAGTTCGGTAGTTTTGTTACCAAAACCGGCCTCGTCCTTTCGACGAAGGCCGGTTTTTGTATATTCTTTTTGCAAAGGAGAAATGAAAAATGAAAATGAAAAAGCTTTTTGCAATGGTGCTCGCAGTCGTAATGCTCGTCGGACTGTTTGCCGGCTGCGGCAAGCAGGACAGCTTTGACGGCAAGACCATCAAGCTCGGCTTCTCCGGCCCGCTGACGGGCGATGCCGCCATGTACGGAAACGCCGCCAAAAATGCGGTCGAGCTGGCCATCAAGGAAGTCAACGCGCTCGGCGGTCTGCAATTTGAGCTCAATGCCAAGGACGATGTGAACGACGCGGAGAAGGCCGTCAGCGCCTATAAGAGCCTCGTCGACTGGGGCATGCAGATCATGGTCGGTACCGTCACCACCACCCCCTGCATCGCCGTCGCGGCGGAGGCCAATCAGGATCGCGTGTTCTGCCTGACCCCCTCGGCCTCCTCGACCGAGGTCACCGCGGGCAAGGACAACATGTTCCAGATCTGCTTCACCGACCCCAACCAGGGCACCGCCTCTGCGCAGTATATCTTCGAGCATATGCCCGACGCGAAGGTCGCTGTGATCTATGACAACTCCAGTCCCTACTCCAACGGCATCTACCAGACCTTCGTCGCTGAAGCGAAGCAGCTCGGTCTGAGCGTCGTTTCCGAGATGAGCTGCAATGCCGACACCATCGACTACACCGTGCAGCTCGACGACGCGCAGAACAACGGCGCCGACCTCGTGTTCCTGCCCATCTACTGCACACCGGCCTCCGCAATTCTGAATCAGGCGAACACCGACGGCTATCAGCCCGTGTTCTTCGGCGTGGACGGCATGGACGGCATCCTGTCCATCGACGGCTTTGACACGAAGCTGGCCGAGGGCGTCATGCTCCTGACCCCGTTTGCCGCCGACGCTGACGATGAGGCGACGCAGCACTTCGTCACCGCCTACCGCGAGGCCTACGGTGAGACCCCGAACCAGTTCGCCGCCGACGCTTACGACTGTGTCTACGCACTGTATCAGGCGCTGAACAACGCGAACCTCGCCGAGGGCGCGACCACCTCCGAAATCTGTGACGCCATGATCGCGCAGTTCACCAGCATGACCTTCTCCGGCCTGACCGGCGCGAATATGACCTGGAACGCCGAGGGCCAGGTCAGCAAGGCGCCTGCCGCTGTGGTCATTGAAAACGGCGTCTACGTTGACGCCGGCTGACAAGCTCTGATTTTATCGCCCTGCCGCCGTTGATTTCTTCGGCGGCGGGCATTTCCCCCGCAAATCCAGAAAAACGGGAGGCGGTACGAACATGTACTTTCTGTCCAAGCTGATCGACGGCGTGAGCCTCGGCAGCATTTACGCGATCATCGCGCTCGGCTACACGATGGTCTACGGCATTGCAAAAATGCTGAACTTTGCCCATGGCGACGTCATCATGATTGGCGGCTATGTCTGTTTTATCGCGATGAACAATGCCGGGCTGTCTCCGCTCGTGGCGCTGGCCATGGCCATGGCAGTCTGTACCTTCCTCGGCATCGTCATCGAGCGGCTGGCCTATAAGCCGCTGCGCTCGGCCTCGTCGCTGGCCGTGCTCATTACGGCCATCGGCGTGAGCTATCTGCTGCAAAGCCTCGCACAGATCATCTGGTCATCGAGCAAAAAATCCTTCACCGTTGACCTGAGCTTTGCCAACGTCTCGCTCTTCGGCGGGCAGCTGAAGATCGACGGCGTCGCGGTCTGCGCGATTGCCGCGTGCATTGTCATCATGGTGCTGCTGAGTCTGTTCATCAGCAAGACAAAAACCGGCAAGGCCATGCGTGCAGTCTCCGAGGACAAGAGTGCTGCGGAGCTGATGGGCATCAGCGTCAACCGCACGATCTCCGTTACCTTCGCCATCGGCTCGGCGCTGGCAGCGATCGCGGGGCTGCTGTTCTGTGCCAAGACCTCCACCCTCTCGCCCACGACCGGCTCTCTGCCGGGCATCAAGGCCTTCACTGCGGCCGTCTTCGGCGGCATCGGCTCGATTCCCGGCGCGCTCATCGGCGGTGTGCTGCTCGGCGTGATCGAAATCTTCAGCGCCGAGTACATCAGCGACCAGCTGCAAAGCGCCGTCGTCTTTGCCGTGCTGATCATCATCCTTCTTGTCAAGCCCAACGGTCTGCTCGGCAAGAGGGTCACCGAGAAAGTCTGAGGTGGGCGGAATGAAGAAGCTTCAATCAAAAACCACCCGTAAAAATCTCATCACGCTCGCCAGCGTCTGCGCAGTATACATCGTCCTGCTGATTTTAAACGGCGGCGGCGTGCTGTCGCGCTCCTTCAGCGGCCAGCTTGTCCCCATCAGCGCCTACATTATCATGGCGCTGTCGCTGAACCTGACGGTCGGCATTCTCGGTGAGCTGAGCCTCGGCCACGCGGGCTTTATGAGCATCGGCGCGTTCACCGGCGTCGTGTCCGCGGCTGTGCTTGCGCCTTACATTGCCAATCCCGTCCTGCTGATGCTCGTCTGTGTTGTCATCGGCGGCCTGATGGCCGGAATCTTCGGCTTTTTGATCGGCATTCCCGTCCTGCGTCTGCGCGGCGACTATCTGGCCATTGTCACGCTGGCCTTCGGTGAAATCATCCGCACCATCTTCAATTGCCTGTACGTCGAGCTGGTCGACGGCGTACCGCACTTTTCCATGTTCGGCAACGGCGCGGATACCATCAGCGGCAGCTTTGTCATTGCCGGCGCGCAGGGCGCAAGCATTTCCACCCGTTTGTCCTCGCTGGGCTTCGGCTTTGCGCTGGTGCTGTTCACGCTGGTCATCATCATGAACCTCGTGCACAGCAAGGAGGGCCGCGCCATCAAGGCCATCCGCGATAACCCCATCGCCGCCGAATCCGTCGGCGTGAATCTCACCGTCTACAAGATGAAGGCCTTTGTCATCTCCGCCTTCCTTGCGGGCATTGCGGGCGTGCTCTTTGCGCTGAACTACACCAAGATCGAGGCCAAGCAGTTTGATTTCAACAAATCCATCAGCGTGCTGGTCATGGTCGTTCTCGGCGGCATGGGCAACCTGCGCGGCTGCATCATCGCGGCCGTAGCGCTCAAGCTGCTGGAGCTGATTTTGCTGGACTTCGGCGATCTGTGGATGCTCATCTACGCGCTCGTGCTCATCTTGGTGATGATTCTCAACTCTAACGCACGCTTTAAGGAATGCAAGCGCCAGCTTGCAAGCCGCGTCAAGGCGCTGCTGCATCGGAAGGAGGCCGCGAAATGAAGCTGAATCAGCCGAAAATGGTTCCCATGCCGACCGATGTCATCATCCCCGAGCGCGACCTCGGCAAGCCGCCGGTGCTCGACATCCGCAATCTCGGCATTGACTTCGGCGGTCTGACCGCCGTGGATAACTTCACGCTGACCATCGGCGCGACCGAAATCGCCGGGCTGATTGGCCCGAACGGCGCGGGCAAAACCACGATCTTTAACCTGCTGACCAACGTCTACCAGCCCACGCGCGGCTCCATTTTGCTGCGCGGCATCGACACCAAGGGTATGTCCACCGCGCAGGTCAACCGCCTCGGCATCGCGCGTACCTTCCAGAACATCCGCCTGTTCGGCGGCATGAGCGTCATCGACAACGTCAAGGTCGGCCTGCACAACGGCATCAAATGCTCTTTTTTCTCCTCCGTCCTGCACACACCGGGCTACTACCGCGCGGAAAAGAAGGCAAAGGCGCGCTGTCTGGAGCTGCTGGACTTCATGGGCATGGCCGACATGGCGCACTACAAGGCAGGCTCTCTCCCCTACGGCGCGCAGCGGCGGCTGGAGATCATCCGCGCGCTGGCCACCGAGCCGTCCATCCTGCTGCTCGACGAGCCTGCCGCCGGCATGAACCCCTCGGAAACCGCCGAGCTCATGGAGCACATTGAGCGCATCCGCGACGAATTCCAGATTGCCGTGATGCTCATCGAGCACGACATGAACCTTGTCATGGGCGTATGCGAGGGCATTGCGGTCGTGAACTACGGCAAGATCATCGCCAAGGGCACGCCCGAGCAGATCTGCAACGACCCCACCGTCATCGAAGCCTATCTTGGCAAGAAGGGAGCGCAGTAATATGCTGAAGGTCCATGATATTCACGTCTACTACGGCGCGATCCACGCCATCAAGGGCGTCTCCTTCGAGGTCAACGAGGGCGAGACCGTCGCGCTCATCGGTGCCAACGGCGCGGGCAAGTCCACGACGCTCAAGACCATCTCCGGGTTGATGCACCCGCGCTCCGGCTCCATCGAGTTTTTCGGCAGGGACATCACGCACGCCGACGCTTATAAGCTCGTTTCGCAGGGTCTGGCACATGTGCCCGAGGGGCGGCGCATCTTCCTGCAGATGACCGTGCAGGAAAACCTCGAAATGGGCGCCTTTACCCGCAAGGGCAGCCTTGCAGCACCCTTGGAAAACGTGTTTCAGCATTTCCCGCGGCTGAAGGAGCGCCGCAAGCAGATCGCCGGAACGCTCTCCGGCGGCGAGCAGCAGATGCTCGCCATGGGGCGCGCCATGATGATCTCGCCGAAGCTTCTGATGCTTGACGAGCCGTCGATGGGTCTGGCGCCGATCCTCGTGGAGCAGATCTTTGACATCATCCGCGAGCTCAAGGAGGCCGGAACGACCATCCTGCTCGTCGAGCAGAACGCGGGCATGGCCTTGGACATCGCCGACCGCGCCTATGTCCTTGAGACCGGCCGCATCACCCTATCCGGAACCGGCGCAGAGCTGGCGCAAAGCGAGGAGGTCAAAAAAGCCTACCTCGGCGGCTGATGCTGCATCGCCGAAAAATCCCCCTGCCGCAAGCAGCAGATTGTGCTGCGCGGCAGGGGTTTTTCCGGCAAAAATCGAGGTGCCGCTCCCCGCCGCAGCAGGCTTGGCTCCCCTTTGGGGGAGCTGGCGCGCGGAGCGCGACAGAGGGGGTCTCCGCCGCAGCGGATTTTTCAATCCGTGCCGCAGGCACACCGAATCATATGATTCACTATTCACTGTTCACTATTCACTGAATCAACACTTCCTGCACCGGCGGGCTGAGGGCAGCCCGCCCTACGGCGTCTATCGCCGCCACTGCCAGCGACGGGCCGATGTGGGCATCGGACCCCTACGGGTGGTACACAATCGCCGTGCGCAGGTTTGAGCTGCGCACGGCGGTTTTTCTTATACAATCGACGGAACGGGGGTAGGTCTTGCGGGATCGAACAGCTCCTGCACATTGAACAGGTCGTCCAGCAGCTCGGGGTTCCACCACATACGGTAGCCATCGAGATTGCGGCGGCCTTGGCGGACATAGCTCTGCTTGATCTGCACCCAATACTTCGTTGAATCAACGTTGCAGAAGTACCGGTAGCCCGCGGCATACATCGCCTCGAACTTGCCGCCGGAGTAGTCCTCCACGCCGGCAATATCCGCGCCGTAGGGATAGATGAAGATATCCGTATCTCCAACGATAGGCTGCACCTGATCCTCCCATTTCTGAACATCGGCGGCGACCTCGTCGACGGAGTGCTCGCCGTAGGACGGGTGGCCGTAGCTGTGGCTGGCGATCTCGTAGCCGTTGTCCTTGAGGCACTTGGTCATCTCTCGCGCAGCTTGGCATTCCTTATCGTATTCGTCGATGCCGATGATTTCTTTCCATTCCGGATGGGTATGGTAGCCGTAAACGCCCTCATAGCCCGTCACGGCGATGATGGCCTTTGCGCCGCGATAGGAGAAGTCGGGGTGCTCTTCGACGAATTTGTCCAGAATCGGCACCATATCGTAGTCGCCGTAGACCGTCTCGCCCGCGGCGGTGATATACTGGCAGGTCGGCTTGCCGTCGTCGCCGATGACAAGGCGATTGGCAAAGCCGTCGCCGCCCGCGTCGGGCAGCTTGTCGCCGTCGCTGTCGACCATGTACTCATAGTAGTTCACGTCGTCCTGCGAGATGATCAGCGGCTTCTTTCCGGGCGGAAGATAGATATCGCCCTGCACATAGCTCGTCGAGCCGTCGGGGTTGGTCTGCTCCACGGCGATATCATGGATGCGCACGAGCACAAAGTCGCGCTTGTAAAGCTCCTCAAGCATCGCCTTGAACTCGTCGACCGTGGTCATATACTGGTTATAGCCGGTGGTCTTGCTGTCACCATCAAAGGCGCGGGCGGTGTCGACAATCAGGCTGTGGAAGAAGATATGCGTCGTCTGGGTCGTGTCCTCATAGCGGACGCAGAGATTCTTCGCGTCGTTATAGCGGCGGTAGGCGTCGGCCAGAAGCGGCTGCTGCTGCCAATCCGCGCCGAACTGCTCCAAAACGCCGATGGCCTTGTCATAGTCATACGATGCCGCCAGCGGCTCAGCCTCGGCCAGAAGGCCGTCAATGACCTGCTCCGGCGGGACAGTCGGCTCAGTGGCCTCCGTGGTCACCTCGACCTCCGCCTCCGGCGTGATGACCGCCACGACCAGCGAGGCCAGCCCGCCAATCACCAGCAGCGCCACCAAGGCGACCGCCGTCAGCACCAGCCAGCCGCGTGCGTTCTTGCGCTTTTTCCGTTTGCGCGGCGCGCGGTGCAGCTGCGCGCCCACCGGCTGCTCCGGCAGTCGGCGCGACGGGTCATAGGAAGAGGGCTGTACCTTGGGCGGCGGTGTCGGTTCCCTTCGCTCCTGCAGCACCTTTTCTGCATCCCAGTCGTCGTCCATGTCGAAATTATACGCAACATTTCTACGCTCCGGGTTCTGATTTTCTGCCATCTCTCTATCTCTCCTTCAGCTTATTCCTTCATCAGTCTCCGGCGGGCAATGTTGATGGTGCCCTCCTGCATGCGGTTGATCCACGCGAGGCTCTTGCCGCAGCCATAGGCCACGCAGGAGTCCGCGTCGTCGGCCAGCATGCAGCGGATCTCCGTCCGCAGCTGCAGCAGCTTGTCCATGCCGTAGATCAGGCTGCCGCCACCAGTCAGAACGATGCCGTTCTTCGCAATATCTGCCACAAGCTCCGGCGTCGTCTGCTCCAAAACGTCAAGCACCTTGTCGCAGATCATTCGTGCCGGGCGCTTGAGCGCCTCGAGAACGTCCAGCGAGGTGATCTCAAACTCACGGGCAAGGCCGGTCTTGAGGTCGCGCCCCTTGACAGCCATGGCCAGATTCTCCGGCCGCTCATACACACAGCCGATGGTCAGCTTGATCTCCTCGGCAGTGTTCGAGCCGATGACGACGCCGAACCTGCGGCGGACATATTTGACGATGGCCTCATCAAATTCCATCCCCGCGATTTTGATCGAGGCGGAATTGGCCACGCCGTTGAGCGTCAGCACGCCGATGTCCGTCGTGCCGCCGCCGATGTCGACGATCATCTTGCCGTCCGGCACGTTCAGGTCGAGCTGCGCGCCCAGCGCTGCGGCCAGCGGCTCCTCGATCAGATACACACGCCGCGCGCCGGCCTCCATCGCCGCCTGAATGACCGCGCGCTCCTCAACCTCGGTGATGCCGCTCGGAACGCAGACGATCATGCGGGGCTTGATGACCGCGTGCTTTACCACGCGCTTGACCAGCTCCGTCAGCATGCTGGCCGTCAGCTCATAATCGGAGATCGCGCCGTCCTGCATCGGGTGAATGGCCACGACGTTTCCGGGCGTTCTGCCCAGCATGTTCCGGGCGGCCGCGCCGACCTGCAGCACCTTGCCGCTGTTTTTGTCCAGCGCGACAACGGCCGGCTCGCGCAGCGCCACGCCGCGCCCCGCCACATAGATCAGGATATTCGAAGTACCAAGGTCGATGCCAAGGTCTCTGGAAAGCAATAGCATACCGTTACCTACCGTTTCTTAATGGAGTCTGGCCGCAGCCAGCGTAGCGCCGACCACCGAAGCCGCGCCCGCCCTGCGCAGGGTGTGGCTGCATTCGGAAAGGGTCGCGCCGGTGGAGATCACGTCGTCGATCAACAGCACCCGCTTGCCGCAAAACCGTTCCGGCTCGACCGCGCGGTAGGCGTTGATGACGTTGGCACGCCGCGCCGCAGCATCCGGCTGGAGCGACTGCGGCGGGTTATTCAAAACTTTTTTCAGCGTCTGCACACACGGAACACCCAGCTCCGCCGCTGCGCTTTGCGCAATGAGGAGGGTCTGGTCATAGCCGCGCTCGCGGCGGCGCTTATCGCTGACGGGCACCCACGACAGAACGTCGAATTCCACCCGCCGCCGCAGCAGCTGCATGGCGATCAGGCGTCCGTAAGCGGCGGCGTACTGCTGCATGCCGCGGAACTTGAACCGCCGCACGGAGTCCGCGACGGCCTCCTCGTAATAATATACCGAGATGCACGCGGAATAGTACGCGCCGCGCTTGACGCACTGCTCCGCCTCCGGCAGGCCGGTGCGGCAGTGCGCGCACAGCTCCTGCTCCTCCGGCCGCAGCAGCCGCCGGCAAAACACGCATTTCGGCGGATACAGCAGCTCGGTCAGCCACCGCAGGAGCTTCATACCGCGCCCGCTCCCGTCAGGCGGTGCTTCAGGCCGCTGTAGCGCTTGTTGCGGCGGTTGTTGTAGGTCATCTGCGCAACGACCTCCTCGTTGCCGACGAGGATCAGAAGCTCACGCGCCCGCGTCACCGCAGTGTACAGCACACCGCGCGTGAGCAGCATCGGCGCGCCCATGAAGGGCACGAAGATCACCGCACGGTACTCGCTGCCTTGGCTCTTATGTGCCGTAACGGCGTAGGCCAGCTCCAGCTCAGAGAGCATGTCCGTATCATATTCGACCGTGCGGTCGTCAAAGCGAACCGTCATCACGCCCTCGCGCGTATCGATGGAGACAATCACGCCGATGTCCCCGTTAAAGACGCCGGTGCCCGCAGCGCCGTTTGCCTTTTTCCATAGTATATCATAATTGTTGCGGATCTGCATCACCCGGTCGCCCTCGCGGAAGCATTTTTCTCCAGAAAGTGCCTCGTGCTTGCCCGGCGCCTTCGGATTGAGCGCCGCCTGCAGAACGTTATTGAGGTTGACCGTGCCGGTCTCGCCCTTGCGTGTGGGGCTGATGACCTGAATTTCCGCACTGGGAATTTTCATATTCTCCGGCAGCCGCTTGGCGCACAGCTCCGCAATGGTCTGCACAACGGCCTCCGGCGTTTTGCGCTTCAAAAAGAAGAAATCACGATCCTTCGCCGTCAGCACCGGCAGCTCGCCGTGGTTGATGGCGTGAGCATTCATAACAATCAGGCTCTCACGCGCCTGACGGAAGATCTCGGTCAGGCACACCGTGCGCACTGCGCCGCTGCGGATGAGGTCGGAAAACAGATTGCCCGCCCCCACGCTCGGCAGCTGGTCAGGATCGCCGACCAAGATCAGCGATGCGTCCTCCGGCAGCGCCCGCAGCAGACTGTGCATCAAAAGCACATCCACCATCGACATTTCGTCCACGATCAGCGCGTCGCACTTCAGCGGGTCGTCCTCATCGTGGAAAAACGACATTTCCCCCGTCTCCGGCGACACCTGTG
Organism: uncultured Oscillospiraceae bacterium; assembly: GCA_934636045.1. Classification (GTDB taxonomy): domain Bacteria; phylum Bacillota; class Clostridia; order Oscillospirales; family Oscillospiraceae; genus JAZOXB01. Next base: position 13,786 of record CAKTZP010000005.1, read on the forward strand.
CCTCCAAAAGCCGGTGGATAGTCGAGGCCTCGCGTCCCGTCAGCTCGGACAGGCGCTTGGCCGCGCGGCCGGTCGGCGCCGCCAGAAGCGTCTCGCGCCCCAGCCGGTCAAACAGCGCCAAAATGCCCGCCAAGGTCGTGGTCTTGCCGGTGCCGGGGCCGCCGGTCAGGATCAGCAGCCTTTCCTCCGCTGCGGCGCAGATGGCTTCCTTCTGCAGCGCGGCATAGGCAATGCCCTGCTCAGCCTCCAAGGCCGGGAGCAGGCGCTGCACCGCCTCATTTCTCGTCCTTTTTTGCGCCATAGAGCGGATTCTGTCAGTAATATAACATTCTGCCTCGTGGTATTCCGGCAGATACACCGCCGTCAGCCCGGCGATCGTGTCCGTCTCGGCATAACCGAGGGCGCACAGCCGGTCAATGCCTGCCGAGATCGTCGCCGTGTCCAGCTCCAGCAGCGCCGCCGTGGCGGCAGTGAGCTTGTCCTTCGGTAAAAACGTATGACCGTTGTTGAGATTATAGCGCAGCTCAAATTCCACGCCCGCCTCGACGCGGCGATCGTCGTCGCCATCGAGGCCCAGCTCCAGCGCCAGCGCATCCGCCCCGGCAAAGGACGCGCCGAACTGCGGCTTTGCCAGAAGGTACGGGTTTTCCTGCACCAGCTCCATGGCCTGCTCGCCGTGGATGCGGTAAACGCGCACCGCCACCTCCGCCGGGATGCGGTAGGCAGCCAAAAATTCAATCAGGCGGCGGATGCCGACCTGCCGCCGGAAGGAATTTCCCATTTCCAGCGCTTTTTTCATCGAGATCCCGTTGATCTCCGTCAGGCGCTCAGGCGAAGCATCGAGAATTTCGAGGCTGTGCTCGCCGAAGCGCTCGACGATCTTTTCCGCCGTTTTTGGGCCGATGCCCTTGACGGCGCGGGAGGAAAGGTAGGCCAGAATCTCCGTCCGAGAATCGGGCAGCAGGCGCTCAAGGAACTCCGCCTCGAATTGCTTGCCGTAGACGCTGTGCGCCGTCCATTTTCCCGTGACGATCAGCCGCTCGCCCGCGGCGGGCAGCGGAATCGTCCCCACGACGGTAATAAGCGAGCCATCCTCACTATCCAGTTTGATGACTGCGTATCCGTTTTCGCGGTTTTCAAACACGACCGCCGCGATGGTTCCGCTGATCAGTTCCTGTTCCAAGCTCGTTGCTCCCCATTTTGATATGCTCGGCGACCTGCTCCGGGCTGCACAGCACCGCGCCCTCCGCACGCCGCAGCAGCAGCGCAATGGCCGCCTGCTCCTGCGGTGCAAGCCCGCGGTCGACAAAAATCAGCGTTCCGGTCAGCGACCCGCAGCGGCGCCGCCAAAGGCAGGCCTGCACCTGCGCGGCTGGGTCGGGTCGGCCGCTTTTCAGATAAATCAAATGACACGCGCCGCTCGGCCGGGGCAAAAAGGCCTCCTTTAACGTCAGCAGGATCATCAGCATCCCGCACGCGGCCAGCGCCGCCATCACGATCGTCAGCAGCATTTCATCACCTCAGGCCATTGTATGTCTCGCCGGAGCCCAAGGTTCCAAGATTTATCTTACACCAGAATTCGACAAAGCGCAACTTTTTTTTAAAAAAAGTATCTCCGCCGTTCGCTCCGTTTATCTTGACAGAGATAAACGCCCGCCCCATAATAAGAAAAAAGGCAATATGAGCTAATGCTGGTATAAAAAGACTGAGCATCCATGGATGCTCAGCTTTTTGATTTTTCCGCGCCGCAGCGCCTCGGCTCCCCTTTATAAGGGGAGCTGTCAGCGAAGCTGACTGAGGGGTCATTCCCACGCCGCAGCGCGTGTTTCGATATGGTTTGCAGTAAAATAGAAGGTGCCCGCGGCGGGCCGATGTGGGCATCGGCCCCTACGGTGGGAAACGGAGATCGGCACAAAATCGCGGCGGGCTCAGGTGCGCCCGCCCTATGCGTCTTGTGTCGGTATTGAAATCTCCGCCAGAATCGCTTCGGCACAGCGGAGGCCGTCGACGGCGGCGGACATGATGCCGCCGGCGTAGCCCGCGCCCTCGCCGCAGGGATAGACGCCGCGCACGGCGCATTGCAGATCGTCACCACGCACAATGCGCACCGGCGAGGAGCTGCGCGTTTCCGGCGCAGTCAGCACGGCCTCGGGGTCAGAAAAGCCGGTCAGGCTCCGCTCGAGTGCCGGGATTGCCTGCTCCAGCGTGTCGGTGATCTTTTTCGGCAAAATTTCATGCAGCTCGCACCACGTCACGCCCGGCCGATAGGTCGGGCTTATGCTGCCTGCACCGGTCGACGGGCGGTGCTGTAAAAAGTCTCCCACCTGCTGTGCCGGGGCGCGGTAGGTCTCGCCCGCCGCGCGGTAGGCGCACTGCTCGATCTGCTCCTGCCAGAGCATCCCGCCGAGCGGAGAAGCGTCCGGAAAGTCCTCGGGCCGGAGCGTAACCAGCAGCGCGGCGTTGGCGTTTTCGCCGCCGCGGTCGGAATTGCTCATGCCGTTGGTGGCGATGCCGCCCGGCTGCGACGCCGCCGCAACGACGTATCCGCCCGGGCACATGCAGAAGGTATAGGCCGAGCTGCCGTCCGGCAGGTGCACCGAGAGCTTATAATCCGCCGGGGGCAGATAGGCCGGGCGCGGCATGCCATACTGCGCGCGGTCAACCGCCGCCTGCGGATGCTCGATGCGCACGCCCATGGAAAACGGCTTTGGCTCCATGGGCAGCCCCGCGGCCAGCAGGGCGCGGAAGGTATCGCGCGCGCTGTGCCCCACGGCCAGAATCAGCCGGTCGCAGTCCAGTGTCTCCGTCCGCTCGCCGCAGACGGTCTCGCAGCCGGTCAGGCGGCCGCCGTCGATCCGCAAGCCCGTCAGGCGCGTGCGGAAGCGCACCTCGCCGCCGAGGCGCTCGACCTCGCGGCGCAGGTTGCGCACCACCTCGAACAGCACATCCGTCCCGACGTGCGGCTTTGCATCGTAACAAATCTCCGGCTGCGCACCGAAGGCAACAAATTGCTCCAAGATCCAGCGGCAGCGCTCATTTTTTGTGCCGGTGTTGAGCTTGCCGTCGGAAAACGTTCCCGCGCCGCCCTCGCCGAACTGCACGTTGCTCTCCGGATCAAGCGCGCCGCCGTTCCAGAAGGCCTCAACCTTCTCCCGGCGCGTCTCCACGCAGTCGCCGCGCTCGAGGACGATCGGCCGCAGCCCCGCCCGCGCCAGCACCAGCGCCGCAAACATGCCCGCCGGGCCGAAGCCCGCAATGACCGGACGGCTGGTCGACGTTTTCTTCGGAATGCGGTAGACATACGGCTCGGCGCGGCTGAGCTTGGGGTCATGATTGCGGCGCAAAAGCGCGCCCTCGCCGCTGCGCAGCACCACGTCCACGGTGTACACCCAGCGCAGCACGGGCTTTTTCCGCGCGTCGAGCGAACGGCGGAAGATGGTCAGGGTCTTGATTTCCGACGCCGGAAGCCGCAGCGCCTTTGCCGCGGCATACAGCAGTCCCGCCTCGCCCTGCTCCGCGGGGAGGGTCAAATCTCGAATTCGTATCATCGGCTGCTCCTTATCTGTCCGGCGAGCCGCCCGGACGCCCACGCCCATTGCAGGTTGTACCCGCCGCAGTCACCGTCGATGTCCAGCACCTCGCCCGCGGCGTACAGGCCGGGGCAGAGGCGGCTTTCCAGCGTTTCCGGGTCGAATTCCGCCGTACGGATGCCCCCGGCGGTCACCTGTGCCTGCTCCAAGCCCATGGTGCCGGAGACCTCCAAGCGGTAATTTTTCAAAATTTCACACAGCCGCCCAAGCTGCGTCACGCTGCCGCAGGGCTGCTCCGGCGCAACGCCCGCCTCGCGCAGCAGCATCCGCCCGAGGCGGTTGTGCAGCATGCCGGTCAAAAGCTCGGAGGCCGGTAAGCCCGGCAGCGCCGCCTGCCGCCGCAGCAGCAGCGCCGTCAGTGCATCGGTATCGAGCTGCGGCAAGAAATCCAGCGTCAGTGTCCGGCAGCTCTCGGCGGAAAAATCGCGCGAAAGCGCAAAGATTGCCGGGCCGCTCACGCCGTAGTCCGTGAACTGCACCTCGCCGAGCAGTTCCCGCCGCTCGTCGCGCACGCGCGCCTGACAGCGCACGCCCTTGAGCGCGCGGACAAAGCCCTGCTCCGTCCGCAGCTGCACGAGCGACGGCGCCAGCTTCGTCCGCTTATGGCCGAAGCTGCCGAGCAGCCGGTAGCCCAGCTCCGTACCGCCGAGCTTCGCGCCCGCCGCGCCGCCCGCGCAGACGATCACGCGGTCGACCGAGAGCGTCCGCTCCCCCGCCTGTGCATAAAAAACGCCCTTGCTGCGGCGCAGCTGCGTAATCTCGCAGCCGGTCTCGATGGTCACGTTCTCCCGCTGCTCCAAATGCAGCCGCAGCACATCGGCCACGCTGTTGGCGCTGTCGGAAAACGGATAGACCCGTCCGCCGGGCTCCGTCACCGTCAAAAGCCCCATCGAGGCAAACCACGCCATCGTCTCCTCCGGCGGGAATAATGCCAGCGCCGGGCGACAGAAGTCGGGCTGCTGACCGTGGTAATTTTCTGCCGTCAGCACGCGATTGGTCAGATTGCAGCGACCGTTTCCGGTGGAAAGGAGCTTGCGCCCCGTCCGCGCCTGCCGTTCGGCGAGCACCACATGGTGCTCCGGGCGTTCCGAAGCAGTCAGCGCCGCGGCCATGCCCGCTGCGCCGCCGCCGATAATCAAAATATTCATGGCATTACCTCATGATTCAGGCTTGACACAGCCCCGTCTTCGGACTATGATGAGCGTGGGAGTTGATCAATTATGACAATGGAAGAAACCATCCGGCGCATCAACGAGCTGGCGCACAAATCCAAGCAGCAGCCGCTCACGCCGGAGGAGCTGGAGGAGCAAAAGGAGCTTCGCACCCGCTACGTCGCCGCCGTACGCAAGAATCTTTCCGCGCAGCTCGACAATACCTACATCGTCGAGCCGGACGGCACCAAGCACAAGCTCGGGCATCAGTGAAGCCACCGCACCGCCAGCCACGTGATCGGCACATACAGCGCAGTCATCAAGGGCATCCCGACGACAAAGGCGGGATGCCTCGTTTTATGCCGGAACATATACATCCCCAGCCAGCCGCCGAGCGCGCCGCCGAAGAGGCCGACGAGCAGCAGCGTCTTTTCCGGAATGCGCCGGCGGTGCTGCCGGGCGCGCTTTTTGTCGGAATACATCATGCAAAACCCGATCCCATTCATAATTGCCAGCCATGCAGCATACCCATAGAGCACTGAACATCATCCTTTCGGAGGGGATCTCTGTGAAAAAGCTGTCGTTTCTTTTTCTGCTTACGCTTATTTTAACATTTCCCGGCTGCGCTGTCAAGGAAGCCGCCGCGGCGGAGTATGTGACCGATACTCTGCCCGAGGCGGCCGCCCCGGCGTATTTTATGACCGCCGAGCTTCCCGCGGGCTCGATGCTCTCCGGCGCGTCAGATGAGGGACGCTTTGCCGTGTTCAGCCACGCGGACTATGAGGTCATCGAAGAAATTTTCCCCGCTGCGAGCGCGGAGGACGCGTTTTTGCATGTGGCGGGGCAGACCGCCGCACAGCTGCGCCCCATCAAGCTGCGCTCATCGCCGCACGAGGAATACCGCTTCGGCTGGACAGCCGCGGGCGAGGAGGGTACGCTTTCCTGCAGCGCCGCGCTGCTGCTCGACGGCGATTGGTGCTACAGCGTCAGCATCCAGTGCCGCGCTGAGAGGGAAAAGGACTACCAAAAGGTCTTTGCCGCCCTGCTTTCCAGCATCGAGCTGCAGGAGATTTGACAAACCGCCCGCTTTGCGCTACAATAGGGCGCATGGAGGTGGGGCGATTGAAAAAATGGCTGATCGTCTGCGTGCTGGTCGTGCTCGTGCTGCTCATTGCGGCAGGTGCATTTCTGGCCGTGCGCTTTTTCCGGCTGTACCAAGCGCAGAATGCGACCGAACCGCCCGCAGGCATGTCCGTGGAGGACTACGCGCGGGATTATCTGACCGCCTATGCCGCCCGGTATGATGCGGCCTCCGCAACGCTCACGCTGACCAAGCAGACGGCCCTGTCCTACGACGAGGCCTGCCGGCACGGCGCGAGCATCTACGAGGGCGAGCTGGCGCCGGACACCTATCTGCCGCAGGTGCGCTCGCTCCTGCTGGACGTGGCCGCAAAGTGCGGCATTTCGGATCTCAGGATCCTTTTACAGTATGAAAGCAGCGACGGCGAGGTCATCTTCACCGTTTGCAGTGACGGCACGGTCGACACCTGCTGGGACGCCGCGTCATAGCCAAAAGAAAGAAGGTTCGCCGTGAAAGCAAAGCTCCGCTCCCTTTTTGACGTAAAAATGCTCAAATTCCTGCTCGTCGGCATCGTCAACACCCTATTCGGCACGACGCTGATGTTTGTCCTGTATAATTGCTGGCTGGCAAAATACGGAGGCCTTGGTTATTGGATCTCCTCGGGTGCAAACTACTTTTTCGGCAGCATTTTGAGCTATTTTCTGAACAAATACTTCACCTTCAAAAATCATGAGCACGGCTGGAAGCCCGTGCTGCGCTTTGCGCTGAGCATTGCGGTGTGCTACCTGCTGGCCTACGGCGCAGCCAAGCCGCTCGTGCGTTGGATCCTTGCCGACGCCGCGCCGAAGGTGCGCGACAACGTTGCCATGCTGACCGGCATGTGCCTGTTCACCGGCCTGAACTACCTCGGGCAGCGTCTGTTCGCCTTCCGCGAGCCGAAGCAGGACGGCACCGGGCAGGGCAGCGCCTCCTGACGTGAATTTTTCCCGGCTGCCGAAAGAGAATGAAAGATAATTGAGGTAACCTACCATGCGCAAACAACTTCGCCGCCTGATCCCGCGCTACGCGGCCTTCCCACTGATGATGACGGGTGTGATGAACCTTTTCGCCTATCAGCTGCCGAAGCTTTTCCAGCTCTTCCTCGACCCGTCCGAGATGCACGATATGACCACCTCCTTTGACGCGGCCACGCCGTTTTTACCGGGCTGGGTCTGGGTATATGTTGCGACATTCGTCTTTTGGACATACCAGAACGTCACCGTTGCGCAGGAAAGCCCGGAGGCAGCCAACCGTCTGTTCGCGGCGGATTTTCCTGCGCATTTTATCTGCTTTCTGTTTTTCGTGTTTCTTCCGACGACAAATGTCCGCCCGGAGGTCATCGGCACAGGGATGACTGCGTGGCTGATGCGCTTTATCTACTGGATCGACACGCCGATGAACCTGTTTCCATCCATCCATTGCTACGTTGCGTGGCTCGGCACGCGCCTGATGTACGACTGCAAGACGCTCAAGCACAAGACGCCCGTCTGCATCGCCTGCACCGTCGGCTCGCTGCTGGTCTTCCTTTCGACGCTGTTCACCAAGCAGCACGTCATCTGGGACGTCCTCGCCGGGATCGCCGTCGCGGAGCTGGGCTACGGGATCGCCAAATATACCCGCTTCCCCGCCCTCCTCGGCCGCCTGAACGAGCGCTTCATGTCCACCAAGCTCGGCCACTTCCTCTGCGATTAACAAAATCCGCCGCCCTCTTGAAACGAGGGCGGCGTTTTTGTTGCCCATATCGCACCCCCGTAGGGCGGGCTCACCCGAGCCCGCCGCTGCTGGCATTATCGTATTTTATAGATATTTCTTCGTACCATGCGTAGGGGCCGATGCCCATAGCGCAGCCGTTGGCGGCTGTGCCGCCTTACGGATGCGGCATACCCCTTGCGGGTGCATCGGCCCTTGCTGGCACCTTCGATTTCGCTGCAAACCGCATCGAAACACGCGCTGCGGCGCGGGGGACTCCTTCAGTCAGCTTCGCTGACAGCTCCCTCAGAGAGGGAGCCAAGGCGCTGCGGCGCGGGGGCGGGCGCTCAATGAGCGCCCCTACGGCGTAAAATGGAAGCCGGCGCGGAATTTGCGGCGCGATGTGGGCATCGCGCCCTACGCAAAGTTTTGGATTGGGCGCAAAAACCAATCCTTTTGCGTAGGGCGGGCTGCCCTCAGCCCGCCGCGATTTTTCGCTGACCTCCGAGCATCACGGCCATTTTTTATAGCATACCACGAGCATCGGAAATTTGCAAGAAAAAGGGACTGCCTCACGCAGAGGCAGTCCCGAATTTGATTATAGCGTCGCGGAAAATCGCTGCTCCCCGGCTCAGTACAGGTAGCTGTACTCGTCGCGGACGGTGCGGATGAACAGCGCGATGTCCTCCGGCAGACCGGCGCAGTCGGCGCCGACGACCTGCTCGGTAAACAGGCGGACGCGAATTTTGCCGCCATCGAGGAAGCAGACGCCAAAGTTCTTGGAATCGTCCATATCCTTCTCGGTCTGGAACAGGGTAAACTTATCCTTGCACGGCTGCGCGTTGTACGGGCAGAAGGCGGTGCAGTTGCCGCACTCGTTGCACATCTTGTCGACATGCAGGATCTCCGTCCGGCCGTCGGGCAGGCGAATAACGACGTTGGCACGGTTCGGGCAGACGTCGGCGCAGTTCTGGCAGACGGTGTTGCAGTCGAGGCAGCGCTCGCCCTCGCACTTGACGTCCTTCGCCATGGCGAGGATGCCCTTCTTTGCGATGGCCTCGACCATGGTCGGATAGGCGGCGTCGGGAATTTCATAGGTGTGCTTCTTGCCGATGACGAGCTCGGCAAACTTGGCGGCGTCAGCAATGCCCTCGACGACCGTCGCGGGGCCGCGGTGGCAGTCACCGGCGGCATAGACGCCCTCGACATTGGTTTGGAAGGCAGGACCCTTGCGGCCCATTTCGATGCCGTTGGCGGCCATCAGGTCGGCGTCGACCTGCTCGCCGACGGCGGAAATGACGAGGTCGCACGGAATTTCAACCGTTTCACCGGTGGCAACGGGGCTTCTTCTGCCCGAGGCGTCCGGCTCACCGAGCTTCATCTTGCTGCAAATCAGCTTGCCGTCCTTCTGCTCGATGGGCGCGACGAGCTCGAGGAACTCCACGCCATCGGCAATGGCCAGCTCCAGCTCTTCGGCATCGGCGGGCATGTACTTCTTTGTCCGGCGGTAGACCAGCGTAGAGGACGCTGCGCCCGCGCGCTTTGCAACTCTTGCCGCGTCCATGGCGGTGTTGCCGCCGCCGACGACGGCGATATGGCCGAGCTTGCCGCCCTTACCGGCCTTCATTTCCTCCAGCCAGCCGATGACGCCGCGGACGTTGCCGGGGATATCGAGCTTGCCGGGCTTCCATGCGCCGACGGCGTAGAGAATGTGGGTATAGCCCTGCTTCTTCAGCTCCTCGACGGAGGGCGCCTCGGTATTCAGGCGAACCTCTGCGCCGTAGGCCATCATCAGGGCGATGTCCTTGTCAATGGCCTCATGACGGATGCGGAATTCGGGGATGACGTGGCGAACGATGCCGCCGAGGGCGTTCGTGCGCTCAAAAATCGTGCACTCCACACCCGCGCGGCCAAGGAAGTAGGCCGCCGCAATGCCGGTCGGGCCGCCGCCGATGATGGCAGCCTTTTTGCCCTCGACCTTGGCGGGCTTCTTCACGGACGCCAGCAGCGCGTCGTAGCCGTTTTCAGCGGCGAGGAGCTTCGTGGCGCGGATCTGAACGGCCTCGTCATAGAAGTTGCGGGAGCACTTGCCCATGCAGCGGTGGGCGCAGATGGTACCGGTGATAAACGGCAGGGCGTTCTTCTCGGTAATGAGCGCAAGCGCCTCGTTGTACATCCCCTTTTTGCACAGCTCGATGTACTCGGGGATATCCTGCTCAATGGGGCAGCCGCCCTTGCAGGGGGCGATGTAGCAATCCATCCAAGGCACGCGCTCCTCGTTCTTGCGGGAGGGCAGCGGCTTGATGGGCTTGACGTGATGGTAGTCCGTGCGGCATTCGAGAGACATTTGGGCGATCGCGTCGGTGTCGGTGCCGGCGAAGGGCTTGAACTCCATGCCCTCGACCTTTTTCGCCATCTGGACAAGGCGGTTGTAGCCGCCCGGCTTGAGGATGGTGGTGGCGACGGTGATCGGCCAGATGCCGGCGGCCAGCAGCTTGTCGCAGTTGAAGTATTCCGCGCCGCCCGCGAAGGAGATCTTCATCTTGCCGCCGAACTGAGCGGAGATGCGGCGGCACATTTCGATCGTCAGCGGGAACAGGGAGCGGCCGGACATATACATTTCGTCGTTCGGCAGCTCGCCGCGGGTGGTGTCGACGGGGAAGGTGTTCGACAGCTTCAGGCCGAATTCCAGCCCGTTCTCGTCGGCCAGCTTTTGCAGACGCTCGATCATCGGGACGGCGTCCTTCCACTGCAGATCCTCGTTGAAGTGGTGCTCGTCGAAGACGATGTAGTCATAGCCCATGCCGTCGAGGATGCTGCGCGCGTCCTGGTAGCCGAGGATGGTGGGGTTACACTTGACGAAGGTGTTGACCTTCTTTTCGGTGATGAGATAGGACGCAATGCGCTCGATCTCGTCGGGCGGGCAGCCGTGCAGGGTCGACAGCGTAACGGAACGGGACACCCGCGGGGAGATGGCGGCGATAAAGTCCGCTTCCTCCGGGAACAGCTCCGTCAGCACCTTCTTGCACTCGGCAAAAACAGGCGCGCGGGTGGCGTCCTTCATGGACTCGATGTAGTTATCGACCTTCTCACCCTTGATGCCCTCGAGGTCGTAGCCGACGGACATGTTGAACACGAAGCCGTCCGGGTCGCCGTAGCCCCACTTTTTGGCCATGACCTTCAGGGCGCACCAGGCCTTGATGTACTCGTTGAGCGCCTGACCAACCTCCAGCTCGGTCGACCATTCCTGATTGTAGCCCTCATCGTCGGCAAGGATGCACGGACGCGGCACGCAGCGGGCAAGCTCCTCGCCGTCCATCTTCTGCACGGTCTTGACCTCAAAGAAGCGCGCACCGGCAACATAGGAGGCGATGATGTTCTGCGCAAGCTGGCTGTTCGGACCGGCCGCGGGGCCGAACGGAGTCTCGATCTTCTCGCCGAAGATCGGCAGGGTCTTGGCCGGGTCGGCCTTGTATTCGGTGTGGATGCCGAAAATTTCGCCGGACTTTTCGCGCTCGGTAACAACCCAGCGCATCAGATCCTTAAAAGGGATCGGGTACATTCTTTCAGACATGAGAGAACCTCCTAAGTTTGGTAGTATTCATCCTCCGCCCACCGGGCGGGGTTCGTTTGGATATATTCCAGAATGCGACGCTCATCCGCCTCGTTGCGGATGATGTGGTCGTAATACGAGCGCTGCCACAACGGAAATCCGGCAGCTTTCGAAACGAGCGTCTTAAACGAACGGACACGGCTGCCAAGCGATTGCGTAGGGGCCGATGCCCACATCGGCCCGACCCCGCCTTCGATTGCCACGAACAAATGGATATGATTCGGCATGATGACATAGGCGGTAACGCCCGGAATCGTTTTGATATATTGTTCGGTCATGCATCCCAACTTTGTAAGCCTGAACGGCGGGCCGATGTGGGCATCGGCCCCTACGCATGCAAAGCCACCCCTCGTTTCTATTTCACCACGGACGGTATCGACCGTGCTCAAAATACACTTTCTGTTCTTGGTACAAATCGTAACGAAGTAATGGCCGGTTTGAGTGTAGTCGTATTCGCTCAGGCGGGGGTGCTTTCTTTGCAGCCCGGTCTTTTCAGCATTCGCCGTTGGCGTCGTACTTGCAATGGTTCAAATTGCCCCAGAGCTTCTCCGCTTCCTCGAGGACATGCGCGTTGACGGCTTCTTCATCGATGCCGACGAGCTCGCGATCCTTCATCAGAAGCTTGCCGTTGGCGATCGTGGTCTGGCACTGGCGGCCGGTCATGCCGAAGATCATGTGGCCGTCGATGTTCGCGTCGGAGAACGGGGTGTACGGCTTGTAATCCATGACGATCACGTCCGCCGCCGCGCCCGCCTCGAGCACGCCGAGCTTGTCCGGGAAGTACTTCGCACCGATGAGGGCGTTGTTCTTAAAGAGCATATCCGTGACCTCGCACCAGCCGACGTTCGGCAGGCAGGCGTTCTGGCGCTGTGCCGGGAGGGCGACCTTGAGGGACTCGAGCATATCGTTGGTGTAGGCATCGGTGCCCATGCCGAGCAGCACACCCGCCTTGTAAAGCGGCAGAACAGGGCAGGTGCCGACGGCGTTGCCCATGTTGGACTCAGGATTGTTGACGACCATCGTGCCGGTGTTCTTGATCAGCTCGATCTCGGCGGTGTTGACGTGGATGCAGTGACCGAGGATGGTCTTTTCGCCCAGAATACCGTGGTCCTGCAAACGCTGCACGGGGCGGCGGCCGTAATTCTGCAGGGAATCGTACACGTCGTTCATGCCCTCGGAGACATGGATGTGATAGCCCGTGCGGCCGTTGTTGGCGGCGACCATGCGGTCAAAGGTCTTGTCAGAGATGGTAAACAGGGCGTGACCGCCGAACATTGCGGCGAGCATCGGGTCCTTTTCCTTCTCGCAGTAGGTGATGAAGTCGGCGTTTTCCTGCACGGCCTGGATGGACTTCTCCTCGCCGTCGCGGTCGGAGACCTCATAGCACAGGCAGGAGCGGATGCCGAATTCCTTCGCGGACTTGGCGATTTCGAAGAGGCTGCCGGGGATTTCACAGTACGAGGCGTGATGGTCAAAGACGGTGGTCACGCCCTGCCGGATGCAGTCGAGATACAGCGCGTCGGCCGAGGCCTTCGTGCCCTTGAGCGTCAGCTTGCGGTCGATGGCCCACCACGTTCCGTCGAGCACCTCGAAGAAATTCGTGGGGTTGTTGCCCTTGATGGACAGGCCGCGGGCAAGGGCGGAGTAGATGTGGGTGTGGGCGTTAATGAGCGCGGGCATGATGACGCCGCCCTTGGCGTCGATAAATTCCGCATCGGGATATTTGGCCTTCAGGTCTGCGGTCTTGCCGACCTCCTTGATCTTGGTGCCGTCGATAACCACGCCGCCGTCGGGCAGGTAGGGCGTCGTCTGGCTGCGGGTGATGAGCTTGCCGTTTGCGAGAATGTACATGACGTTGACCTCCTTTGAATAAAACAAAAATGGGGACGCAGAACTCCCGTTCCGCATCTCCACTCAAGCAACCCTGAGTGATAGTTACAAGCCCGTGCGCTGAGCACTTCGTTACAGCTATCAATCTTTAATTACAGTACTATTATATCGAAAAAGCCCTGCAAACGCAAGGCTTTTTCTTTTGCTAAATTCTACAAATTTTCCCGTCATTTTTTGAACAGTTTGCCATGCCGTTCGGCATTGGCGAACGGCTCCGGGGCCCTGATTTTTCCCTTCGCGCGCAGGTCACGCTGTCATCGTCTCCCTGATCCGTCGGATGATGTGGGAAATCAAATAGAAGATCGTTTCATAGCGCATGAAATCTGTGATGTTTTCGTCAAACATGAACTTCAGATTTGCAGGGAAATCCTCCTCAGCTTGCCAGAATTGGAGGATGACGGGGAGGAAGGGAAACGGGCGAAGGAGGAAGGCGGCGTCCCCGGAGAGCTTGAGCGGAGTGCCGAAGCGGGCGCAGGCGGCGCGGAGGGCAGAAAGGCGGCCGTTGAAGGCATCGGCAGCGGGTTGGAAAAGCTCCAGCCCGGGGCCGCCCGACTTGACCGTACCCCGGAGCATGGAAAGCGTGCAGTAGCGCCCGGAAAGATGACAGTCCGGCTTGGAATCGCACAACACGTCATAAATCGTCAGCGACGAGTCAAAATCCGCCTCGGCGCTGGTCAAAAAGCCGTCGTCCGACCATGTAATGACGCCGGTTTTGCGGTCGATGCGGTGCTCGCGCGCCATCAGCTCGATCGAAAGCGTATTCTCGTCGTGCCGGAGGCCGAATTTTTGGATCATTTTCGTCTGGTCATACTGCAAAAACGAGCCGCGCACGCGGTCGCGGGTGATCTCATAGTTGGATTTTGCCATCAAACCGCCTCCCTTTTCCGTTTTTTTCATTATACCACCGCCCGCGCGGCGGTGCAAGTCTCCGGTGAGGTCTAAGCGCCGCATTTTTTGGGCAAAACAACATCAGCGGCCGTCTCTGGCTTTTTGCCTTATTTTCCGCGACGGGTGGCAGGGAAATGCACAAAATGGCCAAATTCGCTGTTGAAATATCCGCCGCAATCCGCTATACTAAAGAGGAATCCAAAAAAGGAAGGAAGGGCGCGCATGGGCGAAGCGATCGCAGTGATCTCCGGCAAGGGCGGCACGGGTAAAACCACCGTCTGCGCGGCCGTGGCCGCGTGCCTGGCCGCCTGCGGCAAGCGGGTCTTGTGCATTGACGCAGACGTCGGTCTGCGAAATCTTGACATCGCGCTCGGCATGGCGGAGCTTTCCGTCGCCTCCTTTACGGACGTAATGAACGGCCGCGCCGCGCTGGGCGACGCTGCGGTGCATCCAGTGCTGGAGCACCTGCAGCTCCTGACGGCGCCTGTCCGCGAAAGCGAAAGCCGCATCGACGTTGCGGGCTTCGCGCTCCTGCTCCGGCAGGCCAAGCGCGAATTCGACTTCTGTCTGATCGATGCCCCGGCGGGGCTGGGCGCGGGCTTCCGGCTGGCAACCTGCTGCGCCGACCGCTGTCTGCTGGTCACAACGCCCGATCTGGCGTCCATGCGCGACGCCGCGCACACGGCCGATCTGCTGCAGCTCGACGGCAAGCGCGGCCTGTATTTGGTGGTCAACCGTGTCCGTCCCCGGATGTTCCGGCGGCTGGAGATGACGGTGGACGATATCATGGACGAGATAGGCTTGCCGCTGCTGGGCGTCATCCCTGAGGATCCGGACGTGCTGCTCGCCGCTGCGGAGGGCAACGCCCTGATTTTTGCAACCGACGGCGGCGCGGCGGAGGCCTGCTTGCGCATTTCGCGGCGGCTCTGCGGCGATATGCTGCCGCTGATGAAACTCTGAGAGGTGAGAGTATGAACATTACATTGCTTGCTCACGATAAGAAAAAGGAGCTCATGGTGCAATTCTGCACGGCCTATAAGAGCATCCTTTCCAAACACAACCTGTCTGCCACGGCGACGACCGGGCGGCTGGTTGCCGAGGCGACGGGACTGCCGATCACCCTGTTTTTGTCCCACAATCAGGGCGGCCACCAGCAGGTCGACGCCCGCATTGCCTATAACGAGATCGACCTCGTGCTGATGTTCACCGACCCGAACAGCATTGACCCGTGGGAGGATCAGCAGATTGTCCGGACCATCCACCTGTGCGACACACACAACGTCCCCGTCGCGACCAATATCGCCTCGGCGGAGATGCTCATCCTCGGTCTGCAGCGCGGCGATCTCGACTGGCGCGAAATGATGCGCCACAAGCGCTCGGTGAGGTAAGCCATGGAGGCACTGGAGATCATCGAACGCATCCGCACGGCGGAAAAGAAAACCCCCGTCCGCGTAACGCTGCAGGAGAGTGCTCCCTGCAGCTTCACCGGTGTGGAGGACTTCCACAGCGGCGCACTGCACATTCTTTACGGCGACTGGAAGACCCTCGCGCCGCAGCTCGAGGCAAATGCCGCGAGCATCCAGTCGCTGCACATTGAAAATAACGCCTGCAATTCCGCCATCCCCCTGCTCGACCTCAAGGGGCTGCGCGCCCGCGTGGAGCCCGGTGCGATCCTGCGCGAGGGCGTGGAGCTGGGCGAAAACGCCGTCGTCATGATGGGCGCCGTTGTGAACATCGGCGCGCGCGTCGGCGCGGGCAGCATGATTGATATGGGCGCCGTTCTCGGCGGCCGCGCCACCGTCGGCGCGCATTGCCACGTCGGCGCAGGCGCTGTCCTCGCCGGCGTCATTGAGCCGCCCAGCGCCCAGCCGGTCGTCCTTGGTGACCATGTTCTCGTCGGCGCCAATGCCGTCGTGCTGGAGGGCGTGCAGGTCGGCAGCGGCGCGGTCATCGCCGCCGGAGCCGTCGTGACCCGTGATGTGCCGGAAAACGCCGTCGTCGCCGGAATCCCCGCCAAAATCGTCAAATACCGCGATGCGCAGACCGACGGGAAGACCGTCTTGGTCGACGCGCTCCGTGAGCTGTAAAAAACCGCACAAAATCCCGCCGGTCGGAACCCCGACCGGCGGTTTTTTCGGTTCCTCCGTGGTTTCCCTTGACATCGCAGGGGCGGAAATGGTATACTTTTGACGAAAAGTTAAACCATGCTAACTTTTGGAGGGGCTATGACTTTAAAAGAACTTCCCGTCGGCCAGAGCGGACGGATCACGGCCGTCGGCGGCGAGGGCGTGCTGCGCTGCCGTCTGCTGGATATGGGGCTGATCCCCAACACGCGCGTCACCGTGCAGAAAATTGCGCCGATGGGCGACCCGATGGAGATCCGTCTGCGCGGCTATGAGCTGACGCTGCGTCTGGACGACGCGGCACAAATCGAAATTCTCCCGGAGGTGACGCAGCCATGATGTTCGCGTTGGTGGGCAACCAGAACTGCGGCAAAACCACCCTGTTTAACCAGCTGACCGGCGCAAACCAGCACGTCGGCAACTTCCCCGGCGTCACCGTAGACAGCAAGACCGGCCTGCTGCGCGGCCAAAAGGACTGCGAGGTCGCAGACCTTCCGGGCATTTACTCGCTGCGCCCCTATACCGCCGAGGAGGTCGTAACGCGCGACTTTATCCTTAACCGTCACCCGGACGGGATCATCAACATTGTCGACGCAACGAATATCGAGCGAAATCTCTATTTGACATTGCAGCTTCTGGAAATGCAGCTGCCCATGGTGCTGGCGCTGAACATGATGGACGAGGTGCGCGGCAACGGCGGCACCATCGATATCAACCGCATGAGCGAGGAGCTGGGCATCCCCGTCGTGCCCATCGCTGCAGCAAAAAACGAGGGCATCGACGAGCTGATCGAGCAGGCGGTGCAGGCGGCGCGCACCCGGCGGCTGCCCAAGCGTGTCGACTTCTGCGACGACGGCCCGGTGCACCGCTGCATCCACGCGGTGTCGCACCAAATTGAAGATCATGCCCGCAATGCCGGAATTTCCCGCCGCTTTGCGGCGACAAAGATGATCGAGGGCGACGAGGATATCATCCGGCGCCTCGACATCGACCAAAACGAGCGCGAGCTTTTGGAGCACAGCATCGTGCAAATGGAGGACGAGGGCGGCCTCGACCGCAACGCCGCCATCGCCTCGATGCGTTACGACTACATTGAGCGCCTGTGCGAAAAAACCGTCGTTAAGTGCCATGAAAGCAAGGAGCACCTGCGCTCGGTGCGCATCGACCGCGTGCTGACAAACAAATACGCCGCGCTGCCGGTCTTCCTTGGCATCATGCTGCTGATTTTCTGGCTGACCTTCGACGTGGTCGGCGCATTTTTGCAGGACGCTCTGGCACTCGGCATCGGCAAGCTCGGCGCGCTCGTGGACGCCGGCCTGACGGCCTACCAGATCAACCCCGTCATCCGCAGCCTCGTCGTCGACGGCATCTTCGCCGGTGTCGGCAGCGTGGTGAGCTTTTTGCCGATCATCGTGGTCATGTTCTTCTTCCTCTCAATTTTAGAGGACACCGGCTATATGGCGCGCGTCGCCTTCGTCATGGACAAGCTGCTGCGGCGCATCGGCCTGTCCGGACGGAGCTTCGTGCCGATGCTCATCGGCTTCGGCTGCACCGTCCCGGCGGTCATGGCCACCCGCACACTGCCCTCCGCCCGCGACCGGCGGCTGACGATCCTGCTGACGCCGTTCATGTCCTGCTCTGCCAAAATTCCGATCTACGCGGTATTTTCCGCGGCCTTCTTCCCGCAGTACGCGGCGCTGACCATGGGCATTTTGTACTTTGGCGGCATGCTGCTCGGCGTTTTGGTGTCGTTGGTGCTGAATAAGACGGTCTTCCGCGGCAACCCCGTGCCCTTTGTGATGGAGCTGCCGAACTACCGCCTGCCCTCGGCCAAAAGCGTGGCCATGCTGCTCTGGGACAAGGCGAAGGACTTTTTGCAGCGCGCCTTTACCGTGATTTTCCTCGCGACGCTCGTGATCTGGTTCTTGGAATCGTTTGACGCGCGGCTGAATTTTGTTACCGACAGCGCCGACAGTCTTCTGGCCATCATCGGCAGGTTCCTTGCGCCCATCTTCCGCCCGCTCGGCTTCACCGACTGGCGCGTTTCCACCGCGCTCATCACCGGCTTCACCGCCAAGGAGGCCGTCGTCAGCACGCTGGGCATCCTGCTGCACACGGACAATCTGGCGCTCGGCCTCCCGGCGATCTTCTCGACCGCCTCGGCCGTCAGCTTTTTGGCCTTCACCCTGCTCTATACCCCCTGCGTCGCCGCCATTGCCGCCATCAACCGCGAGCTGGGCTCCCGCTGGCGCGGCGCCTCCGTCGCCGTTTTCCAGTGCCTTCTGGCATGGTGCACGGCCTTTGTGGTCTATCAGATCGCCATTCTTCTGTTCTGAGGGCTGCGGTATCCGTCGGTATGGCATAAGACTCTGAAGTATGAACAATCCCGACACACCGGAATTTCCGATGTGCCGGGATTTTTGTTATTGCATCTCATCGTAGCGCGTCAGCAGGGCGGCGATTTGGGCGCGGGTAGCAAGGGTGTCCGGTGTGAGGAAGGCAGTGCCGTCGATGACGGTGCCGGTGAGGAGCTTTTTCGTAACCGCCCACGCCAGCGCCTCGGCTGCCCAGTCTGCGGCGGAGCCGCCGTCCGGGAATTCCGGCAGGGCTTCAAAGGTGCAGTCCTTGCCCTGTGCCGCGGCAAAGCGGTACAAAACCGCGGCCAGCTGCTCGCGCGTAACATAGCCCTCCGGCTGAAAGCGGCCGCGGCCGACACCGGTGACGATGCCGTTTTCCGCTGCCCAGAGCACCGCGTCGGTGTACCACTGACCTTCGGGCACATCGGAAAACGAAGCCTCGCCGGCCGGCGCGGGCTGCCCGGCCATGCGCCACAGCGCCGTGACGAGCATGGCGCGCGTCATGGTGCCCTCGGGCGCGAAAACCGTGGCGGAAATGCCGTTCATCCAGCCGCTTTGCAGCGCGTGGACGATGCCCGCGTGCGCCCAGTCGCTGTAATACGGCATATCGACGTATTGCCGTCCGGGGCAGGCGTCAATGTCGGTCATCAGCCAGTCGACGGCGTTATAAATGCCGCGCCTCGGGATATTGTCCGGCGCGGGCAGCTCCACCAGCAGGCCGACCGAGCCCTGCGCCTGCGCCCAACGGGCAAAAAAGCCGCAGCGGGAATTCAAAATGCCGAAATAGGGCAGCCCCAGCCGTTCGCTGACGCCGCGCGCCGTTTCCGACGCGCCGTAGACCTCATTGTACCAGCCGTGGAAGTCCATCACGACCTCCGGCTTGTACGCCCAGTACAGGTCGCGCAGGGCGCGGGATTCCGCAGCGGAGAAGGGCTCCGGCGTATAATTTCGGGCGTTTTGGAAAGGGTAGTGTCCCTCGTCAAAGTCGCGGTTGAGGTCGATGCCGCCGGCGTTGCAGCGGCCGAAGCCGTTGTTGGTATGGCCGTCGAGCAGTCCGTCCGGGTTGGCGCATGGGATGATCACAAGGCGGCAGCCGTGGAGCGTCGTCCGGCGGCTGTAGTGGCCGATCAGGCGCTCGGCCAGGTCCACGAGCACCTGCCCGTCGGCGGGATAGGCATCCTCATAGCCGTGAATGGCAAAATTCAGCAGGATGGTGCGGGCGTATTCCTCGCCGTCGGTCAAAACATAGCAGGTCAGGTCACGTCCGTTTTCCGACGTGCCGTAAATGACCTCAGTACAAGTCACGCCGCCCTCCTCCGCGCCGACGTCGGGAATCGCCGTCAGGAGCAGAAGCGCCGCCAAAAGTGCCGAAATAATTCTATATGTACGCTTCAACATGGGTCAGCTCTTTCTGAAAAGGATTTCTCTATCTGCTATGCCCGCCGGTTCCTACACGCAATCGCCGCCGAGAATTTCGCCGGTATAGAGGTCAACGAAGACTTTGGTGATCGTGGCGAATTCGGCGTCCGGCACTTCATAGGTCAGCACCCACGCATAGCGGCTGACCTCGGCGTAGCGGATGTCCGCCGTGTCGTAGTCGGTAAAGCTCCAGTTCGGCAGGACGATCTGAACCTCCGCGCCCGTCAGCTCGTAGCCCTCAAGGGAAATATTCTTACAAGACTGCGCGACCTGCTCGGCCTGCGCCTGCGTCAGCGGAGCATCGTCGGGCGCATGGTCATCGAGCAGCGGGAAATTGAACACATTGCAGCCCGTCAGCCGCCCGGTCAGCGGATTGATCGCCACACGCACCAGCTCATAGGGATTGTACACCCCCGGCGTAACCTCGCGCGCAAAGCTGTAGCTTCGATACTGCTCGTCATATTCCTCGCAGCCGATTATATCATAGCCCTGCGGGACAGGCAAGCTTTCGTAGTATTTTTTTGCCAGCGCCTCGGCGGTCGCATCGTTGTCCAGCGGGGCTGTGTTCTCCGGCGCGATGTCGATGCTGAAAAACGATACCAGCTGCCCGGTCTTTGCCGTAAAGCGCATCTCCGTGTTCCAGCGGTCGTTGGTGAATTTCACCTCGACCTCCTCGCGGTCATACAGCAGTGCGGTCATGCGGGAAACGGTCATCTGCTCCATATCGACGTCGGCCAGCCCAACCGTCTCCAGCAGGCTTTTCGCCATGCGCAGGAAGTCCGCGTCGGTCAATTCGCCGCCCGCCTCCGTCGGCTGTTCGGTCTCCAGCGCCTCGCTGCCGTAAACCTGCGTTTCGTGCACGTCGCGGATGCCCTGATTGCCGGGCTCATACGGCTCCGGCGCGGGCAGACGCCATTTTTCGTAGGCCGCAAAGCCCGTCACCGTCAGCGCTGCCAGCAGCGCGATGCACGCGGCCGCCAGCAGAAGCCTTCGCCCGACGCGCGGGCGCTTTTTCGAGGCATAGATGCGCTGCAGCAGCCGCGCCTTTGCCGCCTCGTCAGGCTGGCAGCGGTCATACGCCGCGATAAATTTCGGATCGGTCATGGTTTCACACCTCCAAGCTCTTGCTTCAGCAGCCTCCGCCCGCGGCGCAGGTCGCTGCGGATGCTGGAATCCGGACGCCGGAGCAGCCGCGCGATGTCCGCAGTGGGATAGCCTTCATAATAAAATAAGTACAGCGGCAGCCGGTATTTTTCCGGCAGCGCGCGCACCGCCAGCAGCGTTTCGTCCAGCAGCGGCGTCGGATCGGCGCGCTCGACCTCCGGCACGTCCCTGCGGCGGCTGCGCTTGAGCTCGTTGCGGCAGACGTTGCGCGCCGTCACAATGAGCCACGCCTTTTCGTGTGCCTCGCTCTCAAAGGCCTTGCTCGATTCCAGCAGGCGCAAAAAGGTATCGTGCACCATATCCTCCGTATCCGCCGGATCGTGCAAAAGCGAGACGCACACATTCCAGACCGTCGAAAAATGTCGCCGGTAGAGCGCCTCAAATTCTCCGGTGTCCCGCACGGCCTCACCCCCTTCACCTATCATACAACTCAGCGCAGCAAAATGTTGCACGCAGTTGACATTTTTTTCGTTTGCGGGTAGAATGTTTTTTACAAAAAAAGATTGTTTTTTGTTTTTGTTCGTTTGCATATTTTAACCTCCGTTATTATGTATTTTT
>CAKTZP010000006.1 GCA_934636045.1 uncultured Oscillospiraceae bacterium
GGACGACCGAATGGATGCGCTGCATCGAAACGCCGCATTTTTCGCCGCTGCGCCTGCAGCGGCTGTACCCGGCCGACCTCGGCTGGCTGCCGCTGGCCGTCGTGCTCGGCGCGGGTCTGCGGCTGCTGCTGCTCCTGTTCCGAATGGCGCTGCGTCTTCCGAGCATGGAGACCTTTGCAGCGCTTTTGCCCTATTACCTGCTATATACAGCACTGCCCTGCGCGGTGCTGGCGGCGGGCATGTATCTGCTGCTGCGCCTGATGTGCGGCAGCGCGCTGGCCGCTGTCTGCGGCGCAGCGGCGATCGCCGTGCTGCAAAACGGCAGCCTTCCCTGCGCGGCGGCGGTCGTCTGGGCGCTGGCGTTCCTGTGGCTGTGGGTCTGCGCGGCCGACGCCGAGGGCTTTGCGCTTCCGGCGCTGTGGCTGACGCTGTCCATTGCCTGTTACGCATATAGCATGCTTTGGGGCGCGCAGCTGCTGTGGCTGTGCCCGGTGTGGATTGCGGCATGGATCTACGTCCAGTGCCGCCGCCGCTCGGTCGGGCGGGCAATCGCCTCGCTGCTGCTGACGGCGCTGCTGTGCGCCCTGAGCGCGGCGGTCGTCTGCGGCGTCTGGCTGCTGCAGGAGCGCTACGCCGGCCAAGGGCTCGCGCCCCTCGCGACCGCAAATTTCTGGCGCGGCGTCCTGTTGGTGCTGAACGCGAAGCTCGGCAAGCTCCTTGTCCTGCCGCCCTTCTTTGACACCGTGCTCGTCACCGACGCGCTGCTGTTCCTTGCGGGCGGCGCAGCACTGATTTGCGCGCTGCACGGCGTGCTTCGCCGCCGCGAGAGCGAATGCCTCGTGCTGCTGGTGCTGCTGCCCTTCTTCGCGCTGCTCTGGCTCGTCGGCGGGCAATATCTGATGGCCATTCCGATGACGCTGGCACTCGGCTGGCTCTGGAGCCTCTGGCGCCGCCGCGAGCAGACGGTTTTTATCCTGTTAAGTCTCTGCATCCTGCTCATGACCGACTGCGTCATGCTGCTGGCGCTCGCTTGAAAAAATTTGGGGGCATGCGCCCCGTCGATTAGGAGAATATTATGAAAATTGCACTTGCCTGTGACCACGGCGGGCTCGAGCTGAAGCTCGCGATCAAACAGCATCTGGAGACCGAGGGCTTCGAGACGGAGGATTTCGGCACGCACACGACCGATTCCTGCGACTATCCCGACTATGCCGCTCCCGCCGCGCGCGCGGTGGCGGAGGGACGCTGCGACCGCGGCGTTCTGGTCTGCACGACCGGCGTCGGCATGTCCGTCACCGCCAATAAGATCCCCGGCATCCGCTGCGCGCTGCTGTCCGACCTGATGTCCGCCCGCCTGACGCGGGAGCATAACGATTCGAACATCGTCGCGCTCGGTCAGGGCGTCGTCGGCGAGAAGCTGGCGCTTGAGATCGTTGACACCTTCCTCGCTACGCCCTTCTCCAACGGCGAGCGGCACATCCGCCGCATCGCTAAGCTCTCTGCGCTGGAGCAAAAATAGCCCCCAACCGGGACGGCTTCGCCGTCTCGGTTTTTCACGCCGTTGCGCGCGTATCGATATGGTGCAAAATCGAAACTGCCAGCGGCGGGCTCAGGTGAGCCCGCCCTACGCAGAAAGGATAACTGTTGCGTCCAAGCCCAAAACTTGCGTAGGGCGGGGTGCCCCCACCCCGCCGCGAATTCCGGACGCAGAATCGAAACTGCCAACGCGGGCGGTCGATGACCGTTCCTACGGCGTTTTACGAAAGCTGGTACAATATCGCGGCGGGATACGGGGTTTGTGCATGATTGCTTTTCGGCGAAAGCAACAAGAAACCCTCGCAGAATTTGTATGCTTTCCCAATTTCGGTTCTCGGCTGTTTATGGTATCATTAAAGTTATCACATGAAAAGGAGAGCATACCATGAAGCAATTTAGCCAACGACTGTTTTCGCTTCTGTTGATTCTGTGCATTGTAACGGCGCTGTTTTCCGGGCTGACCACGGCTTCGGCAAAAAACACGCTGCTCCGCGGCACCGTCTGCAACGAGCTCAGCTCCAAGGCGAAGGCCTACTACACCGGTAATTATACCTACAGCAGCATGTCCACGCTGCAGGGCGGCACGCCGGACAAGACCACCGGCAAGGTCAGCTCACTGGCCACGACCAACACCGCCATGTACCAGCGGCTACAGACACTGATGACCAGCACAATGACGTATTCTCCCACCTATAACGGCAAAAACAATGGCCTTCAGGTCTACTGGCCGACGACGGACAACAGTATCTTTTTCTACAGCAACGCACCTTACACTGGTAACAGCTCCCTCAGCCGCGAGCACGTCTGGCCGAAGAGCCGTGCGTCGTTCTATCAGAAAAACGGCGGCTGCGACCTGCACCATCTGCGTCCGGCCGACAGAGACATCAATTCCACCCGCCTCAACTACACCATGGGCAATGTAAAGGACGAGATTCCCGGCCATTCGACGGGGGATTATAAAGGCACGACCGTTCTCTGGTACTCGTCCGGCCGCGATTTGGTGGAGGTCGCCGACTATGTTAAGGGCGATGTCGCGCGCATCTTCCTGTATGTCTACGTCCGCTGGGGTCAGCCGAACCTCTTTGAGACGGTCAGCAGCAGCAATCTGCCGCCGTTTGACAGCGATGATAACAAAAACAACGGCATCAAGGTCATCGAAAGCCTCGACACCCTTCTCGAGTGGTGCGAGATCGACCCCGTGGACGAGTGGGAGATGGCCCGCAACGACGAGACGCAGGCCGTGCAGGGCAACCGCAACGTCTTCATCGACTATCCCGAATACGCGTGGCTCCTGTTCGGTCAGGACATCCCGACCGACATGCCCACCCCCTCCGGCGAGGCAAAAAACGCGACGCCCGCCTGCACACATACGAATGTTGCGCCGCAGACCAAGGAGGCGACCTGCACCGAGGCCGGCTATGAGCGCACCGTCTGCAAGGACTGCGGCAAGACGCTGAGCAACACAGTCAAGCCCGCACTGGGGCACAATTTTGTTGCAGGCAAGTGCTCCCGCTGCGACGCGGTCGACCCGAATTACAAGCCCGACTGCCAGCACAAAAATGTCGAGACGCAGACCAAGGAGGCAACCTGCACCGAGGCCGGCTATGAGCGCACCGTCTGCAAGGACTGCGGCATGGAGCTGATGGGCACGTCCGAGCCCGCGCTGGGCCACAGCTACGCAAACGGCACCTGCACCCGCTGCGGTGCCGCCGACCCGGGCACTAAGCCCGCCAACACGCCGAAGTACACCGACTTCACCGATCTGCCCGTCATCAGCTGGTATAAGGACGGCGTGAGCTACGCGCTGGAAAACGGCCTGATGAACGGCGTGGGCAAGCGCGAATTCGACCCGGACGGCAACGTCACGCGCGCCATGTTCGTAACCATTCTCTACCGCGCGGAGACTTCCCCGAGCGTGGAGGGCAAGACCAATCCCTTCGCTGACGTGCCCGCCGGGCAGTGGTACACCGACGCGGTCGTGTGGGCGTCCAACAGCGGCATCGTGACCGGCACGAGCGCGACCGCCTACTCCCCCGACGCGCCCATCACCCGCGAGCAGATCGCAACGATCCTGTACCGTTACAGCAAGGCCGAAAAAGCGGAACAGAGCCTCGAGGCCTACCCCGACGCGGGCACGGTCAGCGGCTACGCCCTCGACGCCATGCGCTGGGCGGTCAAGAACGAGCTTCTCAACGGCAAGGACGGCAAGCTCGCCCCCAAGGAAAACGCCACCCGCGCCCAGATCGCCACCATCCTGATGCGGTATTTGAAAAAATAAAATAACCCAAAGCGGAGCGCCCAGCGCTCCGCTTTTTCTACCCCAGTGTCATTGCGAGGCCGCTTGCGGCCGTGGCAATCCGTTCTCTTTCCCGCCGCAGCGCGTCTCTCAATATGCCCTGCAGCAAAAACGAAGTGCCCACCCGGCGGGGTGAGGGCACCCCGCCCTACGCAGAGGAGCTCCTCCCCGCTTTGGCAAGAAACTTTCCCGTTTTGGGTCATAAAACCTTGCAACCCGGGGGAAAATATGCTATATTCTTTTGGGTATTACGAACCGGCGCGGTGGGCGCGGGCAGGCGGCGAGATCTGCGGTGTCCGGGCGGCTGCGCGGTAGAATTAAAAGGATTGTACACTATGTTAGAGATCAAAAATCTATCCTATCACGTCGACGGCGAGGCCGGGCAGGTTGACATTTTACGAAACGTCAGCCTCTCCATTCCGGACAAGCGCTTCGTCGTCATTACCGGCCCGAACGGCGGCGGCAAGACGAGCCTCGCCCGCGCGATCATGGGCATCTATCAGCCCACCGGCGGCACGATTCTCTGGAACGGGCAGGACATCACCGGTCTTTCCGTCACCGAGCGCGCGCGCCGCGGCATTTCTTACGGCTTTCAGCAGCCGCCGCGCTTTAAGGGCATGAAGGTGCGCGACCTGCTGGATATCGCGGCCGGGGAGGCCATGAGCCACGATGTGGCCTGCTCTTACCTGACAAAGGTCGGCCTGTGCGCCCGCGATTACATCGACCGCGACGTCGACGCCAGCCTGTCCGGCGGCGAGGTCAAGCGCATTGAGATCGCCACCGTCCTCGCCCGGCGCAGCGAGCTGATGATCTTTGACGAGCCGGAGGCCGGGATCGACCTGTGGTCGTTTGCCCGTCTGACCGAGACGTTTCAGGAGATCCACGACAAAAAAGAGGCTACGATCCTCATCATTTCGCACCAGGAGCGCATCATCCGCCTCGCCGACGAGATCGTCCTGATTGCAGGCGGCAGCGTTTCCGCGCGCGGCAGCGTGGAGGAGCTCTATCCCCGCATCCTTGCCGACACCATCACAGGGTGCAACCGTTTGGAGGTGAACGGCACATGCTGAATGACGTACAAAAGCATATTTTGGAGCTTGTTGCCGACATGAAGGGCACCGGAGAGGGCGCGGTCAACATCCGCTCCGACGGCACAAAGGCCTTCCGCCGCAGCACGGAGCACATCCAGATCGAATCCAAGACCGACAAGGACGGTATTGACATCCGCATCGCGCCGCACACCGTCGGCGAATCCGTCCACATCCCCGTCGTGCTGACCAAATCCGGCTTTCAGGACATGGTCTACAACGACTTTTTCGTCGGTGAGGGCGCGGACGTGACCATCGTCGCGGGCTGCGGCATCCACAACTGCGGCGACTGCGACAGCCGCCACGACGGCATCCACACCTTCTACGTCGGCAAAAACGCGAAGGTTCGTTACATTGAAAAGCACTACGGCGAGGGTGAGGGCAGCGGCAAGCGTCTGCTCAACCCGCAGACCATCCTCTATCTTGAGGAGGGCGCGTCGGTCACGCTGGAAACCAGCCAGATCCGTGGCGTGGATGACACGAAACGTTATACAAAGGCAGAATGTAACGGTGCAAACAGTGAGATCATCATCCGCGAGAAGCTCCTGACCCACGGCGCACAGCACGCGGTGTCGGAAATGGACGTCTTCCTCAACGGCGAGGACAGCAAGGCGCAGGTCGTCTCGCGCTCCGTCGCGCAGGACAGCTCCTCGCAGGTCTTCTATCCGCGGGTGGAGGGCAACTGCAAATGCTTCGGTCACGTGCAGTGTGACGCGATTATTATGGGCGCAGCAAAGGTGCGCGCCATCCCGGAGATCACCTGCAACCACGTCGATGCCGGGCTGATTCATGAGGCCGCCATCGGCCGCATCGCCGGCGAGCAGATCCTCAAGCTCATGACCCTCGGCCTTTCCGCCGAGCAGGCCGAGCAGAGGATCCTCGAGGGCTTCCTCCGCTGAGGCCGCGCAATGCTGTCGGTCACACTGATTACCGTCGGAAGGCTGAAGGAAAAATTCTATCTGGCCGCATCGGAAGAATATATCAAGCGACTTTCCGCGTTTTGTAAATTTACTTTAATCGAGCTGCCCGAGCAGCGGCTGCCGGACGACCCGTCCCCCGCGCAGATCGCCGCCGGTCTTGCCGCCGAGGCCGCGCTCATCGAGGCCAGGAGGCCGAAAAACGCGTGGTTCTGCGTCTTCACCCCGGAGGGCAAGACGCTCTCGTCCGAGGCCTTCGCGCAGCGGCTTGCGCAGGTCAAAACAGAAGGCAAGAGCAGCCTGTGCTTCCTCATCGGCTCGTCGTTCGGCATCGACCCGCGCATCAAGGCGCAGGCCGATTTCCGCCTCTCCTTCGGCCCGATGACCTTCCCCCACCACCTCGTCCGCGTCATGGCGCTGGAGCAGCTCTACCGCGCCGAAGCCATCCAAGCCGGCACAAAATATCATAAATAAACCGCAAAGCTCCCTCCGCAGCGCCTGTTCGGCAGCCGCGGAGGGAGCTTTTTCTGATAAATCAATCATCCAGCAGATTGTACAGCGGGTAGCAAAGCAGCTCCTGCCCGGTTTTCAGGTCATAGCTGCGGGAGGCTTGGGCATCATAGATGGAGAGAATGCTGTCCGCGATGAGCAGGCTGCCGTCGAGGGCGAGGGGCGCGGTGAAAACAGGCTCCATTTCCACCGAATACAGTGTGATCTTGCCGTCGGCCTTGACGGCAAAATAGGGTGTGCCGGTTTTCATATCGCTGACTGTGTAGCAGCTGCCGCGGAAGGAGAGGACAGCTTGGAATTGCTCGTCATAAACGACGGTATCCATGGCGGCGTAGCTCCGGCTTGCCCCGGCGGTACAGGTATAGAAATACGGAAAGCGCGTCTCCCCGTAATAGCAGCAGGCATTGGCGTAGCCATCCGCGCCGAGGCTCAGGCTCCGGCTGTCTCCAGTGTCCACGTTATAAAACTTCCAGATCCCGTCGACGGGGATGGCGCTGGCGATATGGGTGCCGCTGAGCATGTGCCAGTCGCCCTCGTCCAGTCCCTCATAGGGCTTGCCGTCTCGGTCGAGCAGGGTGGTCGTGTAGCCGTAATCGCCCAAATCGCTTGCAATATAGCAGCCTCCGTCCCAATAGAGGTAGCCGTTGTCGGACGGTCTGCGGAAAATTTCGTTCCCGGCGGCGTCGAGCACGCGGTAGTCCTCGCCCTCGGCGTCCTGTACGCTAAAGCGGTCGGCCGCATTATAGGCGATCGCGTAGAAGCCGCGACCGAAGAGAAGCGCTCCCTCGGGCGTGATCAGTGCGCAGGTTCCGTCCTTTTGCGTGACGTTAAGATAGCCGCCGCTGTAGCCCGTCGCGTAGGAGAACGGCCCGGCGCGCAGCTCGCCATCGAGCGTGGAAAGATAGATGTCGCTGACCTCGTGCTGCTCGCCGTCGCCCCAATCCTCAAATTCGCCGGAGTCGAGACCGACGATCAGGTAATCGCCGAAGCAGCTGAATTTCCATGGCTCGCCGGTCAGACGATCGGCATAGGGCATGTCGGCCGAGGTGAACAGCAGCTCGCCGGCATAGTTATACACGTCAAATTTTTGCCGCTCTCCCTCCTCCGCAGGATACAGGCACAGCACAACGTTGTCGCCCGCGCGGATGCCGATGTAGCGCGTGTCGATGACAAACGAGCCGTCCAGCGCCGCAAGGCCGTAGATCTCCTCGCTCAGCGGGTAGGTGCCGTCCGCATAGGTCTCGTAGCCGGTAATGATGACCTTACGGAAGCTCCAGAGCCCCTGCGTCTGGTCCGCGTTCCACAGCTGCGACGCGTAGCTGTAGACCGGGTCGGTCACGATGCGTCCCTGTGTATCGGCAAAGCCGAACAGCACCGAGGAGCGGAAGTCCTCATCGCCCACGCGCTTTCCATAGAGATAGAGCGCGCCATAATCGTCGCGCGCAGTCAGCTCGGGCAGCGCGTCGGCCGACAGGCGGGTGAAGTTGGGGGTAATCTCGCTTTTTCCCGCGGTGTACGCGCCGTAATCCGTCCGGACAGAAACGCCGCCGGGCGTGACGGTGTATTCCGACGGCGGCTGGAGCGTCGCCACGGGTTCGGTCGGCGCGGTCGTAGGCTCCGTCTGTCCCGGATTGCGCACACAGCCGCCCAGCAGCCCCAGCAGGAGCGCAGTCAATACCAAAATTGCAATTTTTCGTCTCATCATAAGCTCTCCGTTTTCTTCATTCGTTTGCAGACTTACTTGTGCTTCGTTTTCTTCATTCGTTTGCAGACTTACTTGTACTCGTTTTTTCATACCGCCGTGACTGAGGGGTTCTTCCTCGCCGCGGCAATGGCTCCCCTTACAAAGGGGAGCTGGCACGCGGAACGCGTGACTGAGGGGTTCTTCCAATCCATGCCGTCAGGCACGCGATTCCTGATGATTTCCTAGTCGTCCAGCCGGGAATACAGCGGGCAGCAGAGGAGGAGGGTGCCGTCTGGGTTGTAAATATACGTGGCGCGGTCGTCGAAGCAGGAGAGGAAGCCGTCTTGCAGCATCAGGCTGTAACGCGCGGTGCTTTTTACCGTCCGGACGGGCTGCATTTGGGCGTCATAGAGCGTACTGCTCCCGTTCTCGGTGGCGACAAAGTACGGCGTGCCGTTGACCATGTCGCGTAGGACGAAGCAGCTGCCACGGAAGCGTAGCACCTCGCGGAGCTGGTCGTCATAGACTGTTGTATCGTAACAATAAAAATTCCGCTCCGACACCTGCTTTTTGGCCAAGATGTACGGCAGCTCCGGTGTTTCCCAGTCGCACGGGTCTACATAGAAGCCCGTCCCGAGGCCGAGCTCGACGCGCTCGCCGGTTTTCAGGCTGAACACGACGCCGCCGGAGCCGATGCTGTCGGCAAAAATGTCCGTCAGCCCCACGCGCCCCCACTCGCCGCGCGCCGGAAGGGGCAGCTCGTTGCCGTCGCGGTCATAGTAGCGGCGCTTGTAGCCGCCGTTGAAGGGCTCGCTGGTCGAGCACACGTAGCCGACACCGTCCCAGCCGGGGCAGTTCGTGCCGTCGTAAGTAAAAATCTCGTTCCCCGCCGCATCGAGGATATGATAGCTGTCATTTTCGTCCTTCTGGACGACGAAGCGGTCGTCGTCGTTGCGGAAGATCCGCAAAAAGCTGCGGCCGAACAGGTAGTTCCCCTCGGCATCCATCAGCGCATTCGTTTCATCCTTCAATGTCACGGCGAAATATTCGCCGCTTTGCGTGACGCTCGCAAACGGGCCGAAGCGCAGCGTTCCGTCGGGGTCGGCGAGGTAGTAATCCGCAACCTCACGGAACACGCCGTCGCCGCGGTCGGCGTATTCGTCGCTGTGCAGCCCGACGAGAAGGTAGTCGCCAAGGCACGCAAACCAGCCCGGAAAACCGTAGAGCCGCCCGGCGATCGGCAGCTCCGCCGAGGTCGTCAGGAAGGTTCCATCGTAATCATACAGGTCAAATCTCGGTGTTTCGCCCTCCACCGTCGGGTAGATGCACATCACGCAGCGCTCGCCCGCGCTGACGCGCTCATAGCGGCAGTCCGTCACGACCGCGCCGTCCAGCGTCGCAATGCCGCAGCGCTCTTGATTCACGGCATAGGAACTGCCGTTGTCGTCGACGCGCATCTCCGCGAATGCTTTTGTAAAGCACCAGACGCCTTTTTGGCCGTCGGCGGTGCGCAGCTGCGTCACGCTATTGTACACCGGGTCGGTCACGACGCGCCCCTGCGCGTCGGCGAAGGCGTACTTGCCCATGCGCACAAAATCGGACTCGTACAGCGCGCCGACAAAGGCGTATAACGTTCCGTAATCGTCGCGCGCGGTCAGGTCGGGCATGGACTCGGCGGAGAGGCGGGTGAATTTTGGGGCGACGGGCGCGTCCTTCGCGGTGTACGCGCCGTAGTCCGTGCGCACCGCGACGCCGCCGGGCGTGACCGTGCGCTCCGCGGGCGGTTGGAGACCGCCGGGGGTGGTTCCGGTTGCGGCGTCCTGCGTGGGCTCGGCGCTCGCCGTTTGCGTGGAGTCGGTCGGTGCGGGTTCAAAATCCGTTGTCGGTGCGGGCGCGGCCTCGGAGCTCGGCACGGTCTCCGGCGCGTCCGTCCGCGCCGCGCACCCCGCCAGCAACCCCAGCAGACCCGCAAAAATCAGCAAAAAAGCGATCCTTCGTTTCATCTCGCGGCTCCTTTCTTCCTTGAATTGTTGTTTCGTCGTCCGTTTCCCGCCGTAGGGACGGAGGCAATTGCAGAATTTGGAGTGCCAACGGCGGGCCGATGTGGGCATCGGCCCCTACGAATGGTACGAAGCCCCATGTGTAAATACGATCGTGCCAGCACGGGGCGCCGCACCCGCAAGGGGTATGCCGCATCCGTAAGGCGGCATAGCCGCCAACGGCTGCGCTATGGGCATCCGCCCCCTACAAGGGTGCGCGGCTTCGGTCTTCGGCTGTAGGGGACGGCCTCCGGACGTCCCGCTCCCCGCGCCGCAGCGCGCGGTTCGAGGTGGCTTGCAGTAGAATCGAAGGTGCCTGCGCGGCGGGGTGGGGGCACCCCGCCCTACGAATATTTACGGCAATTGACAAAAAGCGGAAATGCCAGCGGCGGGATACGGGATTTGTACGTTACCGCTCAATCCTCCAGCAGCCGGTAGGTGGGGCAGGAAAAAATCAGATTCCCTTCCATGTCATAAACATACGCCGCGCGGTCGTTGCAGTAGGTGATGCGGCCGTTGTAGATCCGGGCATCCGCGGCGTCCTCCATGGGCAGCGTGGCGCAGCGTTCCAGATTCATCGTGTAAAATGTCTGCTTTCCATCTGTTTTCACGACAAAATACGGCGTCAAATCTGCCTCGTCAAAGAACACATTGACGCTGCCGAAGAATTCCATCACCGGCTCGAGCTGCTCGTTGTAAAGCGTGACATTCTGCTCTTCGTCATAGCGGTTGGAAACCGGCACCGTAACGACAAAATACGGGAAAACCGTGCCGTTCGCGAACAGGCCGGTATACACGAAGCTGTACATTCCGAGGTCACGCGTCTGCGTCTCGCCGATCTCGGCGTTGTAGAAGCTCCATTCGGTTTCGCCGTCCTGACGGCAGAAAACGTTCGTGCCGCTGATGCGCCCCCACTCGCCCTCGTTCAGCTCGGCCACCGGGTTGCCGTCGCGATCCAAGCGAACGCGACGCCCGAAATCGCCGTACAGCACGTAGTACAGGCCGTCAAAGCCGAGACCTTCCTGCGCGTCCTCCGCGGGAATCGTGAAGACCGTCTCGCCCGCGGCGTTCAGAATCTTGTAATCGTCGCCGGAGTTTTCCGCGACGGTGAAGCGGTCGGGCGTATCGCAGCTGATCCAGCGGAAGCTTCGTCCAAAGAGCAGCTGACCGTCCTGATCGAGCAGACCCCAGCTGTAATCCGGCATGGACACGGAAGGATAGATGCCCTCCCAACCGTTGATGCCGGAAAACGGGCCGGAAATGTAGTTGCCCTCCAAATCGACGAGGTAGATCTCCGTAATTTCGGCCTGCTCCTCGCCGCCGGTCATCATCACATAGTCACTCATATCCAAAAATTCGCCGGTGCCCTTGCCGACCGCGAGGAAATCGCCCACGCAGTCGTACTTCCACCAGCTTCCGCCCAGCTCATCGGCGCAAAGCAGCGCCTCCGAGGTCGTGAGCGGTTGCCCGGCATAGTCATAAACGTCAAATCCCGGTTTTTCGCCGTCCGCCGTCGGGCGGATCGCCATAAAAATGTGGTCTCCGGTGCAAATGCGGGCGTAGCGGCAGTCGCTGACGAAGCTGCCGTCCAGCGCCGCGAAGCCGTAATATTCCTCGCCGCTGTGATACGTTTCCCCGTCCTCCCCGGTAAAATCCGAGACGAACAGCTTTCGGTATTCCCAAATGCCCTGCGTCCGCTCGGCGTTCCACTGGCAGGACACGGTGCGGTACACCGGGTCGGTGATCACGCGCCCCTGCGCGTCGGCAAAGCCATAGCGCAGCTCCTCGCCATAGTCTCCGGCGTTTACCCGCACGAAATACGGAAAAATCTCCCCATAATCCTCCCGCGCTTGCAGATCGGGCAGCGGGGCGTCGGACAGGCGGGTGGCGGGGTCGGCCGCGCCGGCGGTTCTGGGCGTGTAGGCACTGTAGTCGCTGTGGACGGCGACGCCGCCGGGGGTGACGGTGATCTCCTTCGGCTGCAGCGTGCGGGGCGGAGCGTCCGTCGGCGCATCGGAATTGGGCTGCTCCGCGCACGCGCAGAGCAGCCCCAGCAGCAGCGCGCCGAGGAGCAGCGTCACAAACAGTCGTTTCATGGCTTCGTCCTCCTGCGCGGCGGATTTAATTCACTTCTAACGTGGAAACATAGCCCTCCGCGGCGACCAGTCGCTGGCCTTCCTCGGTCATCAGCCACTCGTAGAGGATGCGGTTCGGCGCGTCGGCCGCGGCATCGGCGGGGACGACGCAGTAGTACGCGTTACGGTGCGGATACTCGCCGCTGCGGATGGTCTCCGCCGAGGGCGCAACGCCGTCGATGGACAGAATCTTCAGCCCCTGCGCCATCTGCATGTCGTTCGCGTAATAGTACACGGAATAGCCCAGCGCGTTGGCGGAATTGTCGTAGCTCTTCACGGCCTCCATCAGGCCGCCCATGCTCGTTACGATATAATCCTCGAGCGCATCCATGAGCGGAGTGTCCTTCATGACGAGCTTGATCATCAGCGCCTGCGAGCCGGCGTTTTCGTTGCGCTGGAAGGCCTCGATCGGCGCGTCGTTGCCGCCGACCTCGCTCCAGTTGGTGATCTCGCCGGAGTAAATTTTGCGAACCTGCTCGGTGGTCAGGTTGTCGACGGGGTTGTCGGCGTTGACGACGAAGACCAGCGCGTCGGTCGCGATCGTCTCGATGTCGGCCTGGAAGCCCTTCTCGTCCATCTCGTCGTAGACCGCCGCGTTCGGCTCGCCGACGATCAGGATGTCACATTCCCCGTTCATCAGGTTGCGGAAGGACTGTGTGGTACGGTTAAATTGCACAAGGTCGGACACCGCATCGCGGCTTTCGCCCAAAAGGACGCTGGCCACGGCCTCGCCGAGGGGCACCATGGAGGTCGAGCCGTCCATGCGCGGGAAATTTTCGCGGGTGAAGGTGAACAGATTCGCCGGCTCCGTCGTCGCCTCCGTCGGGGTGTCGGTGGGGGCGTCGGTCGGCGCGTCGGTGGCGGGCTCGGTCGGCTTCGTCCCGGCGCAGCCCGCAAGCAGGGCAAGGATCAGGATCAATGCGGCAAAAATGGTGAGTTTTTTCATGATTTCCGCTCCTTTTTTGGTCGCGGGAGGCGCGGCGCGCTTCCCTGTGTGGTGGGTTTTCATCCTTTAGACGGAAAAAGCTTCCGGCAGTTCCGCATTATTTTTCGCGGTGCTCCAAAAGGAAGGCCATCGCGTGGGCGTAGCCCGCAAAACCCTCGCCGACGAAGCGCGCGCAGCACGCGGGCGCGGTGTAGGACACGCGGCGATAGGGCTCGCGCTGCGAAATGTCGGTCAGATGCACCTCGACGGCCGGGAGGTTGATGGCGCGCAGGGCGTCGGGGATAGCGATGGAGGTGTGCGTGTAGGCCGCGGGGTTCAGGACGAGGCCGTCAAAGCGGCCGCGCGCCGCTTGGATCCAGTCGACGAGGACGCCCTCGTGGTTGGTCTGGCGAATCTCGACCTCGCAGCCGAGCGCGGCGGCTTCGGCGCGGATATAGTTCTCTAACGCGTCATAATCCTGCGTGCCGTAGAGCTCCGGCTCGCGCAGGCCGAGGAGATTCAGGTTGGGGCCGTTCAAAATCAGCAGCTTCATAGTGCCTCCAAAATTGCGGCGACGGTCTGCGCGACCGTGCCGTTGTTGTCGATTTCGCCGTCGGAAAAGCGGCGGTAGTGCGGCTCGCGCCGCGCCGAAAGGGTCGCAAGGTCGGTCGCGGCGCTCAGGGGGCGGCCGTCCAGCGCCAGCCTGCTCAGGTCGCGGCGCAGGCGGAGGATGCGGCCGTTCTGGTGCAGGAGGGGATAGTTTTCCTCCCGGGTGACGCAGCCGCCGCCTGTGGCAATGACGCAGCCGGAGCGCTTGCCCAGCTCGGCCAGCACGGCCGTCTCGGCGCGGCGGAAGGCGTCCTCCCCCGCGCGGCGCAGAAAATCTGCACACGAGCAGCCGAGGCGCTGCTCCAAAAGCTCGTCGGCATCGGCAAAGGGGCGGTGCAGCGCCGCAGCCAGTGCGCGGCCGACCGTCGTCTTGCCGCAGCCGGGCATGCCGATGAGAATGAGGTTCTGCATCTCGGCGCTAAGTTTACATAATATCCCCTCCGTGCAGTGCACCGGGAGCTCCCGGTGCCGGAACAGCTCAGCGGCGCGGCGCGCCTGCTCCACGAGCATCGGCAGGCCGCCCTCGCAGCGCAGACCGAGGCGCTCAGCCTCGAGCAAAAGCGCCGTCCGCGCGGGGTTGTAGATCAAATCGAGCACGCAGCGCAGCCGCGGCAGGCGCGGCAGCTCCACCGGGCACTCACCGTTGTGCGGGTACATGCCGACCGGCGTTGCATTGACCAATAAAACTGCGTCGTCGTGCTCATATAGGTTGACATAATTCACTTCTCCCTGCCGCGAGACGGCGATTGGGTGCATGCCGACCGCGGCAAGCGCGGCGCAAACCGTCGCGCCCGCGCCACCGCTGCCGAGGACGAGCGCCGGTTCGCCCGGTACGGGCGTAAAATTGTGGCGCAGAAGCCACAAGAAGCCGTCGAAATCCGTATTGTAGCCGCAAAGTGTGCCGTCGTCCTGCCGGACGAGCGTGTTGACCGCGCCGATGGCACGCGCCGCCGGGGAGAGCGCAGCGCAGTACGGCAGAACGGCCTTTTTATATGGTATTGTAACGTTTAATCCGTCGAATTTTTCGTGTCTCAGGAAGCCGTCGAGCGCCGCCGGAGCGACCTCGAACAGGCGATAATCCGGGTCGCCGAGCAGGGCATGCAGCCGCGGCGAGTAGCTGTGGCGCAGCGACACGCCGAGCAGCCCTCTCACCGCTCCCCCTGCCGCTGGCGGCTCAGGTCGAAAACTGTTTTGTAAAATTGCGTCAAATACGGCCGCAGCTCCTCCGGCGCGCCGGCGCAAGCGGTGTCGAGTACCGCCTGCTCGCGCTCCGGCTGGAAAACCGGCAGCCCCTGCGCCGCCTTAACGGCGGCGATCTCGTCCGCGACGGCCAGCCGCCGCAGGAACAGGGCGGTCAGGTCGCGATCAATTTCGTCAATTTGTCCTCGTAAGGCTTCTAAATTCATGCTTCACTCTCCAAAATCGCGTCCATCAGGGCAAGCGCCGTCGCAGCCTCCACGCACGGAACGGCGCGCGGGATGATGCACGGGTCGTGGCGCCCGCGCAGCGTAAGCGCAACGCTGCCCCCGCCGGGCGCGAGGGAGACACTCTCCTGCGGCCGCGCGATGGATGGCGTCGGCTTAAATTCGGCACGCAGCAGCAGCGGCATGCCCGTCGAAAGACCGCCCAGAATACCGCCCGCATGATTCGTGCGCGTGCGCACCGCGCCGGTCTCATCGTAATAATACGCGTCATTATAGGCGCTGCCGCGCTGCCCGGCACAGTCTGCGCCGAAGCGGACACCCTTGACCGCCGGGATGGCAAACAGCAGCGCCGCCAGCCGCCCCTCGAGTCCGCCGAACAGCGGCTCGCCGACGCCGGCGTGCAGACCCGTTACAGCACATTCAACACTGCCGCCGATGCTGTCGCCCTCCTGCCGGGCTTGCTCGATGGCGCGCAGCATTTCCGTCTCCGCAGACCGCTCCAGCACCGATATTTTCCCCGCCGGGACGGGCAGCTCCGGCGCGAGCGGGTCGAACGGGCGGTCGCAGGCCGCACCAATTTGCAGCGCGTGCGCGCCGATCTGCACGCCGCGCGCAGCCAGCCATTGCAGGCACAGCCCGCCCGCAATGCAAAGCGGCGCCGTCATTCGCCCGGAAAACACGCCGCCGCCCGCCGGGATCGCGCCGTACTTGACGTAGGCGGGGTAGTCGGCGTGCGAGGGGCGCGGAATTTGCGGATTATAGTCCTGTGAACGAACATCTCGGTTGGAAATTTCCGCACACAGCGGCGCGCCGTCCGTCCGTCCGGCGCGCAGGCCGCGCGAGAAGACCGGGATGTCCGCCTCCGCTCGGGCGGTGGTGTGGCTGCCCTGTCCCGGACGGCGCCGGTTCAAAAAGCTCTGCAGCTCGTCAAAATCAGGCGCAAATCCGGCCGGAAAGCCGGTCAGCTCCATGCCTACCGACGTGTCATGTGATGCTCCGAACAGCCGCAGCCGCAGCGCAGCGCCCTGCCAATCGCTCATTTTTCTCCCTCCAATTGCGCCCAGAAGCCGGGATAGGATTTTTCCACGCACGCCGCGCCGGTGAGCGCGAGCGGCGCGGTGCAGCGGCAGGCCAGCAGGGTCGCCGCCATGGCAATGCGGTGGTCGCCGCATGCGTCCGCCGTGCCGCCGCACAGCGGCTTGCCGCCTTGAATGACCAGGCTGTCGCCCTCGACCGACGCATAGCCGCCGAGCCGGTTGAGCAGCGCGGCCAGCACAGCCGGGCGGTCGCTTTCCTTCCACCGCAGGCGGCCGACGCCGGTAAAGCGCGTCGTGCCCGCCGCAGCCGCGGCAACGGCAGCCAGCGGCGGCAGCAGGTCGGGACAGTCGTCCAGAGCCGCAGTAATGCCGTGTAACTCGCCCGGCGCGACGGAGATTTCCGCATCCTCCACCGTCACGCGCGCGCCGAAGCGGCGCAGGAGCTCCAAAACCCGTCGGTCGGGTTGGGCGGAGGCAGGCTCCAAGCCCGTCACCGTGACCGGCTGCGAGATCGCGCCGGCGCAGAGCCAAAACGCCGCGCCCGACCAGTCGCCGCTTATGCAAAGCAGCGCGCCCGGCGCGCGATAGCCCTGCCCCGCGGGCAGAAAAAATTCGTTTTCCGTGGCTTCCCAGCGAACGCCGAAGCGCTCCTGCACCCGCCGCGTTAATGCAATGTAATCTGCCGAAACAACCGGCGGCAGCAGGGTCAGCCCGACCGGCCCGCCCAGCAGCGGCAGCGCCAACAGCAGCCCGCTGACAAACTGCGAGGAAACGGCGCCGCTGATCGTGTAGCGGTCGCCTCGCAGCTGTCCCGCGCAGACGAGGCTTCCGTCTGCTTGCTCTGTTATCGTGCATCCGTGTGTCCGCAGCACCTCCGCCAGCGGCGCGATCGGACGCTTTGCAAGGCGCGCGCTGCGCCGAAGCTCTGCGCGCACCCCCAGCGCGGCAGCCAGCGGCAGCAAAAACCGCAGCACCGCGCCGCTATCGCCGCAGTCCAGAGCTGCGCGCGCCGCCGCACAGGTCAGCGGCGTGACAAAAAAGCCGTCCGGCGTCCGCCCAACAGCTGCGCCCAGCGCGCGCAGGCCGTCGGCCATGACTGCGACATCCCGTGAGAGCTCCGGGCACACAAGGTGCGTCGGCGCGTCGGCAAGCGCGGCGCACAGCAGCGCGCGCTGCGCCTCAGACTTCGACGGCGGCGCGGCAAAGCACCCGCCGATGGCGCGGGGCAGCAGGCGCTCCGCCCTCACCGCAGACACCTCTGAAAAATTTCTTCCAATTCTCCCACCGGAACCTCGCGCAGGACGCAATGCCCGATGCGCTCCGGCACGGCGAGGGTGAGCGTATCGCCGCGGCGCTTTTTGTCGTGCAGCGCGGCGTTTGCAAGCTCTCGCGGTGTCAGATTCGTCCGCGTGGGCAGCCCGAGCTGCTCCAGCAGGGCCGTGATCCGCGCGCCGTCGCGGCAGAAGGCGCGTGCCATGCCCGCAAGACCGATGGCGACCGCCTCGCCGTGCAGGACGGCGTTGCCGCTGCACGCCTCGACGGCATGGCCGAGCGTGTGGCCGAGGTTCAGCAGCTGCCGTTCCCCACGGTCGAGCACGTCCCGGCGGAGCACCGCGCTTTTGTGCGTCAGGCAGGCCGCAACGGCCGTCTCCGGCGCAGCGCTGCCGCGCTCGAGCTGTTCAAACAGCGGCGCGTCGAACAGCACCGCCATTTTGACGGCCTCCGCCCAGCCGCTGCGCATTTGCCGCGGCGGCAGCGTAGCCAGCAGCGCCGTGTCGCAGACGATGAGCGCCGGTTGATGAAACGCCCCGGCAAGATTCTTGCCCGCGGGAAGGTCAATGCCGGTCTTGCCGCCCGCAGCGGCGTCGACCATGGCCAAAAGGGTCGTCGGCACGTTGACGAGCCGCATGCCGCGCAGATACGTCGCCGCAGCGAAGCCCGCAAGGTCGCTCACCACCCCGCCGCCGAGGGCGAGGACGGTATCGCTGCGGGTCAGCGGCGCAAATTGAAGCAAAAGGCTGCCGTAATATTCCAGCGATTTGGTCGCCTCTCCCGCCGGGAGGACAGCCGTCTCCACGGAAAAGCCCGCCGCCCGCAGCGACGCGGCGGCGCGCGCCAGATAGCGCGGCGCGACATTTTCGTCCGTCACGATCGTGACGCAGCCCGCGGCCAGCGGACGCAGGAGGTCGCCAAGCGAGTCGAGCAGCCCCGCGCCGATCAGCGCCTCATAAGACGGCGAAAGCCCAAACTGCACCCGCTGCATCACCGTACCGCCTCCGGTGCGGCAGACTGTTGAAAAATGATCCTCATATCGTTATCTCCAAGATTATTTTTGAGAAGAAGCTGTTCTGAGCCCTGTGCGCAAGCGCCCTGTTCAAAAAACCGCTGCACGGAGAAAAAGCTCGTGCAGCGGTTTTTGGATGAAAGCTTTTCATCACGGTTCGATTTCAGTTTACCACGCAAAGGGTCAATTTTCAAGGGGTTTTTGCGAAAGCGGACGGATTTTGCGGCGGTAGAGCGACGCCATCAGCAGCACCGAGAGCGCCAGCGAGGCAATCTCGGCGATCGGGAAGGAGAGCCACACGCTGTCAATGCTTCCGCTGAGCGACAGGAGGTACGCCACCGGAATGAGCACCACCAGCTGGCGCGATATTGACACGAACATGCTGTAAATGCTGCGGTCGAGCGCCTGGAAGACGCCGTTGAACATAATGCTCACGCCCGCGGGGATGAACGGGATGCACATGATGCGCAGCGCGGGGACGCCCACGGCCAGCATCAGCGGATCGGGGTTAAAAATGTTCAGCAGCTGCTCCGGCAGGAACAGAAACGCCAGCGTCCCCAGCACCATCAGCGAGCAGGAGTAGCAGCAGCCCCACCGCGCGACGGCGGTGATGCGCTTGGGCTGGCGCGCGCCGTAATTGTACGCGGAAATGGCCAGCACGGCGTTGTTGATGCCGAACACAGGCATGAATACGAAGCTTTGCAGCTTAAAGTACGCGCCGAAGACGCTGATGCCCGCCTCGCCGAGGCCGTCGGACACAGCGTTGAAGCGGCCGAGGACGCGGTTGAAGCTGTAGGTCATGATCGAGCCGATGGCGATCATGAGGATCGACGGCACGCCGATGGCGAGGATGCGCCCGATCATGCGCCGGTCGGGGCGGAAGCCGCGCAGCTGCAGCTGCACATCGGGATTCTTCTTGTGGTTCAAAATGACGGCGAGGATAAAGGCGACGATCTGGCCGATGACCGTGGCCACCGCCGCGCCCATGACCTCCATCCGCGGCAGACCGAAGTAGCCGAAGATCAGGATCGGGTCAAGGATGATGTTGATGATCGCGCCGGTGCCCTGCGTGATGAGGGTATAGCCGGTGCGGCCGGTCGATTGCAGCAGGCGCTCGAACAGCACCTCGCCGAAAATGCCGAAGGAAATAATACAAATCACGCGGATGTACTGGATGCCGTACTGGATCGTCGTTTCGACGTGCGTCAGCGAGCGCATATAGGGCTCCGCGCCGAAAATACCGAACAGCACGCACAGCACCGAGCCGCACATTGCAAGAAACAGGCCGTTGAGCGCGGAGGAATTGACCTCCTTGCGATTTTTTTCGCCCAAGCCGCGCGAGAGCAGCGCGTTAACACCGACCGCCACGCCCGTGGCGATGCCGATCATGATGTTCTGCACCGGAAAAGCGAGCGACACGGCATTGAGCGCGTCGTTGTTCAAATCAGAAATACGGGAGACGAACATGCTGTCGACCACGTTGTACAGTGCCTGTACCAGCATCGACAGCGCCATCGGCAGCGCCATGCCCAGCAGCAGCCGCCCGACCGGCATGACGCCCATTTTGTTTTCTTTCAGACTCATCTTTGCGATCATTCACTTTCTCATAATATCACAGCATATTATTATATATGGAAACACCCTGAAAAGCAACCG
This sequence comes from uncultured Oscillospiraceae bacterium, assembly GCA_934636045.1. Lineage (GTDB taxonomy): Bacteria > Bacillota > Clostridia > Oscillospirales > Oscillospiraceae > JAZOXB01. Next base: position 20,141 of record CAKTZP010000006.1, read on the forward strand.
GCAAATTCGTAAATTCCCCTATTTCCCCGGCGGTGGGATTGTGGTATACTATTGGAATAAAAGGGAAGGGACGTGCCGGACGGAGGAGCTTGGAAAAATGCTGCGGCGCGGAAATAACCCCTCAGTCACGGCTTCGCCGTGCCCGCTTCCCTTCGTAAGGGGCGCCGTTGCTGCGGCGGAGAATGACCCCTCAGTCACGGCTTCGCCGTTCCCGCTCCCCTTCGTAAGGGGAGCAGTTGCTACGGCGGAGAAAACAATAAAAACACACTGCAAAGGAGTTGCTTTTCCATGACAACAGACCAACTCAGCGCCCTGCTGCTGGCTGACCCGGCGGCCGTGCTGGAGAACGACCGGCTGCATTATGAAAAACAGATCCGCCTCGCGGCCGATCTGATCGCCGCCAACGCCACAACCCGCCCGGTCATTCTGCTGGCCGGCCCGTCCGGCTCGGGCAAGACGACCACCGCCCTGCTCATCGAGCGGGAGCTCGACCGGCGCGGCATGCAGACGCACACGCTGCAGATGGACGATTATTTTTCGCCCCTCTCGCCGGAGGAAATCGAGGGACTGCGGCAGAACAAGCTCGACCTTGAGCGCCCCGACCGGGTGGATATTCCGTTTTTCCAGCAGCAGCTCGACCAGATTCTTGCGGGCGAGGAGGTGCAGCTGCCGCATTACAACTTTAAAGAGAGCCGGCGCGAGTTTAACGGACGAACTCTGCGGCGCAGGCCGGGCGAGCTGGTCATTATGGAGGGCATCCACGCGCTGAACCCCAGCGTGACCGGTCACGCAGACGCAACGACACGTGTCTATGTCAGCGTCCGCACGCGCATCACCGCGCACGACGGCTCGGTGCTGCATCCGTCGATGATCCGGCTGGCGCGGCGGCTGCTGCGCGACCGCACCGGCCGCGGCCGCCCGCTGACAGAAACGATCGCCATGCGCCACCGCGTCGACCGTGGCGAGCAGCAATACATCATGCCCTATAAGCCCAACGCGCACTGCTCGGTCGACTCGTTCTATTCCGGCGAGATGAGCGTTTACCGCCCGTGGCTGCTCGACGACCTGACCGCGCTGCTGCCGGAGTATCCCGACCTTGCCGAGCTGGTCAAGATCCTCCGCGAGCTGCCTGCCATCCCTTCCCGGCTCCTCCCGCCCGACTCCCTCCTGCGCGAATTCATCGGCGGCAGTGCGCTGAAGTATTAATCTCCTCTGGCCGCAGGCCGCATAAGGAAACAGCAAGCGCCCCACAGAAAGTGGGGCGCTTTGCTTATCGCAGGAAGTAGAGGAAGCCGGCGGCGGCGAGCGCAGCGGCGACCAGAAGGAGCACCGGGAGAAGCCGGCGAAGGCAGGCGCGGCCGGTCTGGGGCTCGCGCTTGCGGCGTCTCTTTTTGGGGGCAGTGGGAGCGCCGCAGCCGACGCAGTAGGTGCAGGAATCGGCGTTTTCTGCACCGCATTGTTGACAGATCATGCCGTTTCCTCCTTTCTTCGCAAAAAACCGGCGTAGATCAGCATGCCGGCGACGGCGAAGAAGAGCGCCATCATGTACGGCTCCTCCCACAGGCTCTCGAAAAAGCTGTGCACCAGAATGCCGGTCAGGCCGGCCAGCATGCCGGCGCAGAGGGGCTTCATGGGGGTCTTTCCCACCCGGCCGCAGGCGCGCAGACCGTTCCAGAGCAGCGCCGCAATGGTCAGCAGGAACGAGCTGAGCCCGGCGATACCGTTTTCGACCAGAATTTTTACGTAATAATTATCGACATACATATAGTCGAGCGCGGGATTGACGGGATTTTGTGCAGCAACAGCGCCGCCGAAGATCCCGTAGCCCATGCCCGTTGCCCACGAGCCGTAATCGTCGAGATAGCCCAGCGCGGTACTCCAGCGCTTGGCGCGGCCGCCGCGGGCGTTGGACTCGGCAAATTCCGGCGTGAACAGGTAGGCGATGCGGCTGCGCACGAACGGCAGGAAGCACGCCGCGATGCCGCCGATGAGCATCAGCGCCAGCAGCCGCCGGTCGATGATGAGCGCGAAAAGCACCGCTGCGACAGCCAGCGCCAGCCACGCGCCGCGCGACATGGTGACAAGGCACGCGGCGCACATCACCAGTCCGCAGCCCCAGAGGAGCACCTTCTGCGCCGGCGTCCGCGCCGCATAGGCAGCGCCGATGGTCATGGGCGCAAACAGCAGCATGTACGCACCGAAAATGTTGGGATTGCTGAAGACGGAATAGGCGCGCGTGCGGACGGCGGTCTCAGCCTGATCCGTCCACGCCGCGGGGATCGGCGCGCCGACGATGAACTGATAAATGCCGTGCAGCGCAAAGAGCGTTGCGCCCGCGATCATCACATAATACATCATCTTAAAGTCCGCGTCGTCACGAATCAGACGCGTGACAAGATAAAACAGCAAAATATACTGCATGCTTGCGCGGTAGCCGGTGACGTTGATGCCGAGATAGCTAACGGTGTAATACAGCAGCACAAGGCCGGCCAGTAGGTAAAAGCCGAGGAAGACGTCCATCGTATTGGCGGCGCTGCGCAGCGGCCGCGCGCCGGCGGCGCGCTGATAGAGGATCCACAAAAAGCAGAAGGCAATGAGCGCCTCGTCCCACACGGATGAGAGCGACGCGAGCTTTAACACGTCGCGCAGCAGCCAGTCCACCGGGAAATACGCCGCAATGAGGAACAGCAGCACCGAGGTCATTCCGCCCGCGAAGAGCCAGCCGAGAAAAAAGCTCCCCCGCAGGTACGACAGCACCGCGCCGTAGATGCGATACGCAAGGCTCGCGCGCACGGCGGGCATGAGCTTGGTCTCGCCGAAGCGATGCAGCGCGGCGTTCCAGCGCGTCAGGATGCGCGCATAATTTGAGCGCTCCGCCGCGGCGGGCGCGGTCAGCAGACGGGCGAAAAAACGGTAAATTCCGCTCTCGCGCCACAGCCGCCCGAGCGCCGCAAGGCCGCGCGCCGGCGCGGTTTTGCGAAGCCATGCCGCAATCGCCGCGCACAGCCGCCAGATCAGGCTGGTTTGCAGCAGCTCGTTCATCCGACCTTCTCCATGGTCAGGACGCAGCCTTCAATTTCCACATCGAGCGTTTTGATCTTAAACTCCTTGCCGATGCGAACCTCCTGCGTGCCGACGGAGTAGGCTCCGCCGGAAACGACGGCCGCCGCCTCCACCGTCAGGCGCAGCTCGGTCGAGCCGTCCGCGTCGGCGGTGCTGTCGTGGGCAATGACCTTGGCGTTGACGAGCTTGTTGCTGTTGAACAGGCGGGTGCGCTCGACGGTGTTGCCGCCGATGTCGACCGGGTCGCCGGACAGCGCCTGCACGACCTGCGCGGCCAGCTCGGGATGGACGTCCGTCACAAGCACCGTAAAGCGCAGATTCGGCTCGGTGACGGCGTTTTCGCTGCCGAGCGTGTCGGTCTTATCCGAAAGCAGCCGCACGCCGACGAAGGCCACCGCGGCAACCAAAATCAGAATGATCAGAATATCGATGATATTGAGCTTTCCGCCCTTGCCAAACAACTTCATAGATACCTCCAAAAGTGGAAAAATAGACGTTGGGATTGCGTCTTGTGAAAAAATGTATTATAATTATAGCCAAAAAGGTCGTAGAATGCAAGAGGGCGGACGGGAAAACTGCCCGATCCGCGCGAAACGACAGAAATCCGAGGTAGTCCATGAACATTATCCATCTAATCTCCGGCGGCGACGTCGGCGGGGCGAAGACCCACGTGCTGTCGCTCCTCGCCGGGCTGAACAAGACCGAAAACGTCCATCTCGTCTGCTTTACCGAGGGCGATTTTGCCGCCGAGGCGCGCCAGCTCGGCATTCCGACCACCGTCATCGAGGACAACAATCTCCTGCGCACGCGCAAGCGCCTGCTGGCCATGATTTTGCATGACAATTATCAGGTCATCCACTGCCACGGCGCGCGCGCGAACATGATGGGCATGCTTCTGCGCTCCCGCGCGGGCATTCCGGTCATTTCCACCATCCACAGCGACTATCGGCTGGATTACATGGGCCGCCCGCTCGCCGCGCTGACCTACGGCAACATCAACAAGCTCGCCCTGCGCCAGTTTGACGCGTGGGTAGGCGTCTCCGGTGGGATGACAAAGCTGCTGATCTCGCGCGGCTTCGACCCGCAGCGCATCTATACCTTATATAATGGCGTCGATTTTTCCACCGAGCGCCATCCGCTGCCGCGGGAGACGTTCCTCGAGAGCATCGGGCTGCAAACGGCGGCGGACACCGTCGTGTTCGGCATCGCGGCGCGCATTTCGCCGGTCAAGGACATGACCACGCTCGTCCGCGCCTTTGCCCGCGCGGTCAAGGTCTGCCCGAGCATCCGCCTCGCCATTGCCGGCGAGGGCGAGCAGGAGGCCGAGATCCGCGCGCTGGCAGAAAAGCTCTGCCCGCCACAGACGGTCTGCTTTGCGGGCTGGGTGAGTGACATCGACAGCTTTTATAACGCGTTGGATGTCAATTTGCTCACCTCTCTGTCCGAAACCTTCCCCTACGCGCTGACCGAGGGCGCGCGGATGCGCTGCGCGACGATCGCCTCGGAGGTCGGCGGCGTGCCGTACCTGATCGACGACGGCATCAACGGCCTGCTCTTCCCGGCGCAGGACGACGCGGCGCTGGCCGACTGCATGGTGCGTCTGGCGCAGGACGCGCCGCTGCGCAGGAAAATGGGCGATGCGCTATACGAAAAGACCCGCCGCGACTTCTCGCTCGAGGCCATGCTGCTCAAGCAGCGCTCGATTTATGAGACCATCCTGCGCCGCGCCGGACGCGCAGCCTATCTGCGCGACGGCGTGCTGATCTGCGGCGCCTACGGCAAGGGAAATTGCGGCGATAACGCAATTTTAAACGCTATTATTTCCCAGCTTCGGCGCGTTGACCCCGATCTGCCCATCTGCGCGCTGAGCCGCGACCCGGCGGAAACGCGCCTCTCTGCGGGCATCAACGCGATCTACACCTTCAACATCTTCCGTATCGGGCGCCAGATGCGCCGCACGAAGCTCTATATCAGCGGCGGCGGCACGCTGATGCAGGACGCCACAAGCACTCGTTCTTTGTTATATTACCTGTTCAGCATCCGGCAGGCGGCCAGAAACGGCTGCCGCGTGATGCTCTATGGCTGCGGCATCGGCCCGATCTCGCGCCCGCGCAACCAAAGGCGCGCCGCTAAGGTGCTCGACCGCTATGCCGAGATCATCTCCGTCCGCGATCTGTATTCCGAGCAGACCCTGCGCGCGCTGGGCATCAGCCGCCCGGAGATCCATCTGACCGCCGATCCGGCGCTTCTGATCAGTGTGCCGGACGACATGCAGCGCTATCTGCGCCGCTGCGGGCTGGACGAGGATGCGCGTTACATGATGATCGCCGTCCGCCCGTGGGAGGGCTTTGCCGAAAAGGCGGCCGCCTTTGCCCAGGCGGCGGACTACGCGCGGAGCGAATACGGGCTGGTTCCGCTGCTGTACGCCATGGAGCCGGGGCGCGACGAGGCTGCATGCCAAGCCGTCGCCGACGCCATACACTGCAAGCATCTTCAGCTCCACGCCGGCAGCGATGGCGCAGAGGTCCTCGCGCTGGTGCAGCGGATGTCGCTGGTCGTGTCGATGCGCCTGCACACGCTGATCTTCGCCGCCGGACAGGGCGTTCCGATGGTCGGCGTGGTCTACGACCCGAAGGTCAGCGGCTTTTTGGACTACCTCGGCGAGGAGCTGTACCTGCCGCTGCAGGAGGTCACCGCCGCTGCTCTGTGCGACCTCATCGACGGCGCCATGGCCGAAAAGCCCTTCGCCTCCGACAACATCTCGCGCCTCTGCCGCCTGTCCCAACAAAACGAGCGCCTCGCCAAGCGCTTGCTGGAGGCGTAATTTCGCAAAAATTGAAAAAAGCAAGGCCCCGCTTCGCGCTGCCGAGGACAACAGCCCTCCGGCGCAGGAGCGGCGTCTTTGCTTTTTTGTGCAAAAAAACGCCCTGCAGCCTGCAGGGCGTTTTACATGCTGTCAAAATAGTCCGAATTTGTCATTGCGAGGTCCTGAAAGGGCCGTGGCAATCTCGCAGAATTGTTTTGAAATTTCGCTAAACTCAGGCGAATTCGAAACATTTTCCACGAGAGTCCCGCGTCGGGCTACGCCCTCCATGGAATGACACGGTGTTTTCAGCATCTGCAATTTTCGTCACGCGCGGCCGAGGATGGCGTCGACCCGGAGGCAGGAAATTTTTGCGGCAGCGGCAGCCTGAAGGCCCTCGGGGGAATCCTCAAAGACGATGGCGCGCTCCGGCGGGATGCCGAAGTGGGCCATTGCGAGAAGAAAGCCGTCGGGCGCGGGCTTCTTCTTGGGGACGTCCTGCTGGGCGAGGACAAGCTCAAAGGCGCTGAGGCGGCCGAATTTGGTCAGAACGTCGAGGACGCTGCTGCGGTTCGCCGTCGAGACGAGCGCAATATGATACGTCACCGATAGGGCTTCTAATATATCAAAGAGCGCTGCGTTTTCGACGATGCGGTCATAATAGCGCGGGTAGGCCGCAATTTTGTCGCGGTGCACCTGCTCAAAAACCTCCGGCGGCGCGCCGGCGGGCAGCAGGTCGGCGAGAAAATCGCGATAGTATCGCCCGTTACAGTACGCGGCGAAATAGTTCTGTTCCAGCGCAACGCCTTGCCGCGCCAGCGCCTCCTGATAGGCGGCAAAATTGGCAGGCACTGTATCGTAAAGCGTCCCATCAAAATCGAAAATCGCAAGTCTCTGCTTCAAAGCGTTCCCTCCTCAAAGCGGTCATAGATGTCATTCATGATGAGCATCGCCGCCGCAAAATACTGCAGCGCGCCCTTCTCGCTCTTGCGCAGCCGGTAGGGCAGCAGGCGCAGCCAGTGGATGATTTCGTGATAGTAGACACTGCGGTGCGCCTGCGGGGTCAGGTTTTCGCTCATCCAGCGGTCAAAGCGCTCTAAAATGGCGCGATAGCGGCCGGTATCGGGCAGAAGGAAGCGGATGGCATTGCCGTCGACCTCGACGCCGCGAACATACCGTAAATATTCATAGCCTCCGTGAAGCGATTGCAGCAGCTTTGCATAGTCCACGGCGGGCGTCTTGACCGGGTTGTCCGGATTCGGGTCGATGAGGTAAAAGTCGTCGCGCTCCGGACGGCAGACGATATTCTCGATCGTAAGGTCGCCGTGCACGACGCAGACCGGATCGTCGCGGAAAATTTCCCACAGGTGCTCCGGGGAGAGCATTGCTTGCAGCTGCGGCAGACCGCGATAGGTCACGCCGTTGATGGAAAGCGTCTCCGCCTCGCACAGCGCGCGCAGGCTGCGGACAGATGTGATCGTCTGCAGGTTCTTGGTCACCTTGCTGTCAACATATTGGTCAATTTGATTTCTTGTTACACGCTCGGCGTCTTCCTCGTAAAGGTTCGCCCGCAGCGCCTCGAGCACGCGCTGCAGGATCGACCAGCTCTTGTCGACCGGCTGACTGTGGATGTACTCAAAGAAGCCGACGGCGGCATTGTCGCAGCGCATGTCGTAGCGATAGGAATAGCGCCCGCGCTTTTCGCTGCAGATCTCGGGCAGAGGGAGGCGGCCCTGCTCCGCATGGAGCCACGCGACCTGCTGGCTCAGCTTGGTAACGGGACTCGCACCGAAGGCATACTTGCGGTAAACCGTCCCGCCGGCAGTCATGCAGAGCATGGTGGTCGCGTCAGAATTGCACGAGCAGTCGCGTAAAATGCACACGTCGTCATTCATCGACATAAATTCGTGCATGGCCTCGGGCTTTTCGCCCTCAAAATAGGCGTTAAGGAACTGCATCTGCTCCTCCGGCTCCAGATGCGGCAGCAGGCGGCGGACGTTTTCCGGCTGCTTGGCGCGGCGGCGCAGGAGCAGCGACGTCAGCAGCAGCACCGGCAACGGCAGCAAAATGTAAGCGCACAGCAGCAGCTCCGGCACGAGCGGATAGGCGCCGACGGTGGCGACAAAGGTGGAATGCAGCAGCGCGCCGGTGTCAAACATGCCGCGAAATACGTCAATAAAGCCGACTGCCACGCCCTGCCCGGAGAGCATCTGGGCAAGCAGGAAGTACGAAACGCCGTACATCAGCCACATGACAACCGTGTCCAGTAACAGCTTCCATCCATTGATCTTTCGGAATAGGTTTTTAAATGACGAAATGAGCGACCAGAGGAACAGCAGCAGGCGGAATTTGATGCGCTCGTTGAAGACCGAGCAGCACGTCAGCGCCAGCCGCTTGAACGAGCGGCTGCGCAGCGACACCAGCAGCAGGCCGACGAGCAGCACGCCGGTCAAAATGAGATAGCCGAGCGCCGTGCGCAGGATCGCGCGCGCACCCGTTGCCAGCGCCAGCACAAGGAAAATCAGTCCTACGCACATCACGTCGAGGAAGCGATCGACAACAATGGTCGCGATGGCATAGCCGTAGCCGTTTTTCAGCTTGCGGCCGGAGAGCCAGATGCGCACAAGCTCACCGAGGTGGAGCGGCACGTAGAAGCTGACCAGATAGCCCGCGGCCAGCGCGCTGAGGAGCGTAGAGAGCGGCGCTGTCTCATAAATATTCACAAATCGCCGCCAGCGGATCGCCTTACACACATGCCCGAGCGTCAGAAAGACGACCGCACTCAGAAAATACACCGCCGTCATGGCTGTACCTCAAAAAACGGGTGGCGCGAGGCGGCCTCATACTCCTCCGGCGTGCCGAAGGAGATGTGCAGCGCCGTCGGCAGGGTGCGGACGGTCTTGCCGTCGGCGATCATTTCATTGAAGACGCCGCTCATGAAAAATTCGGCATAGCGGCAGGTCTCGAGATAGCGCGCAGCATAGCGGTCGAAATCGGCCTTGCGGCCGAAATAGTAGGCGCCGCAGATGGCCTCGCTGCTGATGGCCTCCTTTTCCGCCGTGCGAACAACCCTTCCGCCGGCGTCCTTCTGCACGAAGCTGTAGCACGGCTCCGTCGCTTCAAAGGTCAGGAGCATGCCGTCCGGACGCGCTGCAAGCGGCGCAAAGCTTTGGCAGGTAAATAGATGGTCGCAGTCGTTAAACAGGACAGGCACGTCGTCGGGCAGGCCCTTGACGCCCTCCATACAGGTCAGGACGGCGCCGCGCAGGACGCGGTCGAGGACAACAATCTCCGCATCGGGGAAAAAGCGGCGGATCTCCCGGTCGATTCCAAAGCGGACGGTGTGCTCGCGCAGCACCACAAAGCGCAGCCCGGCCAGCGGAAGCTTGCCGATCACGCTCATCGCCGCCCAGTAGAAAAACGGCTTGCCGTGCAGGGAGATCAGCGGCTTTGGGCATTCATAGCCGTCGTTAAAAAAGCGGCTGCCCGCGCCCGCCGTGGGCATGATCAGATACGTGTTTGTCTTCATTCCAATCCCTCCGGATGCTGTTCTGCAATCACCGTAAAGCGATAATCGCGGCGCGCGTCCTGACACGGAGCAAAGAGCCTCCTGCGCCGGAACAGATACTGTCCCAGCAGGCGCAGCATCCGCCGCGTCTGCGCGGCCAGCTTGGCGTTGCTGACCTGATCCTCCTCGCGCCACGAGAGGGGGAAGAAAGCAAAGCGCGAGCGGCTATAGACGCCGTACAGCAGCAAATAAACATTAAATGTCAAATCATTCGGGAACGGCAGGTAGAATTCCGAGCGTAGGTAGTCCGTGCGATAGTAGTTCAGCCCCGCGCCGAGGTCGGTAATGCGGCGGCCGGTGCAGACGGAAAAGATCGCGTTAAATACATGGTTGCCGAAAATGCGGAAGCCGCTGTAGTTGACCAGCCGCGCACCCTTGGCAAAGCGCGAGCCGAGAAAGGAGTCGAACCGCTGCGCCGTGCCGTTTTGCAGATACGGCACGAGGTCGGCCAGATCGCCCTGATCGTCGCCGTGGAGCACCACGACGGCGTCAAAGCCGTTCTTTAACGCGTATTCAAACGCAACCTTATGAGAGCCTCCGAGGCTGTAGTTTTCACAGTTCTGAACGACCGTAACCGGGATGGCGAGCGCACCGACAGCCTCCCCGGCTGCGTGGAGACTGCCGTCGGTGCTGCGGTTGTCGACGACGAGCACCTGCGAAAAGAGCCGCTGCGCCTCACCGAGCGCCGCGATGCGGTGCAGGACGCGCGGGATCTGCTTTTCGCAGTTGTACATCGGGATGAAAATCAGAATTTTATCCATGTTTCCCCTCCGTGATCCGTTTGAGAACGAAGAAATTGCAGAGCATGGTAACGGGCGTGATCAAAAGCTTTGCCAGCAGCTTGGTGTTTTCCTCCAGCACGGGCACCGCCTGCACGAAGCCCAGCGACGCCAAAAGCCGGTCGAGCCACGCCGCCAAGAACGACACCGCCGTAACCAAAATCACCTGATATCCAACATAGAGCAGGTATTTTTGCGGCATTGTCAGGCGTCCGGGGCGGTTTTCCAGAATTTTTTTGGTCGAAACGAAGAAGACGAACGTCACCGAGACCAGCGAGCTGAGGTAGTTTGCGCCGACAACCGGGAAGCCCAGCGCCTTGGTCAGCACCGTGTAAATCGCAAGGTCGATCAGCCAGCCGACGCCGGAAACCAGCACAAAGCGCAGGAGCTTTTCAAGCAGTTTTTTTCGCATTGGAACGCCTCCGCAGCAGCGCAATGACCCCGACGAGCAGGAAGAACCAGCCGAGCAAAAAATCAACGTAAAAATATTTTACATATGCCGCCGGCATCAGCAGAAAGACGATGGCAAAATTGGCCAGTCCGCCGCCGGCCAGCCAAAAGACCAGCCAGCGCCGCCGCAGCAGGCCGTACAGGCAGGCTCCAAGCACGAAAATCGTCGGGATGCTCGGCCAATAGGTCACATGCACAGCACTTTTTACTGCCGCGCCGAGGCCGGAAAGGGAGACGGGGTACTGCCGGTGGACGTAGCCAAACGCGCCGCACTGCGCCCTCAGGTACACCAGCGGGTGGTGCAGGACGACACGCTTCACCGCCGCGCAGAAGCGCTCCTGCGCCGCGTAATCCGCCTTCTCAACACCGTCCATAACGTAGGCCTGATAGTAATTTTCGTCGCCAAGGCGTTCGTTGTAATCTTTTATCGTGTCAAATTTCAGATAGGCCTCGATGTCCGCGCGCTCGTCGGCAACGTCCGCCTCGGTCAGGCCGTTGCGGAACATGTTGCAGATCAGATAGCCGCACAGTGGCTTGGTGCGCAGGCTGAGCCCCGCCTCCGAGTCCGCGTAGGCCTGCAGCTGCGGCAGGAACACGAGGACGAGCGTCAGCGCGTAGACGGCCAGCTTTTTCCACAGGCCGTCGGCGCGGCGCACACGGTAAGCGACGCAAATTAAAATTGCGCCGAGCACCGTAAGGTAAATCCCCTCCGACCGCCAAAACGCCAGCACACCGACCAGCGCGCTGAGCCAGACCAGCTCCGGCGCAGTCAGGCGCTTGCCGTCGCGCCAGTCGTAGTAGAGCTTTGCGGCAAAGAAGAGGTAGGCCATCCCATAGGTCGGCAGCCGGTGGGCCGAGACGCCGAGATCGAGCGTCAGCGGCAGGAGGAACAGGAGATAGAGCAGCAGCCCCCATTTTCCGCTTTGCTTGACCTGTCGCGAGACGCAATAGCCGCAGATGAGCGCCTGCAGCAGCATTTTGATCAGCACCGGGCCGAGGTAATGCGGCACGGCCATCAGGCACGTGATCCAGTAAAAGCCGGACAGGTAGTTGAACCAATAGGCGTAGCTGTCCAGCCGGATGGCGCGCTCGTAAAGGTTCCGCTCGTCGGCGACGAGCGCATAGGGGCGCACCAGCAGCATCCACAGCACCAGCACCGCGAGGTACGGCAGGGCGCAGCACAACGTCCGGCGCTCCTGCGAGGCGCGGCGCTCCGGGTCGAGCAGCGCCCGCCAGAGCAGCCGCCAGAAGCCGAACAGCGCAGCCAAAAGCAGCAGCTTGCACAGCAGATAATTCAGAAAATGCGCCGTCGGCGCGACCTCCAGCACCAGCCGCTCCGTTGCAAATGTCGTCAGCCAGTGCGCCAGCGCGACCGCCGCCGGGATGGCCTCGCGCCTGCGCCGCGCCGTGGAAAGGATCTGCATCCTCGCCGCCCTCCTATCATCCGACCGGAGACCGCCGGTCATAAATTCTCAAGGCTATCATACCGCATTATCCCACATTTTTCAACGAAAATCGAAAAAATACCGCCGGATGCGAAGGGAAACGCCCCCTCCCGCTTCGGCGGGAGGGGGCGGCAAACTGTCAAAGAAGTCCGATTCTGTCATTGCGAGGCCCTGCAAGGGCCGTGGCAATCTCGCAGAATTGTTTTGATTTTCAGATGATTTTCGGCGAATTC
>CAKTZP010000007.1 GCA_934636045.1 uncultured Oscillospiraceae bacterium
GACCCGGCCTATCGCCGCATCGACGTCGATACCGAGACGGGCAAGGTCTCCGGCCTGTTCTAATCTCAAGCTCCAAAAGCTCCGGCGATTTTCGCCGGAGCTTTTCCCGGATATTCCGAATATAACGGAAATGCCGGCAACTCACTATTCACTATTCACTATTCACTCATAAGGAGAACATCATTATGGATATGACCACAAAATCCTGCCGCGAGTTTGTCACGGTTCTGGCCTCGAATGAGCCTGCGCCCGGCGGCGGCGGCGCTGCCGCGCTCGTCGGCGCGATCGGCACAGCACTGGGCAACATGGTCGGCTCGCTGACCGTCGGCAAGAAAAAATACGCCGACGTCGAGGCCGAGATCGTCGCCCTGATGAAAAAATGCGACGCCCTGCAGACCGAGCTTCTGGATCAGGTGCCCGCCGATGCCGAGGGCTTCGTCCCGCTGGCCAAGGCCTACGGCATTCCCAAGGACGACCCCACCCGCGAGACGGTGCTCGAGGAAGCGACCGTCATCGCCTGCAAGGTGCCGGTGCACATCATGGAGCTGTGCTGCGAGGCGCTCGAGGCCATCAAGACCTTTGCCGACAAGGGCAGCCGTCTTGCCGTTTCGGACGCAGGCTGCGGCGCGGTCATCGTGAAGTCCGCCCTGCAGGCGGCGTCTCTGAACGTCTTTATCAACACCAAAACTCTGAAAAACCGCGCCTATGCCGACGAGCTGAACGCAAAGTGCCTGTCCATGCTCGATACCTACGGCAAGCTGGCCGACGAGATCTTTGAGACCGTGAAGAACGGCTTCTTCAAATAAAAAAGGAGAGAACCACAATGGCAAAACAGCTTTTGGGCAAGGAAGTTACCGATGCCCTGAACGCGAAATTGATCGACCGCACCGCCGCTCTGAAGGAGAAGGGCGTTACCCCCACCCTCGGCATTCTCCGCATCGGCGAAAACCCCAGCGACCTGTCCTATGAAAAGGGCGCAACGAAGCGCGCCGAGCTCATCGGCATCGAGGTCAAGAAGTTTGTTCTTCCCGAGGATGCGACGAAGGAAGCCGTCCTCGCCGAAATCGATCAGCTCAACGCCGATCCCTCGATTCACGGCGTGCTGATGTTCCGCCCGCTGCCCAAGCACCTCAAGGCGGACACCGACGAAATCTGCAACCGCCTCGACCCCAAGAAGGACGTCGACTGCATGACCGACCTGTCCAATGCGGGCGTTTTTGAGGGCCGCGCCGATCTGGGCTTTGCGCCCTGCACCCCCGCCGCCTGCATGGAGATTCTGGACTACTACGGCATTGACTGCAAGGGTAAGAACGCCGTCGTCATCGGCCGCAGCCTCGTCGTCGGCAAGCCCGCCGCAATGATGCTCATGGGCAAAAACGCCACCGTCACCGTCTGCCACACCAAAACCGTCAACACGGCCGAAATTTGCCGCAGCGCCGACATTCTCGTCTCCGCCGCGGGCGTTCTGAACTCGCTGACGAAGGACTTTGTCCGCCCGGGTCAGATCGTGATCGATGTCTCCATCAACTGGGATGAGAACAAGCCCAACGCACGCGGCACGCTCGGCGCGATCGCGGGCGACGCGGTGTTCTCCGAGGTCGAGCCAATCGTCGAGGCGATCACGCCCGTCCCCGGCGGCGTGGGCAGCGTGACCACCTCCGTGCTGATGAAGCACGTCATCGAGGCCGCCGAACGCGCGTAACTCCGAGGTGGTTTTCCCATGACTAAGCTGAAGAACATGGGGGAAAGCGGCTTTTTAAAGCTCGTTTTCGCCCTCTTTACGCTGGCGTTTCTCGTCGCCGCCGTGGTCATGCCCGACCGCGGCACGATGCTCGAGGGCTTCGCCAACATTCAAAAGCTGACCTGCAAGGTCTCCACCAACAATTTTGACAACGGCGGCTATGCCGGCGCGTTCCTCAACGCCGGGCTGGTCTGCCTCGCTCTGACCGTGCTCTACTGTCTGCCGAAGGTCAAGGCCAACGCCGTGTCCTTCCTCGCATTCGTGCTGACGGCGGGCTTCACCTTCTGGGGCATCAATCTGGTCAACGTATGGTTCGGCTTTGTCGGCGTGCTGCTGTACTGCGCGGTCAAGCGCGTCAGCCCCGCGTCGCAGGTCAACGCCATGCTCTTTACCACCGGCCTTGCGCCGCTGATCTCCGACCTGCTGCTGCGCTATCCGCACGAGGAGGCTGTCGGCTTCCACTGGGCGGGGCTGCTGCTGGCGCTGGGCGTCGGCGTGTTCATCGGCTTTTTGCTTCCCTTCGGCCTCGGCCATTCGCCGAAGATGCATCGGGGCTTTTCGCTCTATAACGCAGCAATTCCCCTCGGCCTGACGGCGTTTTTCCTGCGGGCGGTGCTGTATAAGGTGCTGGGCGTGGCCGTCCCCGGCGGCGCGACGACCAGTCTGGACGTTGCCTCATGGCCGATCTCGAACATTTTCTGCTTTGCCCTGTTTGGGCTGTGCATCGTGCTGGCGCTCGTGCTGGGCGCGACGCCGAAGCACTATTGGGCGCTCATCAAGGACAGCGGCTACGGTGCCGACTTTGCGCAGAAATACGGCAACGCGACCTTCCTGATGAACGTCGGCGTGTACGGTCTGTTTATCGTGCTATACTATAATGTGATCGGCGCGACGTTCAACGCCGTCACCTTCGGCTGCATTTTCTGCATGCTCTCGTGCGCCTGCTCGGGCAGCCACCCGCGCAACGTCCTGCCGATCATGCTGGGCTACGTCGCAATGTCGTTTATTATGAAGTGGCTGAGCGTAAGCGTGCTGGGCATGGAATTTGCGCAGGCCATCAACGCGCAGGCCATCGTCGTCGGCCTCTGCTTTGCCAATGCGCTTTCCCCCATCTCCGGCAAATACGGCTGGGGCGCGGGCGTTCTGGCCGGCGCGGCGCATTATCTGCTCGTTACCAGCGTGCCCGACCTGCACGGCGGCTTCTGCCTGTACAACGGCGGCTTCACCGCGGGCTTCATCTGCATGATCTTCGTCCCCGTCCTCGAAGACCTCTTCCGCACCAAGGACGAACGCCGCCCCGCAAAATCCAAATAAGCAAAACCCCCGGAGTCGAAAAAATCGGCTCCGGGGGTTTGATTCATTTATTCTGCCAGCTCGCGGTACATGGCGGAGGCGTCGTCCTTGCGGACGGCTTCGGCCACGGCGAGGACTTCGACGGCCACGGTGCGGCTGCCAAAGGCGATGCGGATCACGTCGCCGACCTTCACGTCATAAGACGCCTTGGCCGGGCGGTCGTTGACGGTGACGCGCGCGTTGTCGCAGGCGTCGTTGGCCACGGTGCGCCGCTTGATTAGCCGCGAGACCTTGAGATATTTGTCCAGTCGCATGGTTTACTCCTAACGATACGAAAGCAGAGGCTGCTTGCACAGACCGAGCACTTACCATATCCAGTGGGGAAACGGATTGCCACGTCGGGCTATGCCCTCCTCGCAATGACAATTAAAAACGGGACTGTAGAACCACAGCCCCGTTTTTTGCAAAATTACTTCGCAACGGCATCCTTGAGCGCCTTGCCTGCCTTGAAAACAGGAACGCGGGTCGCCGGGATCTCAATGGTTTCCTTGGTCTTGGGGTTGCGGCCCATGCGGGCTTCGCGGGTCTTGGACTCAAAGGAGCCAAAGCCAACGAGCTGCACCTTGTCGCCCTTGACCATCGCGTCAGTCAGCGAGTCAACAACAGCGGCGAGTGCCTTTTCGGCGTCCTTCTTGGACAGGCCGGACTTTTCCGCAACGGCCGTGATCAGTTCAGTTTTGTTCATGGTAGTACCTCTTTCTAAAATAAAATATCATGTTGTTCCCCGGTCGCTCCGACCCGATCGGCGGAGCAGGCAGCCAAAGCGAGGGCTGCGATACCGGCAAATTCCCTGCCTATAAAATTTACCACAAATCACGCAATTACGCAAGTAAAAAATTGGTATTTTTCATTGTAATCTAAGGATTTTCGCAAATTTTTCTCCCTTGGGCAGCAGCAGGCAATCCTCGTAGGTGATTGCCTTCAGAGCGATGACCAGTAGCGCGTAAACCACAACTGCCGCTGCGATCGCGCCGAGGCAGCAAAGCGCCGTACTGGCGATCACCTTACCCAACAGCGAGTAGCTCACGTAAGCACCCACGCCCATCACGAGCGCAGCTACGCCGGTCTTCCAGATGCGCGGCAGCAGCTTTGGCGGCTCGTCGAGCACGCGGCGCATGGCGATCAGGTTCAGAAGCATGATGACAAGGAAGCAAACGAACGTGCCGATCGGCGCACCGACGATGGCGATGTCCGGATTGCCGACAAGGATGAAGTTGACGCCCAACTTCGCAAGGCCGCCGATGAGCGTGTTGATGACCGGCAGCACCATGTGATTGTGCGCCTGCATGATGGCGGTGGTCATGGTCGTGATGCTGTTGATGAGCACCGTGGGCGCCAGCAGCGCCAGCAGCCACGCGGCAATGCCCAGCTTTTCGCCGGAATAGCGGCCGAGCAGCGCCATGATCGGCTCGGCCAGCACCAGCAGGCCGACCGTGCACGGCATGGCGATCAGGCTCATCAGCCGCAGGGACGAATCCTGCACCATCTTCACGCCCTTGGCGTCCTGCAGCGTCAAGTGGCTCGTAATGGCCGGGATGATCGCCGCGGTAATGCACGGGATAAAGGCCGTCGGCAGGTTAAAGATCGTCTGCGCGAAGGAATAAATGCCCTTGCCGATGGAGGACGCATGCTCTGCGAGGGTAACGGTCGCGGTGCGGCTCGTATCCTGCGCAGCAATGGCCAGCAGGCGTCCCATAACGTTCAGCGCCTCGGGGTTGGTCTTTTCCGCCGCGACGACCATGCGCCAGTTGACGGTAGCGGCGTCGAGCAGATTGATCAGCTGCAGACCCGCTGCACCGATGGTAATCGGCACGGCAATGGCCAGCAGCGCCTTGAGGGTCTTGCCGAAGGGCTCCGCCTTGCCGCCGAGGGCAGCGACCTCTCTGCGGTTGCGCAGATAGCGGAGAAACACATACAGCGCCGAAAGCCCGGCGCCCAGCGTGATGCCGAGGATGGTCGCGCCGGAGGCCAGCGCCGGATCGTCCCACCTGCGCATGACCAGCCACGCAAAGCTCAGGCCGAGGAAGAGCTTACCCAGTGCCTCGATGATCTGGCTGACAGCCGTCGGGCGCATGTCGCCCTGCCCTTGGAAGAAGCCGCGGAAGGCCGACGACAGGCAGATGAACAGCACTGCCGGGCCGAGCGTCAGGATAGAATACCACGTCTGCGGGCTGTGCATCAGCTCCTCCGCCAAAAGCCGTGGGAAGCAGACCATCACCAGCGTTCCGAGCAGGCCGACGACCAGATACGAGCTCAGCGCGGCGCGGAAAATGCGCTGCATCTGGCGGCCGTTGTTGAGCGTGCGCGCCTCGGAGACCATGCGGCTCATGGCGACGGGCAGGCCGGTCGTCGAGAGCACCAAAAGGAACGAATAGATGTCATAGGCGTTGCTGAAATAGCCGTAGCCCGCGTCGCCGATGACGTTTTTCAGCGGAATTTTATAGAACATTCCGATGACCTTGACGATGATCGTCGAAATCGACAAAATCGCCGCCCCGGTCAGAAAGTTTTGCTTTTTGGCAATGCGTTTTTCTTCCAAGCTTATCCTTCCTTCTTCTCGCCGAAGAGCTTCGGCATCACATATTCTGCAAGCTCGCGGACCACGGCGTTCAGGTCGATGGTCTTATATTCGCCCGCGGCGTAGAGGATCTTGCCGCGCACCATCGTCATCACCACGTCGCTGCCCTTGGCCGAGTAGGCCAGATGGCTCATCACGTTGTGGCAGGGCATCAGGTGCGGCTGTGTGAAGTCGAGCAGCACAAGGTCGGCGTCCAGGCCGAGCTTGATCATGCCGCATTCGGCCTCGCGTCCCTGCGCCCGCGCACCGCAGACCGTCGCCATCATCAGCGCCGCCTGTGCGGGCAGCGCCTTGGGGTTCCGGCTCATGCCCTTGGCCATATAGGTCGCCGCGCGGATCTCCTCGAACATGTCGAGGTTGTTGTTCGACGCGCTCGAATCCGTGCCGAGGCAGACGTTCATGCCCGCGCGGATCATGTCCTCGACCTTGGCGCAGCCGGAGGCCAGCTTGAGGTTCGAGCAGGGGTTATGGACGGCGGAGATCTTTCGCTTGGCCAGCAGCGCCATGTCCTCCGGCTCGAGCCAGACGCAGTGCGCCGCCGCGCCGGGCATATCGAACACATGGTGGCAGTCGAGCACCTGCGCCGGCGTCAGGCCGTAGCGCTCCTTGCACTCGTCGTGCTCGCGCTTCGTCTCGGAAAGATGAATGTGCATCCGCAGGCCCTCGTTGATGCAGTATTCGCTCATTGCCTCCCACAGGCGATAGTCCGAGGTGTACTCGGCGTGGATGCAGCCGTCGATCCTGATGCGGCCATTGTCAAAATTGTGCCACTTTTCCTTCAGCTCAACAAGCTCTCTGCACGCCGGGTGGGTGTCGAACGAGAACTCCTCGCCGAACAGCGACGCGCCGCGGGAGACGTTGGCCTTCATTCCGCTCTCTGCAACCGCCTGACAGACCTCGTCGCAGTAGAAATACATGTCCGATACCGAGGTCGTGCCGAAGCGCAGAGACTCCGCCAGCGACAGCAGCGTCGCCGCCTTGACGCACCGCGCGTCGAGCCGATCCTCCGCGGGGAAGATGTAGTCGCTCAGCCACGTTTGCAGCTCCACATCGTCGGCATAGCCGCGCATGGGCGACATGGCCAGATGCGTATGGCAGTTAATGAGGCCGGGCATGAGCACCATACCCTCGCCGTTGATGATCTTCTGCGGCTTTTCCTCCGGCGCCTTGCGGGAGAGGTAGCTGATCTTGCCGTCCGTCACGCCGACGAACGCCGAAAACAGCACCCGCAGATCCTCATCCATTGTCACAACGGTCACATTGGAAAATAAAGTATCCATGCTCATAATTCCTTTCCGTTTCGTAATACATGCGTTGTCATTGTGCGGCAGCACCGCAGGCTTGTCATTGCGAGGCCCCGCAGGGGTCGTGGCAATCTCGCGGGATCTTTTGAATCCTTTGACCACCTGCGGCGAATTCGGAAACACCCGGAATGACAGGCTGCCGTCTTAGGGAAGCAGGGTGACCGCCTCATCCTTTTGCTGCAGCACGTCGTCGATGCGCTCAATGTATTGCTGGGGGAATTTGGGGTTGTGGAAGCGCTCGAGGTGGCCGTCGGCGAGGTTGATCTTGGTCATTCCGCCGCCGCCGAGGGAGATAATGCTGTGCAGCTCCTCCATCATATAGATGTTGTAAAGCCCCGCATAGCCGGGCTTGCACCAGCCGACATTTTCAAAGCTGCCGGACATATATTTCTGCCGATAGAGATAGTACGGCCGGTAGCCCGCCGCGCGCAGCGCTTGCTCTGCACCGGAGAGCATCTGCCGCACCGCCTCAGCCGTGGGCAGCTGCATGCGTGCAAAAAACAGGTCGGCGCCCTTCTTGAGCGCCAGCGTATGAACGGTGATATTGCTCGGCGCGAGCGCGATCACCTGCGCCAGCGAGTCGGCAAACGACGCCGCATCGTCCTCAGGCAGGCCGGCGATCAGATCCATATTGATCCCGTCGAAGCCCGCGGCCGCGGCCGCCCGATAGGCCTCGAGCGTCTGCGCCGCAGAATGCCGCCGCCCGATGGCATGCAGCACCGCATCGTTCATTGTTTGCGGGTTGATGCTCATGCGGTCGCAGCCGTGCGCGCGGATCGCTTGCAGCTTCTCCGGGTCGAGCGTATCGGGTCTGCCGCCCTCTACCGTATATTCTATCAGGTCTGTCAAGTCAAAATGCGTCTGAATTGCTTCCATCAGCCGCGCCATTTGCGCGGCGGTAAGCGTCGTGGGCGTGCCGCCGCCGATGTAGAGCGTGCGCACGCGCTTGTGACGCTGCCGCAGCAGCGCGCCGACGTGGGCGATCTCCCGCTCCAGCGCGTCCAAAAACTGCGGCACCAGTCCCTGCAGCCGCTCCACGCTCGCGCTGACGAAGCTGCAGTATGCGCAGCGCGTCGGGCAGAAGGGGATGCCGATATACACCGAAACATCGTCCGGCCGCAGGCGCTTCGCCGCCGCCACGGTCTGCTCTGAGCATTCCACACACAGACGGCGGCGTTCCTCGGTCACATGATAAGTTTTTTCGAGCAGCCGGTCGGCTTCTCTCGCCGTCCCGCCAGCCAGCAGGCAGCGCGTCGTCAGCTTCGTCGGGCGCACGCCGGAGAGGCTGCCCCATTCCGGCGGCTGCCGCAGCTGCATCGCCGCGTCGTAATAGCAATTTTGCAGCAGACGCCGCCGCGTGGGCACGTCCTCCGCCAGCACCGCCGGCGCGCGCCGCATCGCCCGCGCAGTCTTGCCGTGCAGGATCAGCTTCGTTGTCGCCGTCATCCAATGCGCGCCGACGTGCAGCGCCGAGACCGCACCGTCGCCGTCAAACGGCGCGTCGGCCGGTTCCATCGGCTCGTCGGGAAACAGCGCCAGCTGCAGCTGCTCGACCGCGTAGCGGTCGTCATGACCGCGCAGATATAGCTTCATAATTTCAGTTCCTTACAGTGCATTTTGCAGATAGGGATTGGTCTGCTTTTCGCGCCCCAGCGTCGTCGCCGGGCCGTGGCCGGGATAGACCGTCAAGGTCTCGCCGATCGCCGCCAGCCGGGTCAGGCTCTGCCGCATCTGCTGCATGCTGCCGCCCGGAAGATCCGTCCGTCCGCAGGAGCCCGCAAACAGCGTGTCGCCCGAAAACAGCGCATCTCCGCAGCGCAGGCACACCGAGCCCGGCGTGTGGCCGGGCGTTTCCAGCACGGAAAAGCGCAGGGCTCCGACGGTGACCACGTCGCCCTCTTCATAAAAATCGGTCAGCATCAGCCCGCGGCGCAGCGGCTCCGGCAGCTCCAAGTCGCGCTCGCTGCCGTAAACCGGGCACCGCGTCGCCTCTGCCACACCCTTTACGCCGCCCACATGGTCAAAATGCCCGTGCGTCAGCAAAATTGCGCGGATCGTCAGGCTCTGCTCCCGCGCCGCCGCAAGGATTACCTCCGGCGTGTAGCCCGGGTCGATCACTGCCGCATCGCCGTGCTCGTCCGAAACCAAATAGCAGTTGGTCTGGTAATCGCCCAGCACCAAGGTACGAATTTTCATAATCATCTCCTCATCGGATGTCATTTGCCGCAAAATCAAAGTGCCCGCAACGGGGCGTCGAGAACCCTCGCGCCGCAGCGCGACCTTGGCTCCCTCCTTGAGGGAGCTGGCACGGCCAAAGGCCGTGACTGAAGGAGTCCCCCGCGCCGCAGCGCGCGTTGGATATGGCTTGCAGCATGATTAAAGTACCAACAGCGGGCGCTCGATGAGCGCCCCTACGGCGTGATACGAACTTTGTACGTGGTCGCTTGGCGGGCAAAGCCCGCCGTCCTTGCTTCGCAAGGACACAATCCCTCAGTCAGCTTCGCTGACAGCTCTCTTTACACAAGGGAGCCTTAAACCTGTACAAGCCAATAGGGCTCCCCTGTGTAAGGGGAGCTGGCACGGCCATAGGCCGTGACTGAGGGGTTGTCTTCGCGCCATAGACGCGAATTCCAATCGTGCCGGAGGCGCACCGCCCTTTTGCCGCTTTTCCGTTCTCTCTTTCTTCGCTACAACGTGTCCGTATCCAGCCAGATCGTAACCGGGCCGTCATTGATGGATTCGACCTGCATCTCCGCGCCGAATTCGCCGTGCTGCGGCGCAAAGCCGCGGTCGCGGCATTCCTGCAAAAACTGCTCGTAAAGCGGGATGGCCTTGTCCGGCGCGGCCGCGCCGGTGAAGCTCGGCCGGTAGCCCTTTTTGCAGTCGGCGTACAGTGTAAACTGGCTCACAACCAGCACCTGTCCGCCGACGGTCTCCAAATTCAGGTTCATTTTCCCGTTTTCATCGCAAAAAACGCGCAAACCCAGCGCTTTTTGCGCCAGCTTTTTGCAGGCTTCGGGCGTATCGTCGGGGCCGATGCCGAGCAGGATCAAAAAGCCCTGCCCGATCTCGCCGTTCACCCGGCCGTCGATCGTAACGCTCGCGCGCCTGACGCGCGTGACCACCGCCCGCATCAGTTCTGCCCCCTGCGGACGTCCGTCACGCCGGAAATATTGCGGATACGCGTGCGAATGGCTTCGAGCTCCTGCACATTCTTGACCTCAAAGGTCGCGATCGTGCGCGCTTTTCCGGCAGGCATATCGCGTCCGGAGATCTCGGTAATCTTCACGCGCGAGGCCGTCAGCGCCGTAGCGATATCGATCCAAATGCCGTCGCGGTCGGTAGAATCAATTTCGAAGGTCGTGGCAAAGGGCTTCTCCTCCGCCGTCGACCACGAGACCTTGACCCAGCGCCCGGCCTGATGCGGGTCGTTTGCCCCGGCGGCGTTCCTGCAGTCGCGCCGGTGGATGGAAACGCCGTAGCCCTTGGTGATAAAGCCGATAATATCGTCGCCCGGAACCGGCGTGCAGCAGCGCGAAAATTTGATCATGCACGTCTCGATGTCCTCGACGATAACGCCGGAATCCTTGTGGCGGCTGAGCTTGACGGCAGGCTGCTCGGGCGCTTTAGCGGAATCCTTGGTCTGCGTCTGCCGCACGGCGCGCGTCAGCTCGTCGCGGATGCGCCCGAAGGCCTTTGCCGCAGTCAGGCCGCCGTAGCCGATGGCAGCATACATGTCCTCCAGATTTTCAAACGACAGCTTCTTCAGCAGCAACGGCAGCAGCTCCGCGTCCTGCAAAACCGCGGGATTGATGTTCGCGCGCCGCAGCTCACCCTCAAAGCTGGCCTTGCCGTGGGCGACGTTTTCCTCACGTTTTTCGCGCTTGAACCACTGCTTGATCTTCGTGCGCGCCTGATTGCTGTTGCAGATATTCAGCCAGTCCCGGCTGGGCCCCTTGGCGGATTTCGAGGTCAAAATCTCTACGATATCGCCGTTGCTGAGCTGCTGGTCGAAGCTGGCAATACGGTTGTTGACCTTCGCGCCGACCATGGCGTTGCCGACGCCGGAGTGGATGGCATAGGCAAAATCGATCGGTGTCGAGCCCGCGGGCAGGCTCATGACCTTGCCCTTCGGGGTAAAGACGAACACCTCGTCGTCGAACATATCCACCTTCAGCGAGTGGATGTAGTCCTCCGCATCGTTTTCCTCCTGCTGCGTTTCCAGCAGGCGGCGCACCCATTCAAACTGCTTCTCGTCGCCGCCCTCAACGCCCTGCTTGTACTTCCAGTGCGCGGCGATGCCGTATTCCGCCGTCTCGTGCATTTCCCACGTGCGGATCTGCACCTCGAACGGAATGCCCTGCTGACCGATGACGGTCGTGTGCAGCGACTGATACATATTCGGCTTCGGCGTCGAAATATAGTCCTTAAAGCGCCCCGGCACCAGATTGAACAGGTCGTGGATGTGCCCGAGCACATTATAGCAATCCGGGATCGTGTCCACGATCACGCGGAATGCATACATGTCATAAAGCTCGTCAATTTTCTTATCCTGTGCCTTCATCTTGCGATAGATGGAGTACACGTGCTTGATTCGCCCATAGATCGTCCCATGGATACCCACCGAGGACAGCCGCGTGGTGATCTTTGTCTGAATGGCCTTCATGAATTCGTCGGCCTCGTGCTGATGCTCGGCGAGGTACTGCATGATCTCGTTGTAGCCGTCGGGGTCGAGGTATTTCAGGCTCGTATCCTCCAGCTCCCACTTGATCTTTTGCATACCTAAGCGGTGCGCCAGCGGCGCGTAGATATCCATCGTCTCGCGCGATTTGGAGATCTGCTTGGCCGGAGTCTGATATTCCATTGTCCGCGTGTTGTGCAGGCGGTCGCAGATCTTGATGAGCACCACGCGGATGTCCTTGCTCATGGCCATGAACATCTTGCGCAGATTTTCCATCTGCTGCTCCTCCAGCGTGGAATACTCCACGCGGGTCAGCTTGGTAACGCCCTCGACCAGCGAGGCTACCGTCGCGCCGAACTGCCGCGCGATCTCGTCGTGCGTCGAATCCGTATCCTCGATGCAGTCGTGCAGAATCGCGCCTAAAATAGCATCGGTATCCAAGCCCGTCTCGGCCACGATCTCGGCCACAGCCAGCGGATGGATGATATAGGGAGAGCCGTCCTTGCGCTTCTGCCCCTCGTGCTTGACGCGCGCATAGTCGACCGCGCGGTTGATGACCGCAAGATCGGCCTGCGGGCAATGCTGCTGGATCGTTCGCATCATGCTGTCATAATGTTCCTGAAATGTTTCCACGGTTTGCTCCTTTATCTTTGCTGCGCGTGAAGCGTTTGATATAGCTTGCTGTTTTCCAATTGATTGGCCGCAGCGTTCGGCACGAGCCGCACGGCAGCGGTTTCGCCCTCCCGCTGCAGCCCGATCAGCCCCAGCTCAGAGAGGATCGCGAGGCTCGGCGCTGTCCGGCGCAGGCTGTGTCCCGGCGCGGCGGCGGCTACGCTGCGCGCCAGCCCGTTCAGCTCGGCGTGCATCCACTGGCCGTCCCGCGGTGCATGGCTTTTTAAATAGCGCCACACTGCTGCCACATCGCTCCGCTCCGGTGCCAGCGCGGCGCGCTCTGCCGAGGTCAGCGGTATTCCGTCCGCAAACCGGTCAAACAGCGCCGTCGCCGAAGCCGGGCGCAGGTCGAGCAAACTCAGCTGCACGCTGCGCGTGTCGCGGAATTCATTGATTTGCAGGTGGCACGCTACGTCTATCCGGTCGCCCACGGCCAGCTCCTCTGTCAGGCTGCCTGCCGAAAAGAAGATCGCTTGCAGCGATGCGCCCCGCCGGGTCTTCAGCCGCAGCTTCAGGTGCTTACCACCACCCACGGCGCCGACGCGCTCAATTTCCAGCTCGCTCATGCAGAACACCGGCTTCGGGCAGCCTGTGCCGCACGGCTCCAGCTGCGCCAGGGCATTGATATTGTCCTCCGTCAGCAGCTCCTCCGGGACCTCGCAGTCGACCTGCAATTCCGGCTTTGCCGCGCCGCCCGCGCAATATATCTCCGCACGCTGGCAGATCTGGCGGCGGAATTCGTCGATATTTCCCCGCGCGATTGTAAACCCTGCGGCAAACTCGTGCCCGCCGAAATCCTCCAGAAGCGGCGCCAGCTCCGTCAGCGACCGGAACAGGTCAAACCCGCCGTAAGACCGCGACGAGGCCTTGCCATGCTCGCCGTTCAGGCAGATCAGGAACGTCGGGCGGCAGTATTCCTCGCAAAGCCGCGACGCAACAATGCCGATCACGCCCTGATGCCAGTTTTCCCCGGCCAGAACGATGGCGCAGTCGGTGTTGCCCCCCTCCTTCAGCCTTTCCGAGGCCTCACGGTAAATTTCCGCCTCCGTCGCCTGCCGGTTGCGGTTCAAGCGGCACAGCGTCTGCGCCAGCCGCTCGGCCTCCGCCGGATCCTTGGACAAAAACAGCTGCACCGCCAGCTCGGCGTGCTCCATGCGCCCCGCAGCGTTGATGCGCGGCGCGAGAACATAGCCGATGGTCGCCGCCGTGATCGGCTGTTTCCCGCAATCGCAGGCGTTGATCAGTGCGCGCAGTCCCAGCCGCTCCGGCTTCTGCAAGGCTTGCAGTCCCTCGGTCACAAGGCGGCGGTTCTCGCCCCGCAGGGGCATCACGTCCGCGATCGTTCCGAGGCAGAACAGGTCGCAGTACCGCCGCGCGATCGCCTCCTGATCGCCCTCCAGCGCTGCCGCCAGCTTAAAGGCGATGCCGACGCCGGAAAGATCAGTGTGCGGATAGGTGCGGTCGGCGCGATGCGGGTCGACCACCGCTGCCGCCTCCGGCAGCTGCGGCTTGCACTCGTGGTGGTCGGTGATCACCAGCTCCACCCCAAGGCTGCGGCAAAGCTGCGCCTCCTCGATTGCGGTAATGCCGCAGTCCACGGAGATAATCAGCTCCACGCCCTGCGCCGCCAGCTGCCGGATCGCCGCAGAATTCAGGCCGTAGCCCTCCTCAACGCGGCCGGGGATGTGAAAGCCGCAGTCCGCCCCCACCCCGCGCAGATAGTCTGTCAGCAGGCACGTCGCCGTAATGCCGTCCACATCGTAGTCGCCGAACACGGCGATCTTCTTTTTCTGCTCCAACGCACGGCGGATCACCGTCACCGCGCGCTCCATTTCCTTCATTTTCAGCGGATCGTCCAGCGCGCCGTCCGTTCCCAGCAGCTGGTGCGCCTGCTCCGGCGTGCGGCAGCCCCGCCCGCTGAGCACCAGCGCCGTCAACGGGGCATATCCCGCCGCGCACAGCCGCTGTACCGCGCCGTCCTCCGGCGCAGCGACCTTCCATGTTCCGTATTTCAAAGTCCACGCACATCCCAAGTTTTTCTTTTTATTATAGCAAACAATCCGCCCGTAAACAATACATCGCGCCAGAAAAACTTGTCCCGACCGCGATTTTCCGCGTCCTGCACCGCGCCAAACGTAAACAAATCGTAAATAATTTCGGCCGCCACTTGTAAAACGAAAAACCGCGATTATAATGATTCACAGGTGATAACAAATGCTGCAACGTTTTCGCAAATCGTGCCGCCGCTTCATGTACGGACGCTACGGTTCAGACCAACTCAATATTGCCCTGCTGGTCGCGTCCGTCGCGCTGAGCCTCATCTCGAGCATTTTCTCGCTCTTCCTGCGCGGCAGCCGGGTCTATACCTTCATTCTCTGGCCGATCTTCTCGCTTTTGATGTACGCGCTGCTCGGACTTGCCATTTTCCGTATGCTCTCGCGCAACATCTACCGCCGCCAGCGGGAAAACCAGCGTTGGAAGAATCTCTGCCTCCGCGTGACCGACCGTAGCCACCGCTATTTCCGCTGCCCGCACTGCAAGCAGACCATGCGCGTCCCCCGTAACCGCGGCAAGATCAACATCCGCTGCCCCAAGTGTGGCGAAAAATTCACCCGCAACACCTAACAAAGGCTGCCTCACCACCAGTGAGCCAGCCTTTTCTTTTTCCAGCTTCCCCGCCGCCTCAACGGCTCCCCTCCGTGTCATTGCGAGGCCGCTTGCGGCCGTGGCAATCCGCTCTCCTCCCCGCCGCCTCAATGGCTCCCCTTTTCAAGGGGAGCTGGCACGGCACAGCCGTGACTGCGGGGTCATACCCCGCCGTGACAACGGCTCCCCTCCGTGTCATTGCGAGGCCGCTTGCGGCCGTGGCAATCCGCTCTCCTCCCCGTCGCCTCAATGGCTCCCTTTCCCAAGGGGAGCTGGCACAGCGCAGCCGTGACTGAGGGGATTGGAGTTCGCGCCAAAGGTGCGAGCTTCAATCCCGTGCCGGCAAGGCATACCAAGCAAAAAAGGCCGACCCGCCCGGGTCGGCCTCAGCGTGTCGAAAAACCCTTTTCGACACGCAGGCAGACTGAAAAAAAGTTCGGAAGACAAGCAACTCACGCCCGTCGGCGTACAAAGGTACGTTAGGGCGTGAGTTGCGCAGTAAGTCAAAATTCTTGCGAAGCAAGCTTTTTCTCGGGTTATAAAGTTCAGGATACTCTGTTTTTGCAAATCAAAACGCAGAGAACAAAAATCCATTAAAATGTGAACCGATTTTGACGATTACGGACTTTTTTGACAGTCTGAGGCCGACCCTCCCGGGTCGGCCTCCCTTTATTCTACGCCGCCGTCGGCGATTCAACAAACGTAAACCGGTATTTCAAGCACCCGTCGCATGGCATCTCGATCGACTCCAAGCGCGTCAAATGTGCCCGAAACGCCTCGAACCTCGGATGCCGGAGCACCAGCGCCTGAAAGCTTGAAATATACTTCGCCAGCCTGCTGAAGTCCGCGTATGCGTTTTCCCCATAAAACACACCCTCGCCCTCCACGATGCGCCCCAAATGCGCCCCGTCGACCACCGTCCACTGCCCCGCCTCCGTCGGCGTGACCGTCACATCGTGCCGAAAGGTCATGTGCAGCGTTTCCGGATCTGTCGGAAATACAAACGTGTCATATTGCAGTGTTCCTGCCATAGTGCCTCCTTATTCCAGCTGGCTCCACGCACGTCCGGAGGCGCGGAGCACCAGCTCCTCGATCAGTAGCTTTCCCGCCTCATAGGATGTGCTCTCACTCGTCACATAGCATCCTGTAAACGTTGTCTCCACCACGCCGTCATTCAGGCTCAGCGAAAAATCCCGCAGCCCTGAGGCGGGCGTTTGGTTTGGAAAAGCGTCCGCGCCCAGCACCAGCCGCCGCAAGGTCACGGTATAGTCGCGTTCTCCCTCCGCGACCGCCGCCGGCGCGCTTTTTCCAAACGACCGAATGACCACCGGCGCCGTACGTGCTTCCGTCCGGAAGCTCTGCACCATTCCCAGCAGCTTCCCATTGATCCACACCTTGATCGTCGGTGCTGCAATTACAGACAGCTCGCTCATGCCGTCACCTGCTTTCCGAAGCACAAGAACGACGTAAACTGCGCCCCGACCGTGCAGCGAAAACAGTCGCTGTCCGCGTCATAGCGCACCGAGCCGACCTGAATGCCGTGCATATTGTACCCCTCCGGTACAGTCTGCAGCGCAAGCAGCAGCTTCTGCACCACCCCGCCAATCATCGTCGTGCCGCCGAGATACGGCGCGTAGACCTCCAGCACCGCGGCATGCTCCGCGGCGCAGCAGCGGTAATAATTTCCCGCGGCGTCGCGCCCAAAGCTGCTGCCGAGCGCCGCTGGCGACAGCGCCACCGTGCTGTCAATGATGACCATCGGTGCGGTCAAAATCGGCAGCCGCGAGAGCGAAAACGCTGCTGCGCAGTGCAGCCCGGCCGCATTGCACTGCTCCACCAGCTTCATGATCAGGTCGTCCACGGGTCATCCTCGCCTCCTTCCACGCACAGTCCCCAGACGAACAGCGCCTCCTTCCGGAAGATCACCCGATCCGCGCGCCGCACGATGAACCGCCGCCCGTCGAATTCGATCACATCGCCGTTTTTCACCTTCTGCGCCGAAGGGCCGATATAAAGATACTGTCCGCGCGGAATTTCTCCCGCATTGGGCACCATCCGTTCCATATTCTGCCAACTCTTGGACGTCACGAGCTGCACGATTGCCTTGTAAATGTACGTCTCTCCCTCCGAGTGGCGCACCAGCTGCGTCCCGAAGCGCCCGATCAGCTCTGTCATCAGCTTCTCGTTCATGTCTTCACGCTCCGGAATGCAAACCCCTTCTGGTCCAGAAACGGCGCCATCAGCTCTTCCGCCGCCTCAGCAAAGCGTGCCGTCCCGTCGGAAAAACGGATCGACATCGTCGCTGCCGTAAAGTCCGAGATCGGGCTGCCGCTCCGCACCGTTGCCACCGCAACCAGCGCCGCCGCAGTCGTCAGCGCGCTGCCGCAGTCCTCGGCCGTCAGCCCCTCCCGCAGCCGCGCGGTATAAGAATCCACCGCTGCCCGGCAGAGCAGGGAGAGGTTCTCCTCCTGCTCGCCGTACAGCGCGACGGCCGCCGTCAGCGCCTCGTCGTAAACGCTCATCCTTACAGCTCCAGTGTCTTTACCGCGTCGCTGAACAGATTGGCAAAGCCGCAGATCGACGTGATCGCCGCGCGCTCGAGCTGACGGTCGATAAGCTTGTCATATTCCACCGTAATGTCGCCCGCCTGCACCATTTCCAGTGCGTAGCGGCGGTCAAGCGCAAGGATCGTATTCGAATCCACGGCGTCCGTGCGGAACAGCTCTGCGCCGATAGGCGTGCCCAGCTTGCCCGTGCCTTGGAAGTTCAGGCCGGTCGCCGGATTCTGGAATTCCTTGAGCTTCAGCAGCTGCGCCATTGCGTTGCCGCCGACAAGCAGCGTGCTGACCTCGTACGGATGGAACTGCGTCCAAAAATCGATCAGCGCCGCGTAAGAAAAGTCGGTCGTCCCCTCGGTAATCGGCGCCGTACCCACAGTGAACGAGCCGCATTCCTCGGTCAGCACCTCGACCGCGTCGGCCAGATGCGCCTGATGGATGTACGCGCCGATCTGGCGCAGCATCACGGAGAACAGATCGAGCTTTTGGAAGCGAAGTGCCTCATAAGACGCCACCAGCATTCTGCCGCGCTTTTGCAGCTTGATCACGGAGTCGCGCGTGCGGATGCTCGTGGCCGGAATGGCCGCACCCTCGGCGACCTCCGCCAGCTGCTTGTCCTTCGCAGTCGGCTCGGAGTAGATGCTGCGGTAGTCCATCCCATCGATCTTGGTAACGGTCGCGGTGATCGCAGGCAGGATGTTGCCCTCCTCCGCGCCTTGGCGCACCACGCGCGCAATAAACTCCGGGAACAGCACAGACGACTCAAAGGTCGAGAAGAACTTCTCCACCGGATCGGACGCCGCACCCTTCACGCGAATGCCGAAGCGCTTGAGCTGGCGCTGAAATGCGTCCGTGCCCTCCAGTGCCGTGCCCTTGTAGCTCTCCGATGGATCGAGCTCCTCCAGCACCTGCGTAAAGGGCTTGCTGCCCTCGTGATACATGCCCTTTTCCAGCTTGATATTGTCAAAAGCCATTGTAAAGTCCTCCTTTCAATTACAGCAGGAACGTGATGCTCTTGTTCACCACGTCCACGTTGACAACCTGATACATCGGCGCGCTCTCACTGGCCGTCACGCTGCCGTCTCCCGCGGCGCACAGGCCGACCCTGCCCACGCTCGGCGCCGTGCCGGAATACTTGACCGTCACAAAGCCGCGCACCGCAACGTTGACCAGCATCTCGCGCTGGCTGACCACGATACCGAAGAACGCATCGTCCTTCTGCGCCTTGATCACCGCGTCATTGTAGCCCATCTTACACGGTGTCCCCGCCGTCAGAAATGTATTTGTGTGAAACGTCACACACTCCTGTCCGATTGCTTCATAAGAAATCATAACATACCTCCATAAAATGAAATTTCAAATCATCACTTTCCCCCGCCGCAGCAACGGCTCCCCTCTATGTCATTGCGAGGCCGCTTGCGGCCGTGGCAATCCGCTCTCCTCCCCGCCGCAGCGGTTTCATCGCACCACCCTTGGCTCCCCCTCCCAAGGGGAGCTGGCACGCGGAACGCACGACTGAGGGGTCATCCCCGCCGCAGCGGTTTCATCGAACCGCCCTTGGCTCCCCTTCCTAAGGGGAGCTGGCACGCGGAACACGTGACTGAGGGGTCCTCCCCGCCGCAGTAACGGCTCCCCTCCGTGTCATTGCGAGGCCGCACTTGCGGCCGTGGCAATCCGCTCTCCTCCCCGCCGCAGCGGTTTCATCGCACCACCCTTTGCTCCCCTTTCCAAGGGGAGCTGGCACGCGGAACGTGTGACTGAGGGGTCATATTCCCGCCGCATTGGCTCCCCTTCCCAAGGGGGGCTGGCACGCGGAACACGTGACTGAGGGGTCATCCCCGCCGCAGCGGATTTCAAATCCGTGCCGAAGGCACTCCCTAAATCAAATACTCCGCATCCAGCCCCGTCGCACAAACCGCTCTGGCCCCCGGCAGCTGCACTCCGCCCGGATACAGCGCATCCAGCCGCTTGTCCATTGCTCCCTTGAGCGCCCGCAGCTCCTCGTAATCCAGCGCCCCAAACGACTTGCGCAGCGTCGCCGCGTCCGCGCCGAAATCCAGCGCAACCCCAGCCGTCACAACCTGCTCCAACAGCGCCTCGCGGCACTGCCGCCCGAACGCTGCCTCCTGCTCCAGCGCCTTCAGCCGCTCTGTCAGCCCCGGCGCACCTGCCTTCTGCACCAGCTCCTCTAAGGTCATCCTCTCACCTCCTCTCGCCGCCTTCATCACGCCCGCCTCCCGCTGCGCGGGGACGGCCACGAAGGAAAATTCATACGCGTCGACCGGCTCGCACAGCACCGCATAACAGACCTCGCCGCCGTACACCGCTCCCTTGCGGTGCTCGCAGCAGCCATATTCCGCTCCGCAGATGCTGCATCGCCGCGCCGCCATCGCGCAGCCGACAGAGACCTCCTTCTTGATCCCGCCCTCAATGTCGGCGATCAACGCCGCGTTCTTCTCCGTCCGCAGCATGTAGCACTCCGCGTAGATTGCCTGTGCGCCGTCCGTCTCCGTGCAGACCTCTGTCCGATAGATACGCGCCACCTGACCCTCCGCCGACCAGTTGTGGTCAAAAATTCCGGTTTTCCCGTAAAACAGCTCCGCCAGCCGCGGCAGCGCCGCCGTATCAAAGCGCTCGTTGTCACGATCCGGCCGATCGTCGCACAGCCGCACGCGGAATGCGTAGACCTCTTCTGCCCGCAGCGGCGACTTGGCCAACGCGTTGATTTTTTCCAGCTGCTCCTCGTCCGGCGTCCCCGCGCCGACGACTGCAGCCTCCTTCCGAATGTCCATTGTTTCGCTCCTTCCCTCTAAGCTCCGCGCTGCTGCTCCAGCTCCCGCGTCTGCGCGCGGTAAAGCCCCGCCTGCGCCTCTGCCACAAGATCCTGCAGGCTGATGTCGTCCCAGCAGATGCGCGGCGCGCAGCTATAGCCGTTCAGCCGCAGCCACAGCTCACACACCCGCTCCAGTGCCGGCTCCACCGTGCGCCGGATCGACCAAAGCTCGCTGGTCAGCATGTCTGCCTGCTGCTGGCTCATCCGTTCGGTGCTGGCCCAGCTCAGCCCCAGTAAAAACGGTGGCAGCCCGGTCTTCGCCACCAGCTGTTCCAGGATCTGCCGCACCGGCACCTCCGAATCCAGGATCGGCCCGTCCGACCCGATGACCTTGACCGACACATCGCCGATGGCCACAAAATCGCGCACCGTCCCGTTCTTGCTGTCCTGCATTGCCTCGGACCACTCCCGCGCGATCGTCTCTGCCTGCTCCCCGGCCGCGGCGCGGTCCATCCCGTCGCCGCCCGGCTTGCAAACCACCGCATAGCGCACATTCCCCGCGCGCTCCCAGTTCAC
This sequence comes from uncultured Oscillospiraceae bacterium, assembly GCA_934636045.1. GTDB lineage: Bacteria > Bacillota > Clostridia > Oscillospirales > Oscillospiraceae > JAZOXB01. The sequence continues at coordinate 20,883 of CAKTZP010000007.1, forward strand.
GCCGACCGTCCGATAGATCTTCAGCAGAATGTCCGCCAAAAACGGCATTCCCCGCAGCAGTGAGACGCCGTAGGGATGCGCCGTCTCCGGCTCCAGCGTCGTCAGCAGCAGCAAATGCTGATACGGCAGCGCCCGCAGCTGGCCGCCCGCGTCTGCCGCGCAGAGCGTCACCTCCAGCGGCGAGGGCCCCTCCCGGATCTGCACCGCCGTCACGTCGCCCCAACAGACCGCCGCCAGCTGCCGTCCGGTCACGACCATTTCCCCGACCGCGCGCCCATAGGTCAGCAGGCTGTCCAGATACGCCGCCAAAAAGCGCTCCATTCCCCGCTGCCCGCGCCCGCACGGCACCGTGCGCAAAAACTCCCGCAGCGCCTCCTGTCCCTGCGTGCATTCCACGGTAAACCCGCCCACCAGCCGGACGAGCTTCGTGATCGCCGCATCAAGGATCGGCAGCGACTCCCGCAGTGACTGATACAGCCGCTCCTCATTCCCGCCGAGCGGCACCATACCGCCCAGCGCCGCAAGCGGCTGCGCCTGCGCCCCGCGCAGCTGCGTCGCCGCCGAGGCCGCCGCCGTCTTTTCCTTCGCCATCTTTTCCTTTCGTTTCACGTCAAATTGCCTCCTCTCAAAAAGCTTTTTTGCTCCGCGCTCACCCGCGCCGTACCGCCACCGCGGCCACCGGCGTGCTGCTTCTGCAAAGCACCGTTGCAACAAAATACCGCATGTCGTCCATCGCGTGGTCGTGCTCCTTCTTCACCGCGTCCTTCCCCGCCTTAGGATCCCAAACGTACTGCTCCATCTCCCGCAGGCAGTCGCTGCAGGTGTCGCAGATCACAAGCTTTCCCTCCTTCAGCAGATCCGACGTGTGGCGGATGCCCGAGAGCACATCGTTATCCGCGCGCTTGACGTTCCAGCCCTCTCGCCGCAGCAGCTCAATAAAGCTCGCCGCCGATGGGTCGACGATCACCGCCGTGATTGTTTTTTCTCCGGCCAGCGTTCGCAGCGCCCGGGCGTAGTCCGCGTCCGTCATCTGCCGCATCTCCCGCCGCGAGTCAAAGTAAAACTCCTTCACGCGGTACCAAACGCCGTCCTTTCTCCCCCACAGCCCGAACGATGCCGGATTCACCGTCCCATAATCGCAGGAGATGTACCATTGTGCAAACGGCGGCTTTGGAGGTGGTGGAGCATTTGCCGCGTCAAAAAAGTCGTAAACGCGCCCCTCCGCCGCGACCCACTGCCCCAGCACGAACCGTCGGAAGAACACCCCGCTGTACAGCCGCTCATACCGCTGCCGGATCTCCGGCGAAAGCGAAGGGTTATCCTGCATCGTAAAATGCAGATACAAGCAATTTCGCGCCTCCGCATTCTGGATCCATTCCGTATAAAACCAATGATGCGGTCCCTCCGGGTTGCAGTTGAACCATAGCCGGCTCCCCGTCACCGAGCATCGCGCGCACGCCTGCTCGACAAACGACCGCGGCATCAGCGCCGCCTCGTCGAGCAAAATGCCCGCAAACGTAATGCCCTGAATCAGCGCAGCCGAGCTCTCGTCCCGCCCGCCGAAGATGTAAAAATCATTGGTGTGTCCGCGAAATGTCGCCTGCACCAGATTCTCCGTCCGCCGCTCCGTGATAGAAAAGCCGATGGCCCGCAGCTTTGGCAGCAGCTCTGCCAACACATTGCGCCGCAGCGACGCAATCGTCTTTCCGCAGATGCCGAACCGCGCGCCCCGGAAGCTGCTGCACGCCCAAAGGAAAAAGCTCAGCCCCATGCACAGCGTCTTTCCCGACCGCACCGCGCCGTCGCAGATGATTGCTTCCTTCCCCGCGTGTGCACTGTGCGGCCGCCACCAATTGAGCACCGTCCGCTGCTTTTTCGAGAACGTCAATCCGTCCCCACATCCTCCGCCGCGGCAAAGAACGCGTCGGCCATGTCGCCCTCGTCCGAAACCGCCTCCAGCAGCTGCTCCAGTGCCCGCAGCCGGTCGACCAGCTTGACCTCCACCGTGCCCTTTTCATTGCGCTTGACCTCCGCCAGCAGGCTCAGCTCCAGCGCGTCAACCTCCGGCCGCTCCTCCAGCACCAGCCGCACACAATCGTTCGCCCGCCCAAAGGCCAGCTGCGCCAACCGCCGCAGCACGTCGCGCCGGCAAATGTCGCACTGTCCGCGCTGTAGCTCCACCTCCTGCTGTACCGCCGGAGTCGAAAGCAGCCGCAGGCCATCCTCCCGGCCTACCTCCCGCGCCGCTCGCTCCGCATCAAAGCACCTCAAATAAGCCGCCGCAAACCGACGCCTTTCCGATGCCGTATTCGGCTTTGTCATCAACCCATCTCCCCCATTTTCTCCGCAAGCTTACCAGAATTCCATCCTCCGCAGCCTCAAGCCTCCCCCTTCACCCCTACCTCCGATTTCCCGCCAAAAGAACGCAAACCATGCAACACTCCCAAAAAAATCCTCCGTTTTTTTCATTTTCCCACGCTTCCTCCCCATCACCCGCCGCACCCAAGGCGGCGCCTGCACATTTCCGGCTCTCCGCCGCCCCGCAAAAGTTTTTTGCACTTTCTTTAAAGTCTGTTCACAAATTCCCCCGCCGGATATGGTATTCTTTAACCAGAGGTCAGGTTTTCCTCCCTTTCTCCTGATCTCCGCTGCTGATGCCGCGGAAAGCTCCGCGGATAAGCCGACAGCAGCCTGTGTGTCGAACAACAAAACCAGACGACCCCGGCGTGTTTCCTGCGCCGGGGTCGCCGTAGCTTTTGCGCCGGGCGCGCTGTTTGGAAGAAACCCGTCCGGACGCTTGCAAAACCGCCCCGTTTCTGCTAAAATGGCGGAAAAGGGGCTGTTCTTTATGATCGACGTTTGCAGCGTCCAGCAGATTAAAGCACTGCTGGCAAAATATGGGTTCCACTTCTCCAAATCCAAGGGGCAAAATTTCCTGACCCAGCGCTGGGTGCCTGCGCGCATCGCGCAGGACAGCGGCGTGGACGCACGCTGCGGCGTGCTGGAGATCGGACCGGGCTTCGGCCCGCTGACGCAGGAGCTCTGCCTCCGCGCCGGCAAGGTCATCGCCCTCGAGGTCGACACGACCCTCGCACCGGTGCTGGCCGAAACCGTCGGCGATTTTGATAATCTTGAAATTCACTATCTCGACGCGCTCAAGGCGGACCTTCCCGCGCTCGTTGCGGAAAAATTTGCCGGCCTGCAACCGATGGCGTGCGCAAATCTGCCCTATTATATTACTTCTCCAATCTTAACCAAGCTGCTGGAAAGCCGCTGCTTCTCCGCCGTCACCGTCATGGTGCAAAAGGAGGTCGCCCAGCGTATCTGTGCGCGCGCCGGCACGTCAGACTATTCCGCCTTCAGTATTCTCTGCCAATACTACGCCGTGCCGGAGCTGCTGTTTGAGGTACCGCCCAGCTGCTTTATCCCCCAGCCGAAGGTCACCAGCGCCGTTGTGCGTCTGCAGACCCACGAGCCCCCGGCGGAGATCGAAAATGAGGCGCTGTTCTTCCGCGCCGTCCGTGCCGGCTTCGCCATGCGGCGTAAAACGCTGCTCAACAGCCTCTCTGCCGGCTTCCGAGAGCTTTCTCGCACTGAGCTGGCGCACCTGCTGACCGATTGCGGCATCGATCCCGCCGTCCGCGGCGAAACGCTGGACATCCCCGCCTTCGCCCGTATTGCAAACGCTCTGAACCGCCGCCTCGGCACGAAAAACTGACGTATTTTGGTGAATGATATGGAAAAAGCCCAATTTCAAACCATCTTTTTAGACCTTGACGATACGCTTCTCGATTTCGGCGCAGCCGAACGCGTCGCCATCAGCAAAACCTTCCGCGATATCGGCTTGGAGCCGACCGAGGCGCTGCTGGCACGCTACCGCGAGCTGAACGAAGCGCAATGGGAGGCCTTTGAGCGCGGCGAGCTGACCCGTGAGCAGGTGCTGCTGCGCCGCTTTGAGCTGCTGTTCGCCGAATTAAGTCTGCCCTATGACGCAGCCTCTACGGAAGACCGCTACCGCGCATATCTGGGCGTCGGGCACTACTTTGTCGACGGCGCGCCGGAGCTGCTGGCCTATCTTGCGCCGAAATATGACCTGTATCTTGCCTCCAACGGCGTGGCCGACACGCAGTATTCCCGTCTGGAAAGCGCCGGAATTTCGCACTATTTCAAGGAGATTTTCATCTCCGAAACCACCGGCTATCACAAGCCCGAGCGCGCCTATTTCGACTATTGCTTCGCAAGGATTCCGAATTTTGACCCTACCCGAGCGCTCATCATCGGCGACAGCCTCACCAGCGACATCCTCGGCGGCCGCAACGCGGGCATCCGCACCTGCTGGTTCAATCCCAAGCGCAAGCCGTGCAGCCCCGCAATTCTCCCCGATTTCGAGGTGCACTCCCTCGCCGAGCTGCACCGTCTCCTCTGACCGAAAAAGCAAACGGCAGCGCCGCTCAGGCTGTCAAAAAAGTCCGGTTCCGTCATTGCGAGGCCCTGAAAGGGCCGTGGCAATCTCGCAGAATTGTTTTGAAATTTCAATCAACTTTGGCGAATTCGAAATATTTCACATGAGATTCCCACCTCGCTTCGCTCCGACCGGTAAATGGAGCGCCCGCATCCGCAAGGCGGCAGGTCGCTAACGGCTGCGCCTTCACAAGGATAAAATCCGGCTTTTTTGACAGTCTGACGCGCGCCGCGGCGCGGGGATTCCCTCAGTCAGGCAGCATATGCCCTATGGTGCGCACCGCTCGAAGCCTTCCTTGTGTAAAGTGATCTGTCAGTGAAGCTGCCTGAGGAATTGTGTCCTTGCGCAGCAAGGACGGCGGGCGCAGCCTGACGAAAAAAATCGCAATTTCTTGAAAATTTTTCTTGACTTTTCCGTAAATCTGCATATAATTAAATATGCGTTTTGCAGCGCAGCTCAATAGGGGATTTGTGTAACGGTAGCACACCGGACTCTGACTCCGTTTGCGGGGGTTCGAATCCCTCATCCCCTGCCACCAAGAGGGTACGAAAAAGATGTACCCCGCGAAAGCCCGATTTTATCGGGCTTTTTTGCTACCCATAAGCCGTTTTTCGGAGTTTCAAAATCGTAGATGAAAAATCGGCGTTTTCCCATTGAGGATAGATACGAACCCAAGTAACAACAGAATACAGAACAAGAACGGCAGATAGTCACACGCACTACCTGCCGATTTTTGTTGCCCTCGGAGCCAATCGTTTTGCAAAGAAACGGTTGGCTCTTTTTTTATTTCACAGAAAAGGAGCAAGACAATGATCTTTTCAGATTCATCCCAGCAAAGAGCATTAGAACAGATGATGACAGCCGTCCCAAGATTCCTTCCCCAAGGAGGCGGCAAAATGGTGCTTCACCATTTTGCGTACACAGCAGAAATGTGCGACTGCAGGTACTGCCTGTATTACTGCAGAAAATGCACAGCCGATAGCCGCCCCTGCGTTGAGGAACGAATCCTTGCCGGAGTAGCAAGCCGAGCCGAAGTTATGACCGAAACCATGAAGGACATCCACAATGCCGCCTTTCGCAGACGGCTCAATCAATTCATCAGAGAAAGCGAGGAACTACCTATGAACTTCAGAAACGAAAAACACCGTCAGGTATTCGACGAGGCCGTCCGCAAACGTAACAAGCAAAACTTCGCATTGATGGCGGCAATCTACCTGCTGACCGCCGAGCACAAGCTGTGGATGCAGATCAAGCGCTTCATCGAAAGGAACGAGATCAAGTTTGATAGCTTCAAGCCGAGGGACAGCAGCGAGAACGGGTATGCCCTCCTCTGCTGTACCAAGGATCTCTACCTCGGGACAAAGCACATCACGATCAGCGACCTTGCCGATACAGAGCTGGTCGTACCCAGGATGTTCGCACTCATTTGCAACGCAATGGCAATTCGAAGATTCGGTTTGGGCGCCATTTAGTATAAGTATAAGGAAAGGAATGCACAGAAATGATCAAAATCAGAATCAGAAACGCCGGTCACGAAATCGACGTCCGTTTCCCAATCAGCGAGAGTGAGCTGTTCACAAAACTCACTGAAATCCACGCTGTTGAACACGAGAATGAACGATTGGGATCGCCTGCACAGACAGGCACAGCGATACAAGGAAGCCTATCCCCCCAGAACACGGATCATGCTCCTCAGTATGGGCAACGATCCGAACCCCGTGGAGGGCGGCACAAGAGGAACGGTCAGAGCCGTGGATGATGAAACCTCGTTGCACATATCCTGCAAAGCGATCGGCGAACCCAACCTGATAATGTTTGTCGCTGTTTTTTTATGAAAGGCAAGATGTTTCTTTGCAAAATGAAAAGGCAAGCTTTTTTCTTAATCAAGATAAGGGAAAGAACCACACTGACCGCCTGTGCCGCTACAGTTGCGATGGCAGCTCCTGCCGCTCCCATTTTGAATCCGTCAATTAGTGTTATGTCCCCGACAATGTTGGTCACGCAGGCGATGGACACAAAAATGAGCGGCGATTTGGAGTCTCACATTCCTCTAAAAACGGCACTGAGCAGATTATAAGCGACAATATAAAGACTTCCACCACCGCAGATCTGTATGTAATGAACGGTCTGTGTAAAGGCTTCTTCGGGGGCGTTCATCCAATGGGCAATCGGCTTTGCGGCAAGCACCATCACAAAACTCAGTGTAATACCGAGAATACTGAAAACCTTAATGCTTGTACCGACTGTCAGTGCCGATCCCTCATCGTCTTTATGACCTATGCGTTGCCCCAGCAGCACAGTTGTTCCCATTGAAAGACCTGTCGCAATACCTGTAACGATCTGCATTATTTGGCTTCCTGTGGATACAGCGGAAATGTCAGCGGTCGTTCCGAATTTCCTGACTGCCCACAGATCGACGGCTCCATAGAGTGCTTGCAGCACCAATGCCAACAGCACCGACACGGCAAATTTCAAAAGCGAGGGCAGGATAGCACCCTCTAAAAAGTTGTTTCGTCTTTGTTTCATAGAATTGTCTTACGCTCCATTTATTTCCTCGAAATTGATCTCCGAAATAATATCCAGTATTTCGCAAAATTTCCCGATTTCCTCCATCGTATAACGGTCTGTGATTCGTTTGATCGCTTCGCTGTCCTGACGGCGAAACACTTTATACTGCGGAATGGCTTCTTCGTTGACGGTCAGATAGTTCTTGCGTTTGTCGTTCGGGTCTGGCGTTTTCGTAATCAGTCCCTGCCTCAATAGTTCGTTGAGTTTTAATGTGACTCCCGGCTTTGAAACATTCAGTAGCTCTGCCAGCTTGGATGCCGTACATGTGCCGTTCATATTGCACCCGAAAAAGCAAGCATGCCGCGCCAATCGGCGGGCCGCCGCGCCCTCCGGCAGGCGGCAAAATACAAAAAAGATGAAAAACCGCTTGACAAGCAGTAAAATTTAATTTAGAATTATAGCAATATTTCGCATACCGAATACGGAGGCCAAAATTATGATACTCAAGGTTGATAATCTCAACGAGCAGGCGTATAGCATCCTGCGGGAGAAGATTCTCTCCAAGGAGCTGCTGCCGGGCACGCGGCTGGTCGATTCCCGGCTGGCGGACGAATTCGGCATCAGCAGAACGCCCCTGCGCGACGCGATTCGGATGCTTGCAGAGGAAGGTCTGGTCATCAACAGTCCGCAGAAGAAGGGCTACTTCGTCTATCAGCCCTCAGCGGAGGATATCAACGAAATTTTCGAGCTTCGCCTGTTCCTTGATCTCGCCGCCGCCACCAAGCTCATCACCGAGGTGTTCCCGAAGGACCCGAGCGCGCTCCTTCGCCTGCAGGAGGCCTATCGCGCAGAGCGCGAAAATCAGGATGTGGACTTTGTGCAGCAGGACGAGGATTTCCACGACACCATCATCCAGCTGTGCCATAACACGCGCATGGCCACGATCTATTCCGACCTGCGCAGCCAGACCCGTGCGTTCCGCAGCGTGACCGCGCAGGACAAGAAGCGCATCGACAAGGCGCAGAATTTCCATGAAATGATCTACACCGGCTTTCTGAACATGGATCTGGACGCCACGCTCGCCGCCATTCGCAGGCATGTCGAATACAGCCGCGAGGACGCCATCAAGGACTACGTGTCCACCCCACCCGAGGCAGGGCAGCAAACAGAATAACGTTTTCTTCCTTCCCCCGGCGCGGGCACTGTGCACCCCACACAGCGCCCGCGCCTTTGTATATGCTCCCCCTTCCCCGCAGCGCAGCGCGGCCTTGGCTCCCTCTACGAGGGAGGTTTAGGGCTTGTACCGCGCCAAGACAGCTCCCTCTGACGAGGGAGCTGTCAGCCGAAGGCTGACTGAGGGAGAGAACCCCGCCGCAGCGGATAATTAAATCCGTCCGAAGACACACCACCATTATTCATTATTCACTATCCACTAAATCGATACTGCCTGCACGCGGGAATTGTGTGTTCTGCACAATTCCCACGCCTTATTTTTTGTCGAATCGCCGAATTTCTTATTTCTTCGCCAAATCCATTGACAAAGTCATGAAAAGCGTTTTATAATCGAGATGCGAATTCGGAGTACCGTATACGGAGTTCGTGATAGAGTAAAAAGGAGCGACGATATGAAAACAAGCACTTCTCTGTCTGTACAATACGATAATATCTTCTCCCCCTTCCCCGGGCGGCAGTGGGCAGACGGGCTTCGCTGGGTCAAGGACGCGGGCTTTGACGCTGTCGAGATCATCCTCAGCGACCCCGACCTGATTGACCGCCGCCTGCTGCAAAAGCAGCTGGAGCAGCTGGACCTTCCGGTTTCCACCATTTCGACCGGACAGGCCATGGGGCTGGAGCGTCTGTCGCTGGTCAGCGCCAGCCGCCAGACGCGGGAGGCGACGCTCGCCCGCCTGCGTCGGGACATCGACTTTGCCGTCGAGCTTGGGCGGCCGCACGTCACCATCGGCCTCATCCGTGGGCGCGGCGGGGAAAACAGTCTGGAAATGGAGCTTCCCCTGCTGCAAGATTCCCTGAAGCAGATTGCCGACTACGCTGAGGCGCAACAGGTGGTTCTGAATCTCGAGGCGATCAACCGCTATGAGTGCAAATACCTCAATTCCTCCGAAGAGACCCTGCAAGTCCTCCATGACATCGGCGATCCGGCCTGCATGGGCGTCCTGTACGACACCTTCCATTCCAACATCGAGGACGTCAGCATGACCGGCGCAATCGCAGCCCTGAAGGGCCGCATTACCAACGTGCACCTTGCCGACAGCAATCGTCGGCTTCCCGGAGAGGGCCACATCAACTTCCACGCGGTCGCTGCCGCGCTGGAGGAGAGCGGCTACACCGGATATCTCGCGCTGGAGGTGCTCAATAACCCCTCCGCCGCGCACATTCAGGCTCACGCACAGGCAAGTATGCAATATGTTCTTGGCAAGTGAGAAAGGAGACCTTATATGAGAGACATCAATTTTGATATCAGCGGACAAGTCGCAGTCATTACGGGCGCAGGTGGGATCATCTGCGGTGTGATGGCGCGGGAAATGGCGAAAAAGGGCGCGAAGGTCGCGCTGCTGGATCTGTTCGTCGAAAACGCGCAGAAAATCGCCGACGAGATCAACGCAGCGGGCGGCGACGCCATTGCGGTCAAGGCCAACGTCCTTGACCGCGCCAGCCTTGAGGAGGCGCGCGATGCCGTCGTGGCCAAGTACGGCCGCATCGACGTGCTCATCAACGGCGCAGGCGGCAACAAAAAGCAGGCCACCGTCTCCCCGGAGCTGGACTTCTTCCACCTCGACGTGGACGCGTTCAAGTGGGTCTTTGACCTGAACGTCACCGGCGCGGTGCTGACGACGATGGTCTTCGGCGAGCTGCTGGCCAAGCAGGGCACTGGCAA
>CAKTZP010000008.1 GCA_934636045.1 uncultured Oscillospiraceae bacterium
CGCCTTGGCGGTATCGCCGCGGAACACGGGAATTTCGCCCGCCGTGCAGGTTTCCGTCGTCACCTTGCCGTCCACGACCCACGTGATTGTGAAGCTCCCGGCGGTAACGGGCGTTTTGCTATATTGCGCGGTGTAGGTCACGTCGGCGGTAACAGGGGCCAACGCCGGCTCCCAGCCGAGGAAGGTGTAGACATATTCACCGTCCGTGGGCTTGGCGGTGTCGCCCTTGAACACGGGCATGGCATCCTCGTCGTAAATTTCCATCGTTTCCACACCGTTGACGCTCCAGGTAACGGTGTAGGTCGGGAGCGGCTGCTCCGGGGTCACGACGCGGATGTTGCGGAAGCTCGTCACGTCGGCATAGACGCACAGGCTCAGGGTATCAACGTCCTCCGTCGGAGTCGCGGAGAAGCGGAAGGGCTTATCGTTGCCCGCGCCGGTGACGGTGATATCCACCGTGCCGCCCGCCGTGCGCTTCATCTCCACACGGGCAGCGCGGCCCTGTGCCGGGAGCCAGCCCTTATCGGAGCGGTTGATCTTGATGCAGACCTCGTTGCCGTTGCCGTGGCGGGCATCCAGCTCCAGCTCAACGCCCAGCACCTTGATTGAACCGCTGGACTCCTTCGTCTGCGGCAGAAGATCGAGCGTGAGGGTGAAGTCCTCGCGGTTTGTAATCAGTTCTTTATAAATCCAGCCCTCAAAGGCCGCCTTGGCCGCGTCGGCGGTGATGTTGCGCTCGTCGGTTGCCGTCCAGCCGTTGAAGTTTTCCTCATCGGTTTTCCAGCCGAATTCGTCGGGCGTATGGTCGCCGGCAGGCGGTTCGGGGTCGGGTGTGGGGGTCGTTCCGGCGGTCACGTCGGTAAAGCGGGCGCTGCCGCCGTTATCGATCACGCCGAGGAACAGATTACGGTTCTCGCCGTCGGCGACGGGCTTGGTAAACTGCACCATCTTGTCGCCGGTGAGCTTGACCTGAAGGTCGCCGCCGTTTTGGCGCGACAGCTCGACCCTGCAGGTCTGATTGGCCGCATCGAACCAGTCGGTGTCCTTGGTATAGATCTGGCCGCCGTTGCCGCCCTGCGTGTTCAGCTCGAGCTTCACGCCGAGCAGCTCCAGCTCGACACGCTTGGAAAGAATCTGCACGCCGAAGGAAAGCGTAAAATTCTCCGTATCGGTCAGCAGCGCCTGCCAGATGCGCTTGCTGTTCGTTCCGTCGTAGGCGATCTGCAGGACCTTGCCGTCGGTCGTGACCTTCCAGCCGGCGAAATTGTCGCCGTCGGTCTGCCAGCCGAAGTCGGCCGGGGTCTTGGTTTCATCGAATTCGTCCGGCTGCTCCTCGCCGCCCGTTACGGTCAGGACCGTGTTCGTCGGCAGGATGGCGGAATTGCCGCGCCGGAACGCCAGCTCACAGGCCGTATCGCCCTTGAACGCCGCAGAAAGCTGCGCCGGGTCCGTCTGTGCACCGCAAAGACGTATTCCGGTCGGATCGGTCAGGGTCCACGTGTAAATTGCCGTCGCCGCGTCGTAGGCGATGGTCACATGAACATCGTTCAGCGGTGCGTCCATGTTCTCGGACCATTCGGTCACGGTGTCCGACCAGCTGCCGTTATAGAACTGCTGCTGGCCCTGAATTTGGAATCTGCCGTCGTCGTTGCGGTAGGTCTTGACGCGGAAAATGATGTAGTGGTCCGCCGACGTGTGCCGAATTTTCAGCATCACATCATCGGGCGACGTGCCGTTTTCCGTCGCTGCGTTCAGCGCCGGAAGGTGCAGGTCGCAGCTCAGCTCGTAGTTTTTGTTGTTGTCCAGCGTTGCGCTTGCACGAATCTCGTCACCGGAGCCGCTCCATGTCACCTCCTGTGCGGAGGCGAACAGCGCCAGCGGGCAGAGCGACAGCACCAGCAAAAGCGCCAGCAGCGTACAAGTCAGTCGTTTCATCGGTAACCCTCCCGTTCTCCTGAACTCTCTCGTTTTTGGTATGGCGATCTGTTTACAGTTTACCTTGTTTCCCTATTTTTGTCAATCGATTTTACAATAATTTTGAAGATTCGGCACAATGCCCCAGTATGGCAAGATTTTTTGTTGGATTTATCTAATCAACTGCAAATTTGTTATAACAAATCAAATCCCCGGCGGGACCCGCCGGGGATTGCAGCTTGTCAAAAAAGCCCTCACGGACTTTTTCGACAAGCTGCTTTCAAAATTGCAAAATAGGAAGAAGTAAGATTATTTTGCAATTTTGCCGCTGCGGCGGGGTTATTGAACGTGAAAGGGAACCCTGACGGTTCCCTTTCACACTTTTCCTCCCTCCGAAACCTTTCGTTGGGCAGTTCTTTGACAGTCTGAAATCCCCGGCGGGACCCGCCGGGGATTTCAGCTATTTATTTTATTTTGCTAAGAACCGTGCCAGAATGGTGGCGATCTGCGCTCTGGTCGCGCCCTCGATCGGGGCGAGGCGGCCGTCCATGCCGTTGATGATACCCTGATCAACGGCCCAGTTCACGGCGTCCCGCGCGTAGCCGGAAACGCTGCCGACATCCGCAAAGGTCGCCAGCACATTCATCTTCGGCGGCTCTCCCTTGGCGTAGCGGTACAGGATCGTTGCGATCTGTTCACGCGTGATGGAGTCGTCCGGCGCAAAGCTCGTTTCGGACACGCCGTTGACGATGCCCTGCGCCGCCGCCCAGACGACGGCATCGGTGTACCATTCGCCGTTGGGAACGTCATGGAACGGGTTGGTCTTGCCGGTCACGGCAGGCTTCCCTTCCGTGCGGTAGAGGATCGTGACGAGCATGGCACGCGTTACGCTGCCCTCCGGGTCGAAGCGGGTGGGCGCGATGCCGTTCATAAGGCCGTGCTCCACGCAGTAATCCACACCGGTGTGATACCATTGCGTCCGGTCGAGATCATCAAAGGCATGGCTGGGGCAATCCGCGCCGCCGTCGCAGCCCTTTTCCGGCTCCCGCTCGCCGCAGACGGAGCAAACGCCGTCTGTGAAGTGATGGCCGGTGGCCGGGATGATCTGCGTGGAAACGGTCGCGCCGCAATCCGTGCAGACAACGGTAATGCTGCCCGCTGCAACGCAGGTCGCCGGGATGGTATCCTCGCGGGTGTGCTGATGGCCGGTGGCGGGAATGGTCGTTTGGTTCAGCTCTACGCCGCAGATCTTGCAGACGGTCGTTTCGCTGCCGGGCTTGGTGCAGGTAGCCGGAACGGTCACGGTTTCCGTTTCCGGATGCTCGCAGACCTCGCGGATGACGAGCGTGTAAGTGCGCGTCGTTTCGCCGTTTACCGGCTTGACGGTCAGTACCGCCTTATTGACCGCAGCATCCAGCGCCGCTTCCGTTCCCTCCTGCTGTTCACCGTTGAGGGTGACGGTCTGGCCATCGGGAAGCGTCCAATGCAGCTTCAGCGCGGCATCGGAGGCTTCAAGCAGACGGTAGGTCGTGATGTCCGGGTTAAAGACGGGCCAGAGCGTCTTGCCGTCCACGCTCAGCGTTTCCAGTGCCGGAACGGTGGTCTGCTCGGCCATTGCCGCAGCGGCAAACAGGACGTGGATGGTTGTCGCGGTGGTCATGATCTGGTTCGGCGTGGAGCCGATGAAGTAGCCGTTCTGGTTGACCTGCGTTCCCCAGCGGTTGCGGGCCTCCATTGGGTAGTCCTTCGGGTAGCCGTTGGAGAGCGGCTCCTTCGGGCCTTCCCAAGCGGCGGAATAGTAGCCGTCGTCAAAGACCGCGTTGGCCAGAATGTTCACGGCCGTCGTGCGCAGGATGTCCGCGTAGCGGGCATCGACAACACCGGTCTGCATCAGCTCGCGCTGGAACATGCCGAGGAAGAACGTGTTGTTCCACGCGTCGCGGTCGTTGAGCAGCGCACCGCTGCGGGTTGTTTCAAACAACGCGATGCCCTCGGCAGTCGTTTTCGCCTGATCGACGTTGCCGAGGCGATAGTTCAGCACCGCCATGCACATATTGCCGCCGATGTAGGTGCAGGAGCCGCCCTCGGAGATGTCGTAGGGGTTATCCTTGCTGGCCACGCCCTCGCTGTTGATGTGGATGTAATACAGGCCGTCGGCGCGGCGGAGGTTGTTTTCCACGCCCTCATAGATTTTCAGATAGCGTTCGCGGATATCTTCCTTTGCCGTGATTTTCCACAAGTCATAGCCCGCCATTGCCAGCGTTGCGGCGTAGAGGGATTTCTCCGTGTGGTCGTTGTTGTACCACATACCGCCGCCGAGCCGGTCATCGTAGTAGTGGTCAAAGGTGTTGTTGAACAGCTTTTCCGCATAGTTCAGACAGGTGGCCGCCTCGCTCGTCCGCCCAAGCTCCAGATTGTACCTGTAGCCGAGCAGCAGCGCCATGACGTTCCATCCGCAGTCGTCCATCGCGTGGTTGACCGGCGCAACGCCCGCCGTCGTTAGCTTCGCCTCGCCGTAGGTCGTGACGAAGAAGTTCACCGTGTTGGCAATGCGCACGGCGGTCTTTTGATACGCTTCCGAGCTCTTGTCATGGTACTTTGCATACGTGTCCATCGCCATGAGTGCGACGGCGCTTTCCCAGAAGTCGCCTGCGCTCAAAACTTTAACGGTATAGCCCGCGTTCGTCACATCGCCCGACACCATGCCGTAGACGACCGGCTTAAGGCGGTCCTCACCGTCGATGAGAAAGTTTTTCATCAGGTTTTGATAGGCCGTTTCCGCAGCGGCGGTAAAATCCGCATCCGCCGCCGGGACCGAAAGCCGAACGTTGCCAAACCGCGCGGTCGAGCGCTCTGCGGCCAGTCCGCCGTAGCACAGCGTGCTGACCACATCCTGCGGGACATTGCAGGTCATGGTCTTGCGGTAGCCCTGATTGCCGGTGATCTCCAGCGTGAGCATGGTGGAGGAGAATTTGGAAATGCGGAAATTGAGCGACGTGTCTGCGAACTTCGTCCAATCGAGCTTGAACAGCGTCAGCCAGCTTCCGCCGTTGGCCGAGGAGATGGTTTCCCATTTCAGCGCCGTTTGCTTCGTGCCGGAAATGTATTCGTAGGTCAGGATGACCTTGGGGTTTTTATACTGGTCCAGCAGCTGCACGCGGCTAACGATGCGCCCGTCGCCGTTCGAGGAGGAAAGCGGCGCGAGCTGCGCGTTGAAGCTCCAGCTTCCGTTCAGCTTCTGCCCCACGTAGGCAGCAGCCGCGCCGGAGCCGTCCTTCGCGTCGCTCTGCGCCCAGAGGCCCTCGGTGTTGCTCCGGCCGCTCGACCAGCGGCCCGCGTTTCCCCAGCCGGTGCCGTTATTGAAGGAAAACTCATTTCCCTCCGGCAGCACCGTCTGCTCCGGCGTCGCCGCAAACGCCGCAGGCACGACGGCCAGCAGCAGCGCGGCTGCCAATACTACAGCAATGATACGTTTCACTTTCATTCCTCCATATCGTTACGGTTCTCTTTGTAGATAGCTCCTTCCGTCCACAAAAACAGCGCTGACGTACGTCGTGTCCGGCACGGGCCGTCCGCCGATGACATCGAGCAGATGCTGGACCGCTTTTGCGCCGATCTCATATTCGTTCTGCCGGATGTGTGCAAAGGGCTGGTCGCCCTCCACGCCGCGCGGCGCGTCAAAGCAGACGATCGCAAGGTCCTGCGGCACGCGCAGACCGATGCGTTCAGCAGTTTCGCGGACGAGCAGCGCTACTTTATAGGTGTGCGCAATGACGGCCTCAACCTCGCGGTCGCGAAGCAGGAAGTCCTCGATCTGCCCCATGTCGTAGGCACGGCTGTCGGCGTTGTCCATGCCGGGAAGCGGTGAGCGCAGCGTCGTGAGCATAAGCCGTTTTCCCCCGTCCCTACCCGGCACGGCCGCCTGTTGATAGCCGCGCATCCGGTCGGCGACGGCCGTGGAGTCCGGGCGGCTGGAGATAAAGGCAATTCTCCGGTAGCCGCAGGCCCGCAGGTGGCGGTAAAGCTGCTGCATACTCTGACTGTTGTCCGTGCAGACCAGCGGGACATTGACTCCGACGACGCGTCGGTCGGCAAATACCATCGGGATCTCCCGCGTCAGCAGCTCCAGCTCGTCGGCATAGTGCAGCGAATCATACATGGGAACGGAGATGATGCCCTCGACCCCCGCCGCCTGCAAGCGCCGCAGACAACGGCCCTCATGCTCCGGCGTGGTGTAACCGGTCTGCATTAGGACAAGGTATCCCCGCTCCTCCGCCTCGCCGAATACGCCCTTGATGAAGTCCGTGCCGAACAGCGCGTCGAAGCCGGTCAGCGCGAGGCCGAGTATCGGCGTTTTGCGCTTTTCCTCCACAACAATGGAGCCCTTCCCCTGTGTGCGGCGGATATAGCCGTTATCGGCCAGCAGCGTCAGGGCATGGCGCGAGGTAATGCGGCTGACACCGTACTGTGCAGCAAGCGCCGCCTCGGTGGGCAGCAGCGCACCGCCGCTCCACTCCCCCGCCAGAATCTGCTTGACCAGCTCCTGATAGATGACCTGATAGATCGCAGCTTTTTTCATCGGCCGGCCTCAGGAGAGCAGGATCGTTTTGATCTCAAACGGCGCAAAGTGCAGTCGGACGCGGCCGTTTTCGAGCGGCAGCGCCGTCGGTGCGCCCTCCATCAGGTCTGTTTCCGCCGCCGCAGTCACCGGAAAACCGAGCGACAATACGGCATCGCAGGCGCAGTTGGCGCACTCATAGGCGCGGATCACGACGGCATCGGAGTCCTCCGCTTTTTTCACCGTTTCGATGATGATGTTCGCTCGGTCGAGCTGCATCAGGCTGAAGCGCCCCGGCAGCGTACCGCCGCCCGCCGTATACCGCGCGTGCAGCGGGTAATTGAAGGCGTAGGCCGCCTCGTTGACCGCCGGAAGATCGACCGGGCCGGTATGCGCCAGCAGCTTGCAGGAAAACACGTGGCGGCACTGGTCCTGATGCGGATTGGGATACGTCCCGCAGCGCAGAATGCTCAGCCGGATATGCTCACGCGTCACATCGTAGCCGTATTTGCAATCATTGAGCAGCGTGATGCCGAAGCCGTTGTCGCTCAGATCAACCCATTTATGGGCGCAGACCTCGAAGCGGGCGTAGTCCCAGAGTGTATTTTTATGAATTGGGCGCTCGATGGAGCCGAACTGGATATCAAACGTCGCCTTTGTCGTGTTGACCTCCGTCGGGAAGTCCATTTTGAGCATGATGTGCGTTTCCTTCCAGTCGATGTCGCCGGAGATGGTCAGGCCGTCGTTCCCGGCGGGCAGACTGTAGTCAAAGCACAGCGTGCTATCGTGGAACCGGCGCTCCACGCGCAGGACCGTTCGCAGGGCGTTATGCGCGACAATGCGCGCAGACTGTACGTTGTCAATGTACTCAAATTTTTCCTCATAGTACGCCATCAGATTCCACGCGTCGTCCACGCGGGGCCGGTCCTCAAAGGCGACCAGCCGCGCCGCCAGCGTACCGGGGGGAAGCATCTCCCGTCCGGCTTTCTTGCAGAAAACGCGGGAAATGTCGTAGTTTTCGTCGAATTCAATGCGATAGGCCGCATTTTCGAGGCAATGCGTATCCGTGTATTCCGGCAAACGCAGCGGTTCGGCAGGAATGACCTTGAAAACGGCGTAGCCCTTAGCCGGGACGTTCTCGGCATGGAAGGTAAGCATTCCGTCCGCGACCACGGCGGGCAGCAGCCGTTCGCCGGTCTGCACGGCAACGTTCTCCGCTCCGTTCCAAGGAACGGAAACCTCGCCGCCGCGCGGAAACGACAGCGTATTGAACGCCGCGATACCCGTCGTGTCCAGCCTTGCAGCCAGTGCGGCCACTGCCGCCTCAATCGCCGTCTGCGCCGTCTGCTCGACGACGGCATGGTGCGCATACGCGTCCTCATAGACCGGCGCGATGGACGAGCCGGGGATAACATCGTGGAACTGATTCAGCAGCAGCAGCTTCCACGCCTCATGCAGCGGCTGCGCCGGGTAGGCCGGACCGAGGTCGTGCAGCAGCTGCCCGGACAGGACGGAGAGATTCTCCGCATCGTGCATCCGAATCTCGTTTTTCCGGTTGCGGCGCTTAATACCTGCAACGGAGGTATATGTGCCGCGATGGTATTCAAAATACAGCTCGCCGTCCCAGTGCGGCACGCGCGTCTTTCCGTCGAGGTCGCGCTCCAACCGGTGGTAATATTCCTGCACGCCGGAGAATTTGAGGTCCGGCACGCCGGGCAGGCCCTTGGCAATGCGGCGGCCGTTTTCGACCATCTGCATCGAGGTTCCGCCGCCGCCGTCGCCGTGGCCGAAGGAGCAGAGAATTTCGCGGTTCAGGTCCTTCTGCTGATAGCGCTGCCACGCACCCATGACGCTGCTGGGGTTGAGCTGACCGTTGTAGGTCGTCATCCAGTCCTTTTCGGCCTGCACCTTTTCCTTCGTCGCGATAAAATGCGACAGGACCTCGGAGCCGTCGATGCCGCGCCAGTAGAAGGTGTCGTAGGGCAGCTTGTTAAACTCGTTCCAAGAGATCTTCGTCGTCATAAAATACGGCACGCCGCTTTTTTTGAGAATCTGCGGCAGGGCCGCGCTGTAGCCGAACACGTCCGGCAGCCACAGCACCTCGCAGTTTTTGCCGAATTCGTCGCGGAAAAACCGCTTGCCGAACAGGAGCTGGCGCACCAGCGACTCGCCGCCGGTCAGATTCGTGTCGGCTTCAATCCACATCGCGCCCTCGACCTCCCAGCGGCCTTGCGCGATGCGTTTCTTGATCTCCGCGTAGAGCGCCGGGTCGTCCTGTTTGACGAATTCGTACAACTGCGGCTGCGAACACATAAAAATATATTCCGGATATTTGTCGATCAGGCGGATGGCCGTAGCGAAGGAGCGGATAACCTTTTCGCGTGTCTGCTCATAGCGCCAGAGCCACGCAACATCAATGTGCGTGCTGCCGACGGCAGCGATGACGGGCTTTTTCCCGCCGGAATTGCCGGTATAAATATGCTCCTGCACATAGGCCGAGGCCGTCCGCACGGAGCGCAGCAGGCTTTCGCGGTCCCCCGTCAGATCGAGCAGATTACACGCGGCGTTCACATGGCCGATCAGATCGACCCGCGCCATATCGTCCGTATCCATCTCATGCGCCGCGTCATAGGCCACTTTAAGATCATAATACAGCGCCAGCACCTCGCTGTCAACTGCCGCCAGAAACGGTCGGAAGCAAACCGGGCGCTCATAATACACCGTGTCGGTGTAGCCGCTGATATAGACCTCATATTCCTTGCCGCCCTCGGCACATTGGGTGAATTCCACATCGCGGTGATTCGAGTCCATGCCGGCGATGCACTGTCCGTTTAAGTACAGGCACATCTGCGGATTGGCCCACTGCCAGTAGCCGCTGTCCCCCGCCTCGACGGAGTACCAGAGGATTTTGCCATCCAGCGCCTGCGGGACGGTAAAACAGTGGCGGAACCAGATATAGGTATCCCGGCCGCCCCAATACTGCTTTTCACGGTCATAGGGCTTCCAGTCGCCGCCGTGATCGTCCGCAGGATATTTGCCGTTGCGGTATTCGATGCCGTCCAGCGGCTCGCGATAGGAAAACGCCTTGCACCGCAGCTCCTCCAGCAATACCCCGATGCGGATGGGAAGCATATAGCGCTCGCCGTTTTTGTCCTTAAAATCAATGTCAAAATGGAACATTTTCTCTCTCCTGTGAAATAGGGCTATCCGGCAGGCGGGGTTTTCCCCGCCCACCGGCTCGGAATCTTCATTCCTTCACCGCGCCCATGACAAGACCGGTGACAAAGTACTTTTGCAGGATGGGATAGATCACCATGACCGGGACCATCGCGACGACAATCTTTGCCGCATTGAAGTTCAGGCTGGAGATCTCGGAAAACGCCTTGATCTCCTCGGCGGTCATGCTGTTGATCTTCGTGCTGATATCCGCAACGAGCGACTGGATGTAGGTTTGCAGCGGGATCTTCTTCGGGTCGTTGATGAGGATCATGCCGTTGAAGTAGTCGTTCCAGTGGCCCACGATGCAAAACAGCGACAGCGTCGCGATCGACGGCGCGGAGAGCGGCACGTAGATATGCACCAGCGTTTTCAGGGGCGAAGCGCCGTCAATGGCGGCCGATTCAGCCAGCGCAGGCGGCAGGCCCTTGAAGAAGTTCATCATAATAATGGTATTGCCGATGTTCACCGCACCGGGCAGCACCAGCGCCCAAAAAGTGTCAAGCAGGCCCAGCGACTTGATGACGATGTACCACGGGATCGTGCCGCCGGAAAACAGCATACAGGTGATGATGACACGCATATAGTGACCGCGCGCAGGGAAAACGCGGTCGCTTTTGGACAGCGGATAGGCCATCAGAAGCGTGAGGATCATATTCAGGCTCGTGCCGACGGCGACCTTCTTCACCGACACCCAGAAGGAGCGGAAAAACTGCGTGTCCTCCAGAATTTTCTTATAAGCCGCCAACGAAAAGCCCTTCGGCCAGAAGGCGACTTCATTGACATACCGCTTGGAGGAGAAGGAAATGGCGACCGTGTTCAAAATCGGCAGCAGACAGGAAAGCGCCGCCATCAGAAGAAGGACGCGCAGGATCCAGTTGACCATGCGATAGTGCAGGGAGTCTTGACCAACCATTGAAAAGCGCTCCTTTCTCAGAAAATACGGTAACCGGCAAATTTATCCGCCAGCTTATAGGATACGACGATCAGAATCGTGCTGACCACGCTCTTGAGCAGGCCGACCGCCGTTGCGAGGCTGTATTGGTAGCCCTGCAGGCCCGCACGGTAGACCCAGGTGTCGATGATATCGCCGGTCTTGTAGACGACCGGGGAATAGAGGTTGAACACCTGGTCGAAGTTCGCGCTCAGGACGCTGCCGAGGCTGAGCGTCAGCATCAGCATGATGATCGGCAGCATCCCGGGCAGTGTGACGTGCAGGATGCGCTTGAGGCGCCCTGCGCCGTCGATCGCCGCAGCCTCATAGAGCTGCTGGTCGATGTTCATGATCGCGGCCAGATAGACGATGGAGCTGTAGCCGAAGCCCTTCCACGTGTCGGAAACGACCAGCACCGTTCGGAACCACTCGTTCGAGGCCAAAAACTGCACCGGGTCGCCCCCGAACAGCTCCACAACGGAATTGACGATACCCTCCAGCGAGAGGAAGTTCGTCAAAATACCCGCCAGAATGACCCACGAGAGAAAATGCGGCATATACGTCACAGTCTGAACGAATTTCCGGAAATGCTTACCCGGCACCTCGGAGAGCATGATGGCAAACACCATCGGCACGATCAGATTCAGCACGATCTTGGCCACCGCGATGATGAGCGTATTAAAGAAGATCGCCTTGGTATCCGGCAGCTTGAACATATATTCAAACCACTTAAGCCCGGCCCACGACGAACCGAACACACCCTTCGCGGGCTTGAAATCCTCAAAGGCGATGACGATACCGAACATCGGAAGAATGCAGAACAGGAACAAAAAGATCATTCCCGGAATCAGCATCATGTGATAATATTTTTGGTCCTTCCGGTTTTTCATTTCGATATGCCCCGCTTAGTTGCTGTGGGAATCGACGTAGTCCTGTACCTCGCCGGTAATCTCCTCGCCGCCGAGCGACTTCCACTGCTCGACGAAGCTGTCGAAGTCATCGATGGACGCGGCGCCCGTGATGACCTCCATGTAGTACTGATCCTCCAGCTTTTCCAGAGAGGCCCAATAAAGGCCCATGCCCTCGGTGGAATAGTGGAAGGCAACGGGAATTTCCACGCCGTCCTTCAGTGCGTTCGAGGCGATATAGCGGGACATATAGCAGATCCAGCCCTCGGTATCGGCGACGGAGGGATTATCGAAGTAGCGCTTCGCATTTTCACAGAGCTGCTTGTTGTACTCGGTCGTGCCGCTTGGGGTGATGCCCTTCTCGATGTAGTTAGCAGTCAGCTCGCCGACGCGGATAACGGCATCGTTGTATTCCAGATTGAAGTGGCCGGTCAGCATCGGAGCCGTCCAGGTCGTACCGGCCTCAATCAGGGGCTGCACGGCCTCGTAGCCCGCCTCGTCAAAGCCGCGCCACATATCAAACTCGACGTTCAGAATCTTGATGAGAACCTCCGGATGCTCATAGCCCTTGCGGACGCACATCACGCCGTTGTCCGGGCGGAGCGCGGAGTAGGTGAACTCGCCCGCGTCATTGACGGGCGCTTCCAGCACAACCCAGTCGCCGGTGGGGTTGGCGTTGAGGAACTCGGAAGCGGAATATGCAAGGTTCCACGGATAGAAGCAGATACCGCACTTGCCGGAGGTGATGAGGCCCATCGCGTCGCTGTAATCGCGGGTGGCAAACTGCGGGTCGATGATGCCTTCCTTGTAAAGGTCGGCAAGGTAGCTCAGGCCCTGCTTGGCTTCCTCGGTGATGGAGCCGTAGACGACCTTGCCGTCCGCGCCGGTGATCCACTGCTGCGGATACGCGCCGAAGGAGGCCATAATCGCGTCAAGACCGAAGCTGACGTTGGACGCGCCGAGGGGTGTGGACTGCACGGCAATGCCGATGGTGTTGCCCGCGCCGTTGCCGCCGGGGTCCTTTTCCATAAAGGCCTTGGCCACCGCAACGAGATCGTCGCGGGTTTTGGGCGTTTCCAGGCCGAGCGCATCGAGCCAGTCCTTGCGGACCCACAGGACGGACTGCTGATAGCCGTTATAGGTCGCGGGCAAGGCGTAAAGCTCGCCGTTTTCGATGTACGGCTCAAAAATCGCGCCGCCGTAGGAGGCATAGCAATCACGCATATACGTACCGGCGCAGGCACGGAACGCATCGGTCAGCGGCTCGATCATGTCGTTGTCGAGAAGCTCGCGGTAAGTCATATAGTTATCGACCCAGAAAATGTCGGGCAGGTCGTCGGCAACGATGGTCATATCCAGCTTCGTACTGTAGTCCGCCGACTGCCATTGCAGATCCATCTCCACATTCAGCTTGTCATAGACCGCATCGACATAGGGGTTGTTCTCCACATCCATGCCCTCCGGGAAGTTCGCGCCGACATCCATCTGCCGGGCGGTCGTGAAGGTCACGGTTTCAGGGTACTTGCCGTAGGGGTCGGTTTCGGGCTTCGAGGTATCGGTCGTGCTGCGCAGATCGATGGAAGCGCCGATGGTGTCCTCGCCGGTGGCGTTGGTGTTCGTGTTGTCGGATGCTTTTGTTTCTTCGGGATTGTCCGTATTGTCGCCGCAGCCGCTCAGCAATGCCGCAAAGCTCAGCAGCATCGCCAGCGTCAGAAGCAACGCAAGCCATTTTTTCATGTGTCTGTCCTCCTTAACGCACATAATCCTGGATTCCGGCCTCCAGCAGGGCCGCGCCGACGACGATGGCGATGGTCGTGCCGCTGGTCATGGTTTGCTGGGCCACACTGCCGTTCGATGCCCAGATCGAGCTGGGGCCGGCCGGAGGGCCTTGCCACGAGCCGCCGTAGTAGCCGTCGGCCGTGCGGTCATTGGTCACGATGGACACCGCAGTGTCCTTGAGTAGCTGCTGCATCTCCTCCGTATTCGGCAGGGAGAGGACCCACGTAGCATAAAAGCCCGCGAAGGTGCCGTTCGTCCATGCGTCACGGTCGTTGAGCAGAACGCCGTTGTTGTTATAGTGCTGCAAAATACCGGTGTTCGTCGCATAAACACGGTCGAGGTATTTCTGTTCGCCGGTGATTTTGTAGAATTTGGCCGAAAGCGCGGCCATGGCCATATTGCCGCCGAGGAAGGAGGACGAGCCGCCCTCGCTGATGCGCCCGGCATCGCCCCGGTGACCGGCTGCGGTCGCCTCGCAGGCATAAATGCCGTCGTCGCGGCCGAGGCAGGTGTGCATCCATTCATACGACGCAAGAGCAAGGTCATAGAAGCGCTGCTCGCCGGTGATCTCCCAGATGCGCAGCCAGTCGAGCGCGATGCCCGCCTCATATAGGGACTTGTAGTCCACGCCGTCCTTGTACCACAGGCCGCCGCCGAGCTCGTCGCTGTACCAGCGGTCGTAGGCATCGTCGAGAATGTTGATCGCCCGCTCGACAAACCACATATCCTCCGTGACGGTGTAGAAATTCAGCATCAGCATTCCCGTCCATGCGCAATCGTCGCTTGCGGTGTTGAGCAGCGCACCGGCGGTTTCGATCGCTTCCAGGTCGTTTTCGTAGTTGGTCTTATAATAGTTGGCCTCGGCGATCATGTAGTCCTTATAAATCTCCTCTCCCGTGAGAACCCACAGATCGTAGATGTTGAACAGGACCTCGGCGGCCTCCCAGATCGCGCCGCGCTCGTCGGCAAGGTCCGTCGGGAAGCCCTGCCAGACCGGGGTCATATAGCCGGTCTTTTCGTCGCCGGACCAGAAATGGTCGATCAGGTCGCTCACGCAGAACTTCGCAAGCTGCTGATAATAGTCCTTGTCCTCCGGCGAGATGCTGCTCAAAAGCTGTTCGATACGGGTCTTGGGCATCGGGCTATCTCCTATCGTGTCAGAATCGGCGGCAGTGTCCTTTGCGCAGCCTGCAAGAAGTCCCAGCAGGAGCGCCGCCGTCAGGAAAATTGCAAAAAATCGTTTCATCGTCCGCACCTCCCGTTACGCTGCGTAATAGCTGACATTGGTGAACTGGACCTGCGAGCTGAAGCTGCCGAGGCCGTAGCAGGTCATAGCCGCAAACACATCGGCGGGAATTTCGCCGGAGGTCGCGCTGTAGACGACCGTCCCGTCCTGCTTTGTAACCGTAAGGCTCAGAGTATTGCTGCCAGCCGGACGGCTGAGGGTCGCGACGAGGTGATTCGTGCCGATTTCCTTCCAGTCAGCGGCGAGGATCGTGGTCCACGAGCCGCCGAAAAAGTACTGGCCCTGCACGAGCAGCTTCTTGTCGTTGTCATACTTCAGCGTCACAAGGCCGACCGGGTGCTGCTCGCTGTCACCCAGCGCGATGCGGGCTGTGGCCGTGCCGTCGCCGCCCTTCGTGCCGAATACGATGTCCGTTTGGATGCGGAACGCGGCATCCAGCGCCGTTGCGGTGTTGAAGGTGTAGGTATCGCCGCTGCCGGAGGTGATGATCGCACCCTCGGCGGTGTGGATGACACCGTTGCCGCCCGTCCAGCCGACCGGTGCGACGACCGTGCCGATGACGATGCTTTCTTCGCCGTCAATGATATCCGGCTGGTCCGGCTTGGTCGAGTCGGTATTGATATCGATGTCGGAGAACTTCGCCTCCGTGCTCCGTGCGCCGATGCCGATGCCGGTGATTTTAGCGTTGACCTCGGCGGGTACCGCGTTAGAGATCGCGGTCAGCACCGTCGCACCGGAGCTGTCGGTCACGGTCAGGATATAACTGCTGCTGCCGCTCTGGCGCTGGAGGCGGACGGTGACGATGTTGTCCATCACGCTCTGCCAGCCGGTGTCGCCGATGATGCTCGCCCAGTTACCGTCATTCGTATACTCGCCCTGCGCCATGACCTCGAAGCTGTCGGAGAATTTCACGGTAAACAGGCCGACCATGTTATTGCCGCCGTCGGTCAGGACGATGCGGGCGGTACTGGTGCCGTCACTGTCGAGCCTTCCGAAGTGGAGCTTCGCCGTCAGGACGAACGCATCGGTGATGTTCGCACCGTTGCGGTAGGCGAACACGTCCGAGCCGGTGCTTGTGATGATGAGCGAGCCGTCGGAGTATTCCTGCGTACCCGCGCCGGTGGTCCAATTGCCGCTCGAGGCGGGGCTGCCCGTCGCGGTGATGGGGATCATCTGCTGCGGCGGCAGCGTCGTCTTAGAAGCATAGGTATAGATGCCGGAATATTTCACCGTCGAATTGTCCACGCCCAGCGCGTAGCCCGCGACCTTCGAGGCTGCTGCGTAGGGCAGATTGCAGACCTCGGAGAAGATCTGATTGGCGCCGAAGTCGTTGACGGTAATCTTCAGCGCGGTACTGTTGTCCTCGCGCTCGATGACGAGATGGACGCGGTTGTCCTGCG
This sequence comes from uncultured Oscillospiraceae bacterium, assembly GCA_934636045.1. Taxonomy (GTDB): domain Bacteria; phylum Bacillota; class Clostridia; order Oscillospirales; family Oscillospiraceae; genus JAZOXB01. The sequence continues at coordinate 15,956 of CAKTZP010000008.1, forward strand.
CCTTGCGCCAGGTATTGTCCCTGATGCAGTTGGTCCAGCCGGAGCCGGCGTCGTATTCGCCCTGCACCATGACCTCGAAGTTCTGTGAGAACTTGAAGGTCAGGATGCCGACCTTACCGCCATTCTTGTCGAGCAAGGCCACGCGGGCCGTGCTGACGCCGTCCTTATCAAGCGAGCCGAACTGCGCGTCGGTCGTGATACGGAAGCCGTTGGAGATCGTTACGGCGCTGTCATAGGCGTAGACCTCCTTGCCGGTGATGAGCAGGGCGTTTCCGGTGCGGTAGGTCGCGCCGTTTTCCATGCTCCAGCGGGACGTCGGCTGCTCCTTGCCTGCGACGATGGGCAGCATTCCGTAATCCTCGATCGTGCTGTCGTCCTTGGTCTTGCCGGAGAGCTGGCAGTACATATTCGTAAACCTTGCACTCGACTTATCCGCGCCGAGGCCGAAGGCAACGATCTTGTGTGCCACACGGGCAGGCATGGTCAGCGTGCCGTAAAACACGTTCTTGCCGCTGAAGTCGGAAATACTCAGCGCACACACGTTGCTGCCCGCCGCGCGGGAGAGCGTCACGTGGACGCGGTTGTCCTGCACCTCGCGCCAGCGGTTATCGGTGATGCAGTTGACCCAATTGCTGCCGTCGTTGTACTGGCCCTCGACCATGACCTCAAAATTCTCGGAGAACTTGATCGAGAACAGGCCCACCATGCTGCGGAACTGGTCGGCAAGCGCAATTCGCGCCGTGCAGACACCGTTGGAATCCAGCTTGCCGAACAGAATGTCGGTGGAGATCGTGAAGCCGTCAGCGATGGTATTGGCGGTATTGTAGGCGTAGGCGTTGCCCGCCGTGTCTGCGACAAGCGCGCCGTCAGTCGTATAGATCATGCCCTCGTCGGTTTCCCACACGCTCGAGGCCGCAGCCGTACCGACGGTCAAGGGGTACATGGTCTTGTCGCTCGGATCGGTCGTGCCGGACATTTCAACAGAGGGGCCGGTGAGCTTCATTTCGATCTCGGAGAATTTGCTTTGCGCCGCCAGCGTGCCGAGGCCGATGACCTTCATATTGGCGAGCGTGTCCTTTTCCAGCGTGACCTCGCCCTCGTAGATTGTCTTGCCGGTGTTCGCGCCGACCAGCGCGATGCGGAGCTTTCCGGACGCGTCACCGCTGAGATTCAGGCAGAAGGCCGTGTCGCCCTTTTCCCAGCCGGATTTCAGAACGTCGTTCCAGCCGTCCGTCGCCGGGACGTAGGTTTGCAGGTTCACACTGAGCTGGCCGCCGCTGTCCGGCGAGTACTTCACCGTCAGAAGGCCCGCAAATTTCTTCTCCGCCGTGGTGAACGAAACGCGGACACCTGCGGTATCGGAATAGTACGTGCCGAAATCGACCTTCGCCGAAGCGGACCACGTACCGTCGATCGAATGGGCAGTGTAGTAGCTGAACTGCTCGCCCTTAGAGTCGATAATGAGCGCCTCCTTGCCGTTTTCGTGGAAGAACACGGCGTTCTTACTCAGCGCCCAGTCCTTCGTGCTCTCTCCCTCCGGGACGGTGAGGTTTGACACGTGCGGATAGACCTTTTCGGTCATGGACGGCATGATCGAGCGGTCCGCCGTGTCGCTCCGCGTGATCTGGCTGAAGCGGACCTGCGAGGAATAGATCATAACGCCGTAGTGCTTATATTTTTCCAGCTGGCGCGGCTCCATCTCGTCGGTGAAGGTGGAATAGACCAGATGGTCCTCGTCATAGAGGAAGATCGCAAGGCGGTCAATATCCGCGTACTTGGCGATCTCAACACGGATGTGCCGGGCGCTGACGTTTTTCCAGCCCATGGAGTTGGCGGTCGTGATCCAACTGCCGCCCTCCTTGTCCTGCGCTTCGAGATTGACCTGCCCATTCGTGTAGTTCACGGTGATGAGGCCGGTCACATCGCCGGGCAGCTCCGCCGCCGGGCCGAAGATGAAGCGGGCGCACACGGAGTCGCGATAGCTCTTGCCGTATTCGACGTAGTAGGAAAGCGTCCACTCATCGCCCAGCTCGCCGGCGGTGTTCCACGCCAGATGCTCGCCCTCGCCGTCGATGATGATGGCGCTCTGGCCGTTCAGCAGGTTATGTACCGCGCCCTCGCCGAGAAGCCAGTCCTCCGTCGGGACATTCGGGCCGGCTTCGATGATGCCATCGGAATTCTTGCCGGGGTCAAGCGCCTGCCGCGCCGCCTGCACGCCGAAGTTCGTAAACCGGCCGACCGTGTGATACGCGCTTACCGCTGCGCGTTCGATCATGTCCATCGCCTCTTCGTTGATCGTGCGGGTCGTCCCCTCGGCCAGGACTGTTTCGCCCTGCGTCAGGGTCAGGCCCAGCTTCTTCGCGCCGCTCACGCGCTTGACGGAGAGCGTCACCGGCCGGTCTTTATCGTAGTCCGCCCAGCTTTCCGCCGCAAAGACATCCTTCCAGCCGTTATAGCTCAGATAGTCAGCCTTGAGCAGAACCTGTCCGTTATGGAACTCGGCGGAAACTACGGTGCCGATATTCTGAAAGGCATCGCCGAAGGCCAGACGCATACAGCCCTCGCCGTCCTCCGGCTGAACATCGACGGACACCGTCCAGTCCTCATAGAGCTTAAAGAAGGTATTCCACGCAGTGGAATCCTCGGCAGCGGCAACGGTCAGCGTTTCCTCGCCGCTCTCGGCGCGCTCGACCGTCCATTCACCGGTCAGCTCCCAGTTGCCGTCCGTGACCGGCGTTGTATCCCCCTGCGGGATGCTGCCGCCGGAGCCGCCGCCGCTGAGAAGCACAATCGCCGTGATCCCGCCCGCGACGACCAAGGCCGCTGCGACCAGAATCCAGATCCATTTCTTTTTCATTGCGTCCCCTCCAATGGTCCGTTCAGAGTATTCGGGTTTTTTCTATCCAAATTTTACGCCAAACGCCGCTTTATGTCAAGCGATTAAACAAAAAAGCAGCTTCAACGCTCAGCTTTTCTCCATTATGACGGGACGCCGGTATCGTTTTTGTGAATATTGGATAAGGATTTGTAAATTTGTTATAACAAATTAAAGAAATGATATAAGAACAGGCAGCCCGATGTGGGCCGCCTGTTATATTATTATAGTATTAGACCATGAGCGAACGGCTGAACGCCACGTCTGCTGCGGAGAGGAGCTTGATGTCCGGGGTCTGCGCCGAGGGCAGGACGGACACATGACCGCGCAGGATACGGGCGTTGATGTGCTCCTCCATCTGCGGCGCAATCTGCTCCACACCGTACAGCAGGTCGCCCGCCAGCAGCACGGAATCGATCGGTACCAGATTCGTCAGGTTGACCACCCCCGTACTTAGATACTCCGCCTCCTGCCGCAGCAGCTCCTCGGCCTCCTCTGAATCGGGCAGTGCATCGATGAGTTGCCGCCACGTGCGAAAGCCGCTGCCCTGCAAAAGGTTCGGAATTGCCGCGTAACACTCTAAGCAACCGACATTGCCGCACTCGCACCGGCGGCCGCGATAGTCAATCGAGGTATGGCCCAGCTCACTGGTGAAATATCCCGCGCCCTTAAGGACCTTGCCCTTGGAGATCACGCCGGAGCCGACACCGCTATCGACCAGCAGCAGCAAAAACTGGCTGCTGCCCCGGCTCTCCGGGCGGCCGTTGTGATAGCTGGCAAGGCACGTGGCGTTGTTTTCCAGAAAAACCGGCATCCCTGTTCCCTCCGTCAGCGCCGGGCCGATGTCCGTCTGCTGCCAGAGATCGAAGCGCGGCGGGTTCAGGATACGGCCGCTCTCGCCGTCGAGCGGGCCGGGCGCGGAAATGCCGATGCCGCAGAATTTCTCCGCCGGGAGGCCGGTCTGCTCCATCATTTCCCGGATGGCCTGCACGATGGCCGCGACCTTCTGTTCCTCATTTTCAATGCGGACGCGCTGCTGGGCATAGACCTTGCCCGCCATATCAACGATACCCGCCGTGCAGCCGTCGCGGTTGAGGTAAACGCCGACGGCATAGCCCGCCGTACCGCAAAGGGCCAGCGGGGTCGGCATCCGGCCGTGCTTTCCCGTCACCGGCTCCAGCTCGTAAACCAGCCCCTCACTCAACAGCTCCGCCGCGATGAGCGACGTACAGGCGCGGGTCAGGCCCGTCTGCCGGGCGATCTCGGCCCGCGACATCGGCTGCGACCGCAGCAGCCGCAATATCAGCTTACGATTATATTCCTTTGTATACTCCGCATTTCTCGCAACCCGCGCCATAGCAGTATTCTCCTTGCCATGAGTAGTTCGTGAGGAATATGATACCACACTTTACCTTTATTTTCCACCCATACAGCAAACAATTTTCAGCGTTTCGTCGCTCTTTGCCGTAATTTTTCCCGCAGCGGCGGCCGGAAGGAAAAAATAGTCGCCCTTTGCGATCGGCCGGGCATAGTCCTCGCCGACCAGCTCGCCTGCCCCGTCCACACAGATCCAGACGGAGGCGGGTTCGGTCAGCGACACGCTGCCGCCGTCGAGCAGATAGCGCGTCATGGAGAAGCACTCCGTGTCCTCCGGCCCGATCAGCTGCTCGACACGCACGCCGTTCTCCTCATGCAGCACGCGCGGCTGTTTTCTGCCCCTTTCCACGACCGTTGCGCCGCTGTGCGTATAGTCGAAGCAGTCGAGTGCCGTGTCCGCATCGAGTCCGAGATACATCTCCTGTGCGTTCAGATGGTAGTCGCCGCACCAGTATTCCGGCTGGATGGTAAAGTCCGTCGGCTCCTGCACCTCCAGAATCAGGCAGCCCGCGCCGATGGCGTGAATCACGCCCGCGGAAACGTAGAATACGTCGCTCGTCTGCACCGGAACACGGTTGACGAAGCTCGTCATGATCTCCGGGTCGGTTTCGCTCCGCTCCACGGCGGCGCGGAATTCCTCCTTCGTGACCTCGCGGTCAAAGCCAAAGTAAATACACGCATCGGGCCGTGTCGCCAAAATCAGCCACGCCTCAGCCTTGCCGTAGGGACTGTGAAAATTCTTCTGCGAAAACGTGCGGGTCGGGTGCGCCTGCATCGGTAGACGGATCGCACTGTCAAGATATTTAACAAGAACGCCCAGGTCCTCACGTTCGCCGAGGTACTCCTTCTTGTGCTCACGCAGCAGCACATCGAAGGGCTTTCCATCCTCCAGACGTTTCGAGATGCCTTCTAACGGGTCGGTATGTCCGGGATTGATCGCGCGGACGGCAGAACAAATCCACTCCTCCGGTTCGTTGCCGTCCTGCGGCGCATCGCCCAGAAAATCAGCAAACAGCTTGCCTCCGAGATACACGCGGAACACACGGTTGCGCCGGAAAAACACGGGCCGAAGCCATGCATCAGTCATTGCGCTCATGATAACTCCTCCTAGCAGCCAATTTTTAATTCGATTTGTATCATTATCATAATACAGCGAAAAACATTTGTCAATCGGGTTGACAATTTTATTTCAGTTTGCTATCATAGCCATGAGGTGAAGAGAATGGAGCTTCGTATTTTTCAAAAGGGCTTTAACTTCTCGCAGGACGGGCCGGGCAACCGGCTGGTCTATCATTTACAGGGCTGCAACCTCCGCTGCCCGTGGTGTTCCAATCCGGAGGGACTTTCCCTCGAGGGCGGCAAGCGCTGCTCCGTGGAAGAGATCGTAGACGAGGTTTTGCGCAGCAAGACCATGTTTTTTGACGACGGCGGCGTTACACTGACGGGCGGCGAGGTCTGTATGCAGCTCGACGCGGTAAAAGAGCTGCTCACGCGCCTGACGGACGAGGGCATCGCTACATGCATCGAAACGAACGGTACCTCTCCCCGGCTGCCGGAGCTGTTCCCCGTGCTGGACCTGCTCATCATGGATGTCAAGCACTACGACGCGCAGAAGCACAAGGCCGTCACCGGCGTTTCGTGCCTGCAAACCTTCCGCAATATCACCGCCGCGCTGGCCGCAAAGCAGCCGCTGGCACTCCGCATCCCGCTCATCGGCGGCTTCAACGCCTCGATGGAGGACGCAGCGGGCTTCGCGGCGCTGTTCAAGCGCGTCGGCGTTCCCGATAAGGCGACGGTCGAGCTGCTGCCCTATCACGAATACGGCAAGGTCAAGTACGAAGAACTGGGCATGGCCTACACGATGGGCGCAGAGGCGCACGTCAGCAAGGAGCAGGTCGCCGCGTTCGCGCAGGCTTTGCGGGGTGCAGGTATTACCATCATACATACTTAATTTCACTAATTGACGAAAGGATCGATACCTATGGAACTTTATCAGTTGCTACAGCCGGAAACGGTAACGGAAAAGGCAAAAAAACTGTTCAGCGAGGAGCGGCAGTCACACAAGGTCCTCAATGGCTGGCTGCTGTGCCGCGAGATTGCGTCTGCCGTTGACGCAAAAACCGACGAGCGCTTCCCGGAGCTGCGGGCAGCAGAGGAGCTGGAGGCGATCATCGACCGGCTCCCCATTGAAATCAGCGACAACACCCTGCTGGCCGGCACGCAGCGCGACGCCTTCGCGGCAAGCTACGCGCTGATCAACCCCGCCTTCAAGGTCGAAACCTTCAAGGGCTACTGCGACCCGCTGGAGGTCTACGACTTTGCGACGCCCACGGAGGAGATGCCCGCCGAACGCATCGCCGCCATCCGCGCAGAAACCGCGAAAAGCCCCTGCGTGCAGGCGCTCAACGAGGTCTACGGCAAATACAGCGACTACACCGACGAGGTTGCCTTCTTTATGGAACACGTCACGGGCCATGTCATCCCGGACTTCCGTCCGGCGCTGAAGCGCGGCGTTGCGGCGCTGTCGGACGACATCGACCGGAAGCTGGCCGCAGGCGGACTGAGCGAAAAGCATGAGAAAAACTACCGTGCCATGCAGCGCGTTCTGGCTGCATCCGTCCGGCTGGCTCACCGCTACGCCGGCCTCGCCGCCGAGCAGGCAAAGACCGCCTCCGACGAGCGGCAGAAGGAGCTTGCGCTCATGGAGGCAAATCTGCGCCATGTTCCGGAATTTCCGGCACAGACGTTAATGCAGGCAATGCAGTCGTATGTCATTTTATGGCAGGTCATGTGTCTGGAACAGGCACCGAACCCGTTTGCCTTCTCCGTCGGCAACGCAGACCGCATTTTTGAGCCGTACCGCGAACTTTCCGGCGAGGACCGGGAACAGGCTGCCGCGCTGTTCAAGCATTTTCTGGTGTTCTTCAACGTCGGTGAGCGCTCCTGGGCCATTTCGCAGAACGTCCTGATCGGCGGCCGCGATAACGACGGTAACGATCTGACCAATCCCATGAGCTACGCCATTTTGGACGCGTATTACGACATGAATCTCCCGCAGCCCATTCTCTCGGTCAAGCTGCACAAGAATACGCCCGACGAGCTGTACCGCGAGATGGGACGCTTCTTCTTCACGCCCGGCTGCCTGACGCCCTCGCTGTTTAACGACGACAGCCTGTTTTTGACGCTGGCCGAGCATGGCGTAGCGAAGGAGGACCTGCCCGATTATTCCGTCGCGGGCTGCCAGGAGCCGCTCATCATGGGCAAAGACAACGCCAACACCACCAATAGCTGGCTCAACATGGGTAAGGTGCTTGAGCTGGTGCTGAATAACGGCAAATCCGAGATCACCGGCCGCGCCATGGGCGAGCAGACGGACTACACGCCGGAATATATTCTGACGCATCTGCGCGAGCTGTTCTATCAGCGTCTGGAGGACGTCTGCAAGGTCATGCAGGACGCGGCAAACGGGGCCAGCCGTGCGCTGTCGCTGCTGCCGGTTCCCTTCCTGAGCTGCTTTATGGGCGGTCTGGAAACCGGCGTGGATACCCGCGACACCGAAGAGCAGGGTACGAAATACAACGGCAGCGGCTGCCTGATCCACGGTCTTTCCGTCGTGGCCGACTCCTTTATCGCAGTCGATCATCTGCTGAAGGATCGTCCGCAGGACGCGGAAAAGCTCATCGCCGCCTGCAAGTGCAACTTCGAGGGCTATGAGGAGCTGCGCGAGTATCTGAAAAATTGCCCGAAATACGGCAACAATCTTCCCGAGGTCGATCAGGAGGTCGTCGAGGTCGCGACGCGCGCCTCGGAAATCGTCCGTAATCTGAAAAATTATCTCGGAAACACCTTCCGCCCCGACTGGAGCTCGCCGTCCACGCACCTGACCTACGGCTATCTCGTCGGCGCAACGCCCGACGGCCGCGGCGCACGCGAAATGCTCGGCTACGGCATCGATCCGCTGTTCTGCACCGCGACCTCCGGGCTCGGCTTCCGCACGCTCTCGACGATGCACCTGCCGTTCTGCCAGATGGAGGGCGGCTGCGCCTCCCACTTCGGCATCGACCCGAAATATTTCACTGCCGACACCTATGAGGAGCGTGGCCTGCAATTCCGCGACCGTGTGCTGCGCCCGTTGTTCTTCAACCCCGGCAACAAGAACCGTGCGCCGTTCTATCTCTATGTGAACGTCACGACCGCCGACACGCTGCGCAAGGTCCTTGCCGACCCGAAAAAATACGCCCCCAACGGCGTGTACATCATGCGCATCCACGGAACGTTCGTAAATTTCCTCGATCTTTCCCCGGCAATTCAGCAGGACATCATCACCCGCCTTGACCCCGGCTCGACTTTCTGCTAAACTATTATTATGTTAGTACTTGGCTTGGATATCGGCACCACCACCGTCAGCGCGGTCGTGATGCAGAGCGGTGAGGTACTCGCCGCGAAAACGCTGAAAAATGATGCCTTTCTCCCGGACCGCCCGGTCTGGGAGCGGGCGCAGAAGGTCGAAACGATCGTCGCCGCCGCAATGCAGGCAGTGACGGAGCTGCACACCGCCTATCCGCAGATCGAACGCATCGGCCTGACCGGCCAGCAGCACGGCATCGTCTATCTCGACAAAGCCGGAGCACCGCTCAGCCCGCTGTACACGTGGCAGGACGGGCGCGGCGATCTGCCGTACGACGGGCAGCAGAGCTATGCCGCCCGCCTGACCGAGCTGACGGGCTATCCGCTGGCAACGGGCTACGGGCTGGTAACGCATTTTTACAATCTCAAAAACGGCCTTGTCCCGGAAAACGCCGCCGTTTTCTGCACAATCCACGATTATATTGCCATGCGGCTTTCCGGACGGACCGCGCCGAAAATTGACCCCAGCGATGCCGCGAGCTTCGGCTGCTTTGATCTGGAACACGGTTGCTTTGACACGGCGGCGCTGCAAAAGGCCGGGATCGACCCGGCGATTCTGCCGGAGCTTGCCGAAACGCCGCGCCTCGGCGGAGAGCCGCCCGTCTACGTCGCCATCGGCGACAATCAGGCCAGCTTTCTCGGCGCGACCGGCGGCCAAACCGGATGTATGCTCGTCAACGTCGGCACCGGGAGCCAGTTTTCCGTCCATGTCCCGCGCTATATAACCTGTCCGGGGCTGGAAACGCGCCCCTTCCCGAACGGTGGCTATCTGCTCGTCGGTTCGAGCCTTTGCGGCGGGCGGGCGTATGCGCTGCTGGAACGCTTCTTCCGCGAAACCGCCGCGATGCTGGGCCTTTCGACTGCTTCCTGCTATGAGGCAATGGGCCGCCTGCTGGATGAAGCGCCCGCACCTGCCGACCCCGTTCGCGTCGTCCCGCTGTTTCAGGGGACCCGCGCCGAGCCGGGCCTGCGCGGCAGTATCGAGAACATCAGCGTCGATAATTTCACCCCGCTCTCGCTCCTGTACGGGATGCTGCAGGGCATGACGGACGAGCTGCACGAAATGTACCGGCATTACGCCGATCAGGGCGGCAGCTCCGGCGCATTGTACGGCTCCGGCAATGGTCTGCGCAAAAATGCACACCTGCGCCGCTGCTTTGAGCGAACCTTCGGCCAACCGCTGACGCTTTCGCGCAACGAAGAAGAAGCTGCCTGCGGCGCTGCGCTGTTTGCTGCGGCAAACTGATTTACGACGATAAAAGGAGAACGCCCGCATGAAGCTGTTTGACTACGACGGTCCGCTGATGCGGGCGCTCGTCTATCTCGGCGAGTTGATTTTGCTGAATCTTCTGTTCCTGCTGTGCTGTCTGCCGGTGATAACGGCGGGGGCCTCCGCAGCCGCGATGTATACCGTCGCCTTCCACAACCTAGACGGCAAGGGCGGCCATGTCTGCCGCCAGTTTTTCTCGGCGTTTCGCGCAAACTTCAAAAAGGCGACGCTGCAATGGCTGGTCATGCTGGCCGTCGCCGCGCTGCTGTACGCCGATTTCTGCATCATCACGCAGACGGCCTTCGCCGGGAAGGCGGTCGTCGAGGTCGTTTTCGTCATTATTCTGACGCTTTATCTGCCGACCTTAACGTTTGTTTTCCCCATTCAGGCCTACTTTGAAAACACCGTCGCGAAAACGCTGAAAAACGCCGTCGCGCTCGGCATCGCCAAGCTGCCGCAGAGCGTTCTGCTGATTTTGCTCAACGGCTTCCCGCTTTTGATTTTATACTTTAATATTGCCGCGTTTCTTCGACTGGTTCCGCTGTGGTGCATCATCGGCTTTTCCGCGACCGCCCAGCTCAGCAGCCGGCTGTTTCGCCGCATTTTCAAAAAGCTGACCGCATGAGGAGGGCATGATATGGAGCTGTATACCATCCGAAATGACCGTCTGACCGTTACCGTTTCCCCGCTTGCAGCCGAGCTGCAAAGCATTCGCTCGGCCGACGGCATCGAATACCTCTGGCAGGGCGACCCGGCCTATTGGGCCGGCCGCGCGCCGACGCTCTTTCCCTACATTGCCCGCCTGAGGGACGGCTGTTACGACCTCGACGGACGGCGCTATTCCATGAAAATCCACGGTCTTGCGCCGTACACCGAATTTGTCTGCGACGAGCATACCGACGATGCGCTCACGCTTTCCATGAGTGACACCGCCGAAACACTGCGGCAGTACCCGCGCCGGTTCCGCTTTTCCGTCCGCTTCCATCTGGAACAGAATCGTCTCTGCGTTGCATGCCATGTAGAAAATCGGGACGACAAGCCGATGTTCTTCGCCGTCGGCGGCCATCCGGGCTTCCGCGTTCCGCTGGTCGAAGGGCCGGACTTTGCCGACTACCGCCTGCGATTTTCCTCGCCCTGCCGCCCCAAGCGTATCGGCTTTACACCGGAGGTGCTGGTCAGCGGAGAGGAAACGCCCTATCCGCTCCAAGATAACTGTATCCTCCCGCTGCGGCACGACCTGTTTCACGACGACGCGATCGTTCTGCGCGACGTGGGCCATGAGATCGTGCTGGAAAACCCGGCGGACACACACAGCGTTACCGTTTCCTTTCCCGGTATGCCCTATCTGGGCATTTGGCACCGGCCGGACACCGACGCGCCTTATGTCTGCATCGAGCCCTGGTCCTCTCTGCCCGGCCGCAGCGATGCCGTCACCGCGCTGGAAACGCAGGCCGACCTGCTCTCCCTCCCCGCCGGAGACGAATATACCAATCGCTGGTCGATCACAATTGCATAAGCGCCGCGCGAAATTTGTAAAAATTTTGGAAGCAGCGGAAAACCTATCGAATTCTCCGAAAAGCGATGCTATATTATGCCCATAATACGGAGAAGGCTCCGCGCGAAGCTTTGTTATGGTTTTTAAGAAGGCGGGCCTGTTTGCCGCAGGTATCCTGTTCGGCACTGCGGGTATTAAGCTGCTGTCCAGCCTCGCCGCGTGTCGGGAAGAGCATTATCCGCACTCGATGGCAAACGCCGCCGCTGCCGAACGCAGTCTGCGGCACGACGAATCTTCTCGACGCGCCCAAGACGGCCCCCCGCCCTGCCGGCGGCCGAATAAGGAAGAGCAACCCTATGCTGGAAAAAATGATACAGGCCCAGACGGCAAAGCAAGCCGAAACACTCGACCGCTGGCTGGAAAAGCGCGAACGGGAGCAGATATTTCCCGAAGGTGTCTGCCTGACAGCAGACGTTCCCTATCGGAACGACGGCGCGGCCTGCCATAAAATGGACATCTATCAGCCGAAGGAAGGGCCGCGGCCACACCCCGTGCTGATCGACCTGCACGGCGGCGGCTTCCTGCTGGGCCGCAAGGAGGTCAATCGTCTTTTTTGCGCCGATTTGTGTCTGCGCGGCTTCCTGGTGTTCTGCCCGGAATACCCGCTCGCGCCAGGGCAGACACTGTTCACGGTTTTCCGCGATGTCAGCGCCGCAATTGACCGAATTTGCGAAATTGCCCCGTCCTATGGCGGTGACACGAACCGGCTCTATCTCTGCGGCGACAGCGCCGGGGCGCAGCTTTGCGTCTACCTCGCAGCGATGCAGAACGTGCCGGAGCTTGCCCGTGCCGCCGGAGTGACCCCGCCCCGGACGAGAATTCGGGCGCTCGGCCTGCAAAGCGGAATGTTTTATACCGATCGCTTCGACAAGATCGGTCTGTTCCTGCCGAATTCGATCTACGGCAAGGGCTGGCGGAAGCATCCCTTCCGTCCGTACATCAATCCTGAGCACCCGGCACTCCTGCGCGGTCTGCCGCCGTGCTTCCTTGTGACGGCAAAGGGCGACTTTCTGCGGCATTACAGTCAAAAATTCGCGGCGGCCCTGCGGCAGAGCGGCAACCCGCTGCAATTTCTCGACCTCGAAGCCGACCACGACCTGCCTCACGCCTTCGCCGCCATGATCCCGGAAACCCCCGAAGCCCAAACCGCCAACACCGCCATGGCCGCCTTCTTCCTATCCCAATAAAAGCCCGGACGCTTCCCAAAAACGGAAAGCGTCCGGTTTTTATTCTTCAATTGCACAGGCGTGATCTTTACACAAAAAGAGCGGCCGGTAGTAGCCCAGCAGGTCGCCGAGCGGAAGCACTTCATCGCGCAGGCGAATTCCAAGCACCTCCTGAATATAGCTTCTTCGTCGTTCAAAGCGCCGCCACAGTGCGGGATAATTCCGCTGCAATTTCTGCCGCAGTGCAGCATCCGCAAGCGCCAGCCCGTCCTCCGCAGAGGCTCCGGCGTAGCCGGGAACGGAGGGGATGATATCCGCCTGTAACAACATCCCGCTTTTCAGCGTGATCGCCGAGTCTTTTGCAAACGGCGATACCGTCCATTCCTCCTGCCCGGTCAAATGGCCCGGATTCAGTGTCCAGCGGTACGTTTCCTTCGGCAGCACGGCCTCGACGACATTATAGACCGTGCCGCACGTCTGCCCGATTTCGAGTGCCTCCAACCAGCAGGCCAACGCCTTATAATATGGCAAAGCTACACGGTTGAGATAGTCGCGGTTCGCTTCCGGCAGGTCGTTTGTTCCTTCGGCAATGTACCCGACTCTGGAGGTCAGTCCGCCGCGTAGGCCGAAGGTGACGGAAATACAGTCGCCCATCTGCATTTTTTTCGCACGCGGGAACACGACAGCATTGGTGAAGCGCTCACCCGCCGCGCAAATGGCCGTCACCGTTCTCGGCTGGCCCCAGTCCCGAAACGCCGCGGCGACTTCCATCTCGGCACGACCCGGCGCGACCTGTTCCATTGCGCCGAAAACAGCCGCAGCCGCCGTTGCCGCACCAGCCTCATAATGTGCGATCTCGTTTGCGTTCATTTGGTTGCGCACGCCAGTCTCCGGATCGAGGAACACACGGCCCATACTGAGCGTTTCGCCGTCCGGGTTGCAAGCTCTGACTGCCTGCACAATCCATTCCGGCACATCGAACAGCGACGCGTTATCCTCCACCTTGCTGGTAAACAGCTTCCAACCGGCAATGCCGATCCGCCGCCGGTTTTCAACTCCCGCAGCGTGCAGAAGCTCCGCGAAGGGTTTGTCCGGTGTCATCGGCTGCCCCGACAAGGAAAAATGGGGCGCGTGGACGGCTCTTGCAGGCAGGAAGGAATACTGCGCCATTTTTAGGTTCTCGTTTCCAAGCACCAGGCAATGCTCCGCATCGTCACGTTGCAGAACCAGAAGTGCCTCCTCAAAGTGCGGCTCAAAGCCGGTCAGATAGGCAAAATTCGCGCCGTGTTCCCGGTCGCCGTATTGTTACGGGGTTGCCGTCCGGGTCATAAATCTTGAAGCCCGCACCGGCGTAAGGAATGGTCTTTCCGGTTTCTGCGTCCTGCTTCACGATCTTGATGAAGCTGTTAAAGGGTG